>NZ_JBITYA010000004.1:47363-222426 GCF_044544985.1 Streptomyces sp. NPDC053427 | reverse complement strand
ACTTCATGCTACCTTTCCGGCGCCCGTGGTGGGGGCGGCGCCTGAGTCCGCGTACTCCGGCGCCGCGGCGCGAGGGACTAGTCAGTGCACAGTGCACCGATCTCCCAGGGGCGGCCGGGCGGCGGTGCGGCACATCTCACACCGACCGGGGCCGACACGGACAGCAACCGACGACGGCTCCTGCCCCGGTTCGCCCCGGCGTACGGGATCAGCGAGGCCAATAGCTGGTGCGCCACGCGCGCGGCCCCGGGTGCGGTACCCGGGAGCGGGCCGGGATCGTGGATGCGGGGTCCGACCACTCGTTCCCGCGGGCCGGCCCCTCGGGGGCGGCGGCAGCGGCGGCCGCCGCCCGGGCCTGAACCACCGCCAGTGCGGCGGCCAGCTCCTCCGGGGTGGGGTTGCCGCGTACGACCTTGATCATCGTGGACCGACCTCCTAGAGCGGGATGTTGCCGTGCTTCTTCGGCGGCAGTGCCTCGCGCTTGTTGCGCAGCGTGCGCAGCCCGCGGACGATGTGGCGGCGGGTCTCGGACGGCATGATCACCGCGTCGACGTAGCCGCGCTCGGCCGCCACGTACGGGTTGAGCAGCGTGTCCTCGTACTCCTGGATCAGCTCCTGGCGCCGCGAGTCCTGCGCGGCCGGGTCCTCGATCGCGGCGAGCGTGCGGCGGTGCAGGATGTTGACCGCGCCCTGCGCGCCCATGACGGCGATCTGCGCGGTCGGCCAGGCGAGGTTGAGGTCGGCGCCCAGGTGCTTGGACCCCATGACGTCGTACGCGCCGCCGAACGCCTTCCGCGTGATGACGGTGATCAGCGGCACCGTCGCCTCCGCGTAGGCGTAGATCAGCTTGGCGCCGCGGCGGATGATGCCGTCGTACTCCTGGTCCGTCCCCGGCAGGAAGCCGGGCACGTCCACGAAGGTGATCACCGGGATGTTGTAGGCGTCGCAGGTGCGCACGAAGCGCGCGGCCTTCTCGCTCGCATTGATGTCCAGGCAGCCGGCGAACTGCATCGGCTGGTTGGCGACGATGCCGACCGAGTGCCCCTCGACCCGGCCGAAGCCGGTGAGGATGTTCGGCGCGAACAGGGCCTGGGTCTCCAGGAATTCGTTGTCGTCCAGGACATGCTCGATCGCGGTGTGCATGTCATACGGCTGGTTGGCGGAGTCCGGGATCAGCACGTCCAGCTCGCGGTCCGCGTCCGAGACCTCCAGGTCCGCCTCCTCCGGGAAGGCCGGCGGCTCGGAGAGGTTGTTGGACGGCAGGTAGGACAGCAGGCCCTTGACGTACTCGATGGCGTCCTTCTCGTCGCCCGCCATGTGGTGCGCCACACCGGAAGTGGTGTTGTGCGTCCGGGCGCCGCCCAGCTCCTCGAAGCCGACGTCCTCGCCCGTGACGGTCTTGATCACGTCCGGGCCGGTGATGAACATGTGCGACGTCTTGTCGACCATGACGGTGAAGTCCGTGATGGCCGGGGAGTAGACCGCCCCGCCCGCACACGGCCCGACGATCAGCGAGATCTGCGGCACGACACCCGACGCATGCACATTGCGGCGGAAGATCTCGGCGAACAGGCCGAGCGCGACCACGCCCTCCTGGATACGGGCCCCGCCGCCGTCGTTGATGCCCACGACCGGGCAGCCGTTCTTCAGCGCGAAGTCCATCACCTTGACGATCTTCTCGCCGTAGACCTCGCCCAGCGACCCGCCGAAGATCGTGAAGTCCTGGCTGTAGACGCACACCGGGCGGCCGTCGACCGTGCCGTAACCGGTGACGACACCGTCGCCGTACGGGCGGTTCTTCTCGATGCCGAAATTCGTCGACCGGTGCCGCGCGAACTCGTCGAGCTCGACGAACGAGCCCTCGTCCAGAAGCAGACCGATGCGCTCACGCGCCGTCAGCTTCCCTTTCGCGTGCTGCTTTTCCACCGCGCGGGCGGAACCGGCATGCGTGGCCTCTTCGACCCGCCGCTGGAGATCCGCCAGCTTGCCCGCGGTGGTGTGGATGCCTGAATTGTTCAAGGCGGTTGCTTCCGGCTCGGACATCGGGATGCGGCTCCTGCTCGTCCTGGACTGGTGCTCGTACTGAGGGCGGTACGGGTGTGGCTACCGACTCGTAGCGTATCGGCGGGACTGCTCTGCGGCACTGCGTCGTTGACCACACCTAGGCTGGCCCCATGACGCCTCAACCACCGGGAAACCGGGACAAAGATGCAGGCCGCTGGTCCGATCTGGAGCGCCCGCCGCTGAGCGAGCACGCCCTGCGCCGGGCCCTGCTGCGCCCCGGCTCGCTGTGGACCTCCCTGGACGTCGTCGCCTCGACCGGCTCCACCAACACCGACCTCGCCGCACGCGCCGCCAAGGGCGAGATCACCGAAGGCGCCGTCCTCATCGCCGAGGAGCAGTCGGCCGGCCGCGGCCGGCTGGATCGCCGCTGGTCGGCACCGCCGCGCTCGGGGCTCTTCTTCTCCGTCTACCTCACCCCCCGCGTCCCGATGGCGCGCTGGGGCTGGCTGCCGCTGTTGACCGGCGTGGCCACCGCCGCCGCCCTCGCCCGCTCGGCCGGCGTCGACACGGCGCTGAAGTGGCCCAACGACCTCCTGGTCACGGTGGACGGCATCGAGCGCAAGACCGGCGGCATCCTCGCCGAACGCGCCGGCGACGGCGTCGTCGTCGGCATCGGCCTCAACGTCTCCCTCCACGCCGACGAACTGCCGGTGCCCACCGCGGGCTCGCTCGCCCTGGCGGGCGCCCGCGGCACCGACCGCGACCCGCTGCTGCGCGCCGTACTGCGCTCGCTGGAGGAGTGGTACGGCAAGTGGCAGGACGCCGTCGGCGACCCCGCGGCCAGCCGCCTCCAGGACACCTACGCGGCCGGCTGCGCCACCCTGGGCCGCTCCGTACGGGCCGAACTCCCCGGTGACGCCGAGCTGCTCGGCGAGGCGGTGGCCATCGACGGCGACGGACGCCTGATCCTGGCGACCGCGGACGGCGTGCAGCAGCCGGTGGCGGCCGGGGACATCGTGCATCTGCGGGCGGTCGGCGGCGGCTATTCGGGGCAGCCGGAGTGACACCGGAGTGACCTACGGAGGCGGGACCGCGCACGGTGCAGCCGTCGGCGGCTCCGGCCTCGGTCCACGCCGCCTCGACGGGCTGCGCCGGAAGTGTGGATGCGGGGCGCGGGCGTCGGTGGCTCGTGTTTCGGTCCGTTCCGCTACGGGGGAGGTGAGGGTGAGCGGCGGGATTCCGGGTGCGGGGCGCGGGCGTCGGCGGGTCGTGCCTCGGTGCGCTCCACTGCGGGGTGCCGGTGAGGGTGAGCGGCCGGAATTCCGGGTACCGGGCGCAGCCATCGGCGGCTCCTGCCTCGGTCCACTCCACTGCGGGGTGCCGGTGAGAGTGAGCCAGAGCACACCTGCCGTATCGTTGGGGCGGTCCGCCGTGAAGCGGGCCTCGGGCGAGAAGTGATCGGAAGGGCAGTGCGCAGGGACCGGACAGGGAGCAGGCGGTGACCGCGGACGACCCGGGCACCGTCCCGACGAGCGACGAAGCCACCGGCCCGGACGACGAGGCGGCCGCCGCGCCGGACGGCCCCCTCGCCATCCGCCTCGAACAACTCATCCTCGGCGCCGACCGCCGCTATACGCCGTTCCAGGCGGCCCGCGCCGCCGGCGTATCGATGGATCTCGCGGCCCGCTTCTGGCGCGCCATGGGCTTCGCCGACATCGGCCAGGTCAAGGCGCTGACCGAGGCCGATGTGCTGGCGCTGCGACGGCTGGCCGGTCTGGTCGAGGCGGGCCTGCTGAGCGAGGCGATGGCCGTACAGGTCGCCCGTTCCACCGGCCAGACCACCGCCCGCCTCGCCGACTGGCAGATCGACTCCTTCCTGGAGGGCCTGACCGAACCTCAGGACACCGGCCTGACCCGCACCGAGATCACCTACCCGCTGGTGGAGCTGCTCCTGCCCGAGCTGGAGGAGTTCCTGGTCTACGTCTGGCGGCGGCAGCTGGCCGCGGCCACCGGCCGGGTCGTCCAGGCCCAGGACGACGCGGAGATGGTCGACCGTCGCCTGGCCGTCGGCTTCGCGGACCTGGTCGGCTTCACCCGGCTGACCCGCCGGCTGGAGGAGGAGGAACTGGGCGAGCTGGTGGAGGCGTTCGAGACCACCTGCGCCGACCTGGTGGCCGCGCACGGCGGCCGGCTGATCAAGACGCTCGGCGACGAGGTCCTCTTCTCGGCCGATGACGCGGGCATCGCGGCGGAGATCGGGCTGCGGCTGATCGAGACCATGACCCATGACGAGACGATGCCCGAGCTGCGGGTCGGCATCGCCTTCGGCACGGTCACGACCCGGATGGGCGATGTCTTCGGTACGACCGTCAACCTGGCCAGCCGGCTCACGTCGATAGCGCCCAAGGACACCGTCCTGGTGGACGAGGCGTTCGCGGAGGAACTGGGGCGCACCGGCGAGGCGCCGGTCTCCGAGGCGGAAGCCGCGGCCGCGGAGAAGGCTGCCGAGGAGGGCACCGGCGAGGCGCCGCCGTCCTACCGCTTCGCACTCCAGCCGATGTGGCAGCGCCCGGTCCGCGGACTGGGCGTCATCGAGCCGTGGCTGCTGAGCCGCCGGGGCTGAGGCGCTGGGGTTGAGCCGCCTGGGCTGAGCCGCCTGGGCCTGCACCGTCCGGGACGGCACTGCCTGGGCCTGCACCGCCTGGGCCTGCACTGCCTGGGCCGGCACCGCCTGGGCCTGCACCGCCCGGGACGGCACCGATTGGAGCTGTGCCGACCAGGGCCGTACCCCCTGGAGCCGAGCCGCCCCCGGCTGTGCCCGTCCGGAGCCGAGGGGCTCGGGGCCGCGCCGCCGGGGGGTGCGGCGCACGGGGCGTGGGGGCGTCCCGCCGATCGGGTGACGGCCCGGCGGGAACACCGCCCGCCCCCGCCACGTTGTGGCCCTGCAAGGGGCGCCCGCTCCCCCTACGGGATGCGTTCGGCCACCCCTTAGGGCCCCTCCTGTTCGTGCGTCCCCGTACCTGAAATGATCCTGCCGGATCACTCAGGTCAACGGTCGTTAACCCGGGAGGGCGCTATGGAGGACGGCATGGACAGCGGTACGGCGGGCGAGGTGCGGCGGTTCGGCGACGACGGCTGGGTCGGCATCGCGCGGCACGGCGGCTTTGTCGCGGAGCTGGTCATGGACCGGCCCAAGGCCATGAACGCGGTCTCCACGGCGATGGCCGACGCCCTGGCGCAGGCGTGCGCCGAGCTCGCCGCCGACCGGTCCGTACGGGCCGTGGTGCTCAGCTCCACTCATGAGCGGGCGTTCTGCGTGGGCGCCGACCTCAAGGAGCGCAACTCGTTCACGGACGCGGATCTGATGCGCCAGCGGCCGCACACCCGCGCCGCGTACACGGGCGTCCTGGAGCTGCCGGTGCCCACCATCGCCGCCGTGCACGGCTTCGCCCTCGGCGGCGGCTTCGAGCTGGCGCTGGCCTGCGATCTGATCGTCGCGGACGGCAGCGCGGTGGTCGGGCTGCCGGAGGTGTCGGTGGGGGTGATCCCCGGCGGCGGGGGCACCCAGCTGCTGCCGCGCCGGGTGGGTGCCGCCAGGGCGGCGGAGCTGGTGTTCACCGCGCGCCGGGTGCCGGCGGCCGAGGCCGCGGAGCTGGGGCTGGTGGACGAGCTGGTCGCGGACGGGCAGGACCGGGCGCAGGCGCTGGCGCTGGCGGCGCGGATCGCCCGTAACTCGCCGGTCGGGCTGCGGGCGGCCAAGAAGGCCATGCGGCTGGGGCACGGCCTCGATCTGCGGGCGGGCCTGGAGCTGGAGGACGGCGCCTGGCGCAGCGTGGCCTTCTCCGGGGACCGTGCGGAGGGCGTCGCGGCGTTCAACGAGAAGCGGGACCCGGACTGGCCGGGGGAGTGACCCACCGGCCGGTGGGCGTGCCCGCGCCCCGCCCGCCGGCCGCATCCACCAACGGCTCCGCCCCCGGCCCACCTCGACGCGGGGTGCCGTACCAAGCGACACACCCCGAAAGGCGCGAATAGGGTGAAACATTCCTACGCTGTAGTACAGGGTGTGCTCACGGTAACGGAATGTGAGGATCCGGTGACGGGCGAGGCCGACGGTGATGCGAGGCTGCGGGCAGTGGTGGAGCTGGCGCAGGCGATGGCGGCCGCGCACTCACCGCGCGAGTCGGCGCGCGCCGCCGCCCTGGGGGCGCGTCAGGCCCTGGGCGGTTCCTTTGCGGCGATCTCCAAGTGGGAGCGCGAGCTGGGCAAGCTGCGCGTCCTGGTCAATGTCGGCGAACTCGCCGAAGGGGAGCGGGAGTTCCCCGAGGACGAGTCGTACCCGGTGCACGAGTTCCCGGAGATCGTCGGCTTTCTGCACGAGCGGTGGGCCGGCGGCGGCGAGCCCGACGCCTGGGTCGAGACCGCCGACGGGCCGTACGGCGAGGGCCGGCGCGGGCCGGGCACCGTCCGGGGCCGCTACAACCATCAGCGCGTGGCCGCGCTGCGAAGGCGCGGACGCGGCTGCTGCGTGGTCGCGCCGATCGTGCTGCACGGGCGGGCGTGGGGCGAGCTCTATGTCGCGCGGCGGATCGGGGAGCCGGTCTTCGCCCGCCCGGACGCCGACTTCGCGACCGTGCTCGCGGCCGTGGCGGCCGCCGGGATCGCCCAGACCGAGCGCCTGGCCGAGGCCCGCCGGCTCGCCTTCACCGATGCGCTGACCGGCCTGGCCAACCGCCGCGCCGTGGACATGCGCCTCGACGAGGCGCTGGAGCTGCACCGCCGGGACGGCGCGGTCGTCAGCCTGGTGGTGTGTGACCTCAACGGGCTCAAGGAGGTGAACGACTCCCGCGGCCACGCGGTCGGCGACCGGCTGCTGGAACGCTTCGGCTCGGTGCTCTCCCTCTGCGGCGCGATACTGCCCGGCGCCCTCGTGGCCCGGCTCGGCGGCGATGAGTTCTGCCTGCTCTCGGTCGGCCCGTCGGCCGAGGAAGTGGCCAAGGTGGCGGGCGAACTGTGCGTGCGCGCCGGGGAGTTGGAGCTGGGCGACGGGGTCGCGGTCGGCGTCGCCTCGACCGGCGACCCGATCGGTCCGGTACGCACCGCCCGCCGCCTCTTCCGGCTCGCGGACGCCGCGCAGTACCGCGCCAAGGCGGAGCGGTCGGGGGAGCCGGTGGTCGCCGGGCGGCACGGCGGCCCCGACGATCCGGTCGTACGGCTCGCGGACACCCCCGAGCCGCGGCAGGGTCCGGAGCGCCGCCGGTTCCGCAGATGAGGCACGACCGGGCGCGCACGCTGTGTAAGGGGTGATCCGTAAATCCACTCGTGACATCCGGCGATTCAGTCTCTAGGGTGCCTGAATATGGATATGCACACTGTGGTGCTGGGGACGGCCGGCACGACCGCACAGGACGTCATCGCGGTGGCCCGCGGCGCGGCCCGGATCGAGCTGCCCGAGGAGACGCTCGCGGCCGTCGCGGCCTCCCGCGCCTTCATCGACGACCTCGCCGCCAAGCCCGAGCCCGTCTACGGCGTCTCGACCGGCTTCGGCGCCCTCGCCGTCCGCCACATCAGCCCCGAACTGCGCGCCCAGCTCCAGCGCAACATCGTCCGCTCGCACGCGGCCGGCATGGGCCCGCGGGTCGAGCGCGAGGTCGTCCGCGCGCTGATGTTCCTGCGCCTGAAGACCCTGGCCACGGGCCGGACCGGCGTACGCCCGGTCGTCGTCGAGACGATGGCCGCGATACTCAACGCCGGCATCACCCCCGTCGTCCACGAATACGGCTCCCTCGGCTGCTCCGGCGACCTCGCCCCGCTCTCGCACTGCGCGCTGACGCTGCTGGGCGAGGGCGACGCCGAGGGCCCCGACGGCGTCGTACGGCCCGCCGGCGAGCTGCTCGCCGCGCACGGCATCGCCCCCGTCGAACTGCGCGAGAAGGAGGGCCTGGCGCTCCTCAACGGCACCGACGGCATGCTCGGCATGCTCGTGATGGCCTGCGCCGACCTCGCCCGCCTCTACACCTCCGCGGACATCACCGCCGCCCTCTCCCTGGAGGCGCTGCTCGGCACGGACAAGGTCCTCGCCCCCGAGCTGCACGCCATCCGCCCGCACCCCGGCCAGGCCGCCTCGGCCGCCAACATGCTCAAGGTGCTGGCCGGTTCGGGCTTCACCGGCCACCACCAGGACGACGCGCCGCGCGTCCAGGACGCCTACTCCATCCGCTGCGCCCCGCAGGTCGCCGGCGCCGGCCGGGACACCCTCGACCACGCCCGCCTGGTCGCCGACCGCGAGCTGGCCGCCGCCGTCGACAACCCCGTCGTCCTCCCGGACGGCCGGGTTGAGTCCAACGGCAACTTCCACGGCGCGCCCGTCGCCTACGTCCTGGACTTCCTCGCCATCGCCGCGGCCGACCTCGGCTCGATCGCGGAGCGCCGTACCGACCGCCTCCTGGACAAGAACCGCTCGCACGGCCTGCCCGCCTTCCTGGCCGGCGACCCGGGCGTCGACTCGGGCCTGATGATCGCCCAGTACACCCAGGCCGCGCTGGTCAGCGAGCTGAAGCGGCTGGCCGCGCCCGCCTCCGTGGACTCCATCCCGTCCTCCGCCATGCAGGAGGACCATGTCTCGATGGGCTGGTCGGCGGCGCGCAAGCTGCGGACCGCCATCGACAACCTGACCCGGATCGTCGCCGTCGAGATGTACGCCGCGACCCGCGCCATCGAGATGCGCGACGGGCTGACGGCGGCCCCCGCCACCCTCGCGGTGCTGGACGCCGTACGGGCGGCGGGCATCCAGGGGCCGGGCGAGGACCGTTTCCTGGCGCCCGACCTGGAGGCCGCATACGCCTTCGTGCGGTCGGGGAAGCTGGTCGGGGCCGCGGAGTCGGTCACCGGCGAGCTGGCCTGACGGAGCGTCGGGCGCCGGGCGGCGCCGCCCGGTGCCCGGACGGTGCCCGGGTCCCCGCTCAGGCGGCCGCGTCGTGTCTGCGGCGGACGGAGTAGCCGACCAGCCCCGCGCCGAGCGCGAGACAGGCGGCCCCGCCGATGGCGTACGGAGCGGTCTCGGGGCTGCCGGTGTCGGCGAGGAGGGGCGGGGCAGCGGCGGCGTCCCGGGTGACGGCGGTCGCGGCGCCGCCGTCGGCCGCCGCGCCGGGGTGGGCCGCCGAGGCCGCCCGCGGGCCGGCTCCGCCCGCCTCGCCGTTGCCCACGCCGGCCTGCGCGGACGGTACGAACCACAGGGCGAACAGCACCGAGCCCGCGGCACTGGCGGTCAGTAGCGATCGTCGTGCGGTCACCGAACGATCCTCCTTGTGGGTCCGGCGAATTGGCCGTCGCGCGTCCCGCGGCCGCCGGCCGTTGACCGCAGATGTTAGTGACCGCCGCGGGTCGCGGGGAAGTCGGGACGCGTACGTGCTTACCCTCCGTCTCATGAGCAATGGTGAGACATCACGTTTTGTGCGACTTCATGTCGAACTGGTCATGGAGGTCACCGACGCCGGCCGGCTGACCGGTGCGGCCGCCGACCACATCGGCGGCGACCCGTCGCTCCCGGACGACCAGCGCCAGCAGGCCCTGGACACGGTCCGTGAGGACCCGGCGGAGGCGCTGGCCCATCTCGTCGACCCGTTCGACCTGGTCACGGCCGTGCCGGGGACCGAGCTCGCGCACGCCTCCTGGAGCAGCGAGGAGATGACCGACTACGACCCGGACGCCGAATGGGACGCGGCGGAGTGGGATCTCGCGGACGACAGGGCCGCGGAGGCCTGACCCGCCGCCGCGGCCCCACCGACCGCAACCGACCCCCCACCGGGCGCAACCGTCCCCCAACGACCCGTCCGCCACCGATCCCTCCCCTGCCACCCCGGCCCCCGTATGACGTGATTCATACGGGGGCCTCCTCTCTGCGTGGATCCATAGCCTTTACGTCCGTTTTGAGTGGCATCCCCCACATTCCCCTTTTCTTTTCCGCGGTCGTGGAAGACGGTCGATAGGCACGGACGTACAACCGCTCGACTCATCGGATCGGGAGTTCTGCCAGGAGACCTTTCGGGAGTTCTGGATTCGGTAGCAATGGAGATGCGCGTGATAACGGACAGTAATCGTGGCAAGGGCCTGATAACCGGCGCCGCACTGCTCGGGGGTGCACTCACCCTCGCGGCGTGCGGCGCGGCGAACGGCGACGCCGGCAGCCATGCCGCGCCCAGCCCCAAGCCCAAGCACGAGAACTCCCAGCAGGTCGACGCCGCGGCTGCCCAAGAGGCCTCGCAGGCGGAGATCGAGATCGCGCCCAAGGACGGTACGGCCGACGCCGGCCTCAACAACGACGCCAAGGTCACGGTCAACGGCGGCAAGCTCACCGACGTCACGATGACCTCCGTGGCCGCCCACAAGACCGTCGCCGGCACCACGTCCGCCGACGGCTCCTCCTGGAAGCCCGACACGGCGCTGGCCGGCTCCACGACCTACAAGGTCACCGCGCATGCCGTGGACTCCAAGGGCCGCAAGGCCGTGGAGAACTCCACCTTCACCACCGTCGCCCCCACCAGCAGCTTCATCGGCACCTTCACCCCCGAGGACGGCTCGACCGTCGGCGTCGGCATGCCGGTGTCGATCAACTTCGACAAGCCGGTGGTGAACAAGGCCCGCGTGGAGTCCGCGATCAAGGTCGCCTCCAGCAGCAACCAGCAGGTCGTCGGCCACTGGTTCGGCAACAAGCGCCTGGACTTCCGCCCCCGGACGTACTGGCAGCCGAACTCCCAGGTCACCATGAAGCTCGGCCTCGACGGCGTCGAGGCCTCGCCGGGCGTCAAGGGCATCCAGAACAAGACCGTCGGCTTCACCGTCGGCCGCTCGCAGATCAGCACCGTCGACGCCAAGACCCACGAGATGACCGTGGTCCGCGACGGCCGGCCGATCGCGACCGTCCCCATCTCGGCGGGCAGCAAGGACCACCCGACCTACAACGGCAAGATGGTCATCTCCGAGAGGTTCCAGCAGACCCGGATGAACGGCTCCACCGTCGGCTTCGCCAAGAAGGACGGCAAGGGCGAGTACGACATCCCCGACGTCCCGCACGCCATGCGCCTGTCGACGTCCGGCACCTTCATCCACGGCAACTACTGGGGCAAGGGCATATTCGGCCACGCCAACACCAGCCACGGCTGCATCGGCCTGGAGGACGTCCGCGGCGCCGGCGACCCGGACACCGACGCCGCATGGTTCTTCGACAACTCGCAGCTCGGCGACGTCGTCGAGATGACGAACTCCGGCGACAAGGTCATCCAGCCGGACAACGGCCTCAACGGCTGGAACATGGACTGGTCGCAGTGGGTCGCGGGCAGCGCCCTGTCCTGACGCCCGCACCGCCACCGCGGTGACCGACCACACCGCACGCACCACCGCACGGGAGATGACCACCGCCCGGCGCCGCCGTGAACGAGGCGCGCCGGGCGGTGGTCGTGCGTACGGTGCGCGCCACGGGAATCGACACCGAGGCGTGGTGCGCCCGCCCGGCCCTCGGGGAGCGGCAGCGGGACCGCCGTCCGTACCCTGACCAGGTGACGGAGCACGGCAGAAGCGGCAGAAGCGAAAGAAACGCAGACAGGGGCCCCTCCCCGGAGGCCGATGAGCTGGTCGGCGGCGTGCTCGGCCGCGTCCGTTACGCGGCCGACGGGGCGGCGGCCGAGGACGCCATCGAGGCGGGCGCCTCGACGCTCGCCGCGGCGGCCGTCGGCTGGGACGCGGTGAGCGCGGCGGTGGTCGCGGCCGCCGCAACAGGGGCGGCGCAGTGCTGGGCGGGCGGCTGGCAGCCCGCGGACCTGGAACGTTACGTACGGCGCGAGGCGGCCGACGCGCAGTGGGCGGCGCTCGTCGTGGACGCGATAGCGGCCGAGGCGGCCCGCAACCCGGCGGCCCGGACCCCGCGCGGCACCCGCTGGGCCGACCAGCTGCGGCGGCTCGGCGCCGACGTCTGGTGGGAGTCCGACCGCGGCTACCTCGACGCCCTGGCCGGGCGCCGCCGCACCACCCGCTTCGAGACCGCCTACGACATCCTCGCGGCCCTGCGCGCCCTCGCCCGGGTCCCCCGCATCACCCCGCTGCCGACCCCCTCCGCACCGCCCGCCACGAAGGCCCGCAGCGCCGCCGCCTCCCGCGCCCTCGGACGCATCAGGGGCCTGCTGGCCAAGGCCGAGGCGACGAACTTCGCTCAGGAGGCGGAGGCGCTGTCCGCCAAGGCGCAGGAGCTGATGGCCCGGCACAGCATCGACGAGGCGCTCCTGGACGGCCCGGCCGGCACCCGGGACGGCCTGCCGGGCGGCCCGTCGGCGGTCCGGATCGGCATCGAGGGACCGTACGAACAGGCCAAGGCACTCCTCCTGGACGCCGTGGCGACCGCCAACCGCTGCCAGGCCGTCTGGGCCGCCGACATCGGCTTCTCCACCCTCGTCGGCTTCGAAGGCGACCTGGAGGCCGCCGAGTTGCTCTACACCTCCCTGCTCCTCCAGGCCACCGCCGCCATGAACCGCGCGGCCGACACCCTCCCCCGGGCGCACAAGGACCGGGGCGCCGCCCGCGGCCGCTCCCGCCGCACCCGCGACTTCCGCCAGACCTTCCTCGTCGCCTACGCGGACCGCATCCGGGGCCGCCTGACCGAGGCCACCGCCACCGCCACGGCCGCCGCCGCCGAGTCCTCCGACACCGCCCCCGACCTCCTGCCGGTCCTCGCCGCCCGCGAACTCGCGGTGGAGGAGACCACCGGCGCCCTCTTCCCGGACACCGCCCCGGTCCGGCTGCGCGGTGTACGGGACGCGGACGGCTGGCACGCCGGGCGGGCGGCCGCCGATCGGGCACGGCTGGGCGACGGCGCCTGAGGGACGTGCGTCGGGCGGCAGGCCGCCACCCGACGGCGAGCAGCGCCGGCGGGCCGCACATGCGGAGGCGGCGGGGAACCGGCCGAGGCCGGTCAGCTCTGGGCAGCAGGACGGACGACGATCTCGTTCACATCAACGGCCGCGGGCTGTTCGATGGCGAACGCGATGGCGCGGGCGATCGCCTCGGGCGGAATGGCGAGGCGGTCCCGCATCGCCGTGATCTCCGCTCTGACCCGGCTGTTCGTGGACGCCTCGGCGAAGTCGGTGGCCGTCGCACCGGGCGAGACCGCGGTCACCCGCACGGAATCGCCGGCCTCCTGACGCAGCCCCTCGCAGATGGCCCGGACCGCGAACTTCGTACCGGCGTAGACCGCCATGGTGGGGACGATGCGAAAGGCCGCCGTGGAGGCGGTGGTGACGAAGTGTCCGCCGCCCTGTGCGCGGAAGACCGGAAGAGCCGCGGCGATGCCGTGCAACACACCTTTCACATTGACGTCGACCATGTGGTCCCACTCCTCGACGCGCAGATCGTCGAGAGGCGAGATCGTGCCGACCCCGGCGTTGCCGACCAGGACGTCGAGCCGCCCGAAGCGCTCACCGGCCAGCGCGACCAGGGCGAGCAGATCGTCCCGCCGGGTCACATCGGTGCGGATCTGCACGGCCGCGCCACCCGCCTTCTCGATCCGGGCCACCAGCTCCGCCAGCCGCTGGGACCGGCGCGCGCCGAGGACGAGCCGCGCCCCGCGTTCGGCGAGCAGCAGCGCGGTCGCCTCGCCGATGCCGCTGCTGGCTCCCGTGATCGCCACCACTTTGCCCTCGATTCCGGACATGAGGACTTCCCTTCCTTGCAGTACCAGGGTCCGAGGCCCGGGGCAGCGGCTCCCGAACGAGCGCCGGGGCCGCTGTCCACCGGACGGCCGGGTGCCGACGTGACCGTATGAGGCCGTCGGCACGGTCACGACCTGCGCTCGCGTCCGAGTCTGAGGGAGCCTTAGCCTGGTATCCAGAATCTCCTTATTCTGGAACCAGAGGTGCTGCCATGGCACTACAGCCGGACCAACGCCGTCAGTTGGGTGCGTTCCTGCGCAGCCGGCGGGAGCGCCTCACCCCCGACGAGGTCGGCCTGCCGGGGACCGCCCGCCGTCGGACTCCCGGGCTCCGCCGGGAGGAACTGGCACTGCTGGCCGGGATCAGCGCCACGTGGTACACGTACCTGGAGCAGGGGCGGGAGATCCGCGCCTCCGCACAGGTGCTGACCGCCCTGGCCGAGGCGCTGCGGCTCGACCGGCACGAACGCGCTCATCTTCACCAGCTCGCCGGTCACGCCGCCACGGTCGAACCCGAGGAACGCGAGCCGCTCAAGGCCGAGGCGGCGGCCGTGCCGTTGCTGCTCCAGCCGAACCCGGCGTACATCATCGGCGGCAACTACGACGTGCTCAGTCACAACCGGGCGGCCGACGAACTGTTCCCGCGGCTCATCGACAACGAGGCGCAGCGCCCGGCCAACTTCGTCCGCTGGATGTTTCTCGAACCGGTGGCCCGGGACGTCGTGATCGACTGGGAACCCGAGGCACGCGGCCTGCTCGCCCGACTCCGCACACAGGCCGGACGCCACCCCACCGACCCGCGCTACACCCGGCTGATCGACGAGTTGAACGACGGCAGCCCGCAGGCGCGGACCTGGTGGCGCCAGTACGAGGTACAGGCTCGGCACAGCGGAAGAAAACGACTACGGCACCCGGCACGCGGACCGGTCGCCTACGCCTACACCGCATTCCACCTGGCCGAACAGCGGGAACAGACGCTGGTGGTCTATGTCGAAGGCGGTGAACGGGCCGACGCCGACCCGGCCGTGCCCGGCGGCTGAAGCCGAAGCCCGGAGACAGGACCGGACGGCGGCGGCGTCGTCGGACGGACCGGACGGCGACTTGCGACCTCCGAACGCGACCCGTCAGCGACGCAGGCGGGCGTTGAGCCGGGCGGCCTGGCGCGTCAGGTGATCGCGCTCGGCGAGGTTGGGCGCCTGGTGGGCCGCCTCGGCGTACAGCCGTGCCGCCGTCGCCGGATCGCCGTCGCGCTCGTGGAGGTACGCCGCCACCGCGGCGTGGCGGGGAACGCGTCGGCCCCCGCCCGAAGAGCCCGGGGAAGCGTCGTCCAGCTCCGCGAGCGCCGCCAGCCCGGCGCGCGGCCCGTCGGCCTCACCGACGGCCACCGCGCGGTTGAGCCGGACGACCGGACTGTCGGTCAGGCCCACGAGCTCGTCGTACCACTCCACGATCTGCACCCAGTCGGTCTCCTCGGCGGTGGGGGCGTCGGCGTGGAGCGCCGCGATGGCGGCCTGGGCCTGGAACTCGCCCAGCCGGTCGCGCGCCAGGGCCGCCTGCAGGATCGCGACGCCCTCGGCGATCGACGCGGTGTCCCACCGGCCGCGGTCCTGCTCCGCGAGCGGCACCAGGCCCCCGTCCGGCGCCGTCCGGCCGGCCCGCCGGGCGTGGTGGAGCAGCATGAGGGCGAGCAGCCCCGCCACCTCGGGATGGTCGATCGCGGCCGAGAGCTGCCGGGTGAGCCGGATGGCCTCGGCGGCGAGATCGACGTCGCCGGAGTAGCCCTCGTTGAAGACCAGATAGAGGACGCGCAGCACGGTGGCGACGTCGCCGGGCCGGTCGAACTTTCCCCGAGCTCTCGGCTTCGCTCGAGCAGGGGAGGCCCCATCTCCGGAGACGGTGCGCTTGGCCCGGCTGATGCGCTGCGCCATGGTCGCCTCGGGCACCAGGTAGGCCTGCGCGATCTGACGGGTGGTCAGCCCGCCGACGGCGCGCAGCGTGAGCGCGACCGCCGACGACGGCGTCAGCGACGGGTGGGCGCACAGGAAGTAGAGCTGGAGCGTGTCGTCCGTGGAGGGTGCGGGCCCGGGGGCCGGTTCCTCCTCCACGAGGTCCTCGCGTCGGCGGCGGGCGGTGTCCGCCCGGGTCGCGTCGAGGAACTTGCGCCAGGCCACGGTGACCAGCCAGCCCTTCGCATCCCGCGGAGGATCGGCAGGCCAGACACGGATCGCCTCGACCAGCGCGTCCTGCACCGCATCCTCGGCCGCCGCGAAGTCGGCCCCGCGGCGGACGAGGATGCCGAGCACGCTCGGCGTCAGGCTCCGGAGCAGGAGCTCGTTCACCTCGGACGTCACTCGCTCACTCCGTGATGGTGGGCTGCACGCCATAGAACGGACGCAGCTCCAGCCACTCGTGGATCGGCTTCCCGCCCGCCCCGGGGGCGGCCGACAGCTCCCCGGCCAGCTCGACGGCGCGCTCGTAGCTGTCGACGTCGATCACCATCCAGCCGGCGATCAGGTCCTTGGTCTCGGCGAACGGGCCGTCGGTGACCGGCGGCCGCCCCTCACCGTCGTACCGGACGAACGTCCCCTCGGGGGCCAGCGCCTGACCGTCGACGAACTCGCCGGTCCCCTCGAGCCGCGCCGCGAAGTCCTGCATGTACTGCACATGCGCCGAGATCTCCTCCGGCGTCCACTGGTCCATCGGCACGTCGTTGACCGCAGCCGGAGCACCGCGGTAGTGCTTGAGCAGCAGGTACTTGGCCATGGTGTTCTCCTCGGTGCTGGTGCGACCCATTGTGGTCGCCTTCACCTCGGGGACGGAGCAGGTCGCCGGTTCTCGACATCCTCGGCCGCATTATTTCCGGCTCCGGTGGACGAGCCTGCACGAGCCTCGCTGCGCCCGGGTGAGCCGCCTCGTGGTGCCCGGGCCCACGACGTGACGCGAGGGCGGGACGGCACGCGGCCGCCCCGGCCGGTCAGGCGCTGAAGGACGAGGGTAAGAGCTACGGCGCCATCGCCAAGGTCCTGGGAGTAGGCCAGGCGACTGTCTACCGGGCGCTTACCGGCCCGGCAGGTTGAGACTTCACGGCGGAGGACAGAGCGGCTGAGGCGGGCGCACAGGCGTCCATCCAGACGCCCGGTTGTACAGGTCGGTCATCTGGTCCTCCTTGATTCAGATGGGAAGGGCACCGCTGTCCCGCTCGCCGTGTGTCCGAGTGTTGCGCAGCGCCTCCGCGATCTGCTCGACGTGTGCGGCGGGGATCGAACCCAGGTGCACGAGCGGCTGACCTCTCGGCGTCACCTGCGGCCGTATCGCCGCGTAGGAGCTCTCCGGCAGGCCCAGGGCCGCGAGCGCCTCGCGCATGGCCTCGGAGGCGTTCAGGGCCGCTGTGCGACCGTCTCTCCACGTCTGTATGTCCACTACCGCACCCCGGGGTGCTTCTTGGGGTGCGCGGCCAACTCGACGTTGCAGTCCGAGACCGCGGACAGGTCCCCGTCGCCGTGCGCCGCTGTGCGTTGCTTCGCGAGCGCAGCACACACACCACAACCCGGCGCAGGTCCAAGGGGTGTACGGGGGAGGGACAGTTGAACCGGCGGGTCCGTCGTTGTGCGGGGGCTGCTCACTGGGATTTCCTCCTTTGGGTGTCGGCACCACCGATGCTTCACCCGCTGAGCAACTCGTTCTAGGACCTTTCCGGTTGGGGCAAGAATCCATCCCGGATGCCCTCGATCAGGGTTCTCATGGCATCGCCGAAGGCCGCCACCGCGGCAAACCGTTCGAAGGTGTCGAGGTAGAGCTGTACGTCCTTCGGGTCGCGGGTTGTGACCTCGGAGTGGAACGTTTCCACGATGACGAGCCGGTCGTCGTGGAGGCTGAAGCAGGTCATGGGGAAGTCGGGCATCCGGCGGTCGGACGGCACGACACCCAGCGAGACGTTGGGCAGACGGGACACGGACACGAGCCGGTCAAGCTGAAGCGCCATGACCACGGGCTCGCTGATGCGCCACCGGAGTACGTGCTCGCAGATCAGGAAGTGGAAGGACCTGCCTGGCTCGTACAGGACGGATTGCCGTTCGAGGCGGGCCGCCACGGTCTTGGCCCTGGACTCCTCCGGGAGGGCCGGAGGCAGGGAGAAGACGGAAGAGGCGTACTCGGGGGTCTGGAGGAGCCCAGGGATGAGCTGGCCCTGGAAGAGCCTGAGCGTGGTCGTGCCAGCCTCGATGGCCCGGATTGTCTTCTGGTGCTTCCACGGGCCCATGCGGCGCAGCAGGCGCCATGCGGTGGCCTCGGTGGCTTCAGCGCGGGCTGCCGCCAGGAACTCTTCTTTGACCTCCCTGCTCACACCCATGGCGGTGAGGACCAGGTCCACGTCCTGGACGGTCGGTCGCACCCTGCCGGTCTCGATCTTCGACAGCTTTCCGGCAGACATAGAAGCCCTGCGGGCCACCGCATCACCCGTGAGACCGGATGCGTCGCGGAGTGCCCGCAGGGCTCTGCCGATTGAGTCCGTGGTCAGCGGTGCCGCTCCCAGTACTGCGAGAAAGGCACAGCTGCGGCCAGCGCCTGGTCCCGGTAGCCCTGGTACTTGGCGATCTCGTCCGAGGAGACCAGCTCACCACCGATGAACGCGCCCTCAGGCGTGTAGTGCATCTGGTACACGGCTCGGTCGTCGAACAGCCAGAAGTCGTGATCCGGCAGGCCGCTCACGTCATGCTCGGCCAGATCGATGATGCCAATGGATTCGCCGGCCGCGATGTTGCCTGGATAGGCGGCCAGTTCGTACCGGAGGTAGTGGGTCAGCGGGGACCGGAGGACGTGGACACGCGAGACTTCCTTGCCCTTGTTGGTCATCGACCGCACCCAAGGATTGTCATCCCAGTCGGGGCCCATATCCCCACCCGCGAGGAATCGTTCGAGCTCCTCGCGCTCCTCTTCGACGTCGTAGACGGCGAGCGTCTCCAGTCGAAAGGCGGTCCGCTCGAACGTCTCGAAGAGTCGGCCGAACTCCTCACCGCTGAGCACGGAAGTACTCCTCCAGGACCGAGGCCGGTACCAAGACGGCCGTCTCACCTTCAGGCAGATCGAGTTGAGCCAGTCTCTCAGGGTCGGTGACGACGTACCCCTGGACCACGTAGTCCGTGCCCTCCTCGGTGCCCCACAGCGTCGGGCACGTTCCGTTCTTGCACTCCGGGTCACCGGACAGCTTCCGCAGCATCCTCGCCCCCACATGTCGGTGTACGCCTGTTAGGTTCGATGCTCCCGAGGTGGTGATGGAAGGGTCAAGAGGGTGATCTTTCCAAAACAGGAAAGGCGCGGAACTCGCTGATCCCCGGTACCTGTCAGGATTCGGCATCCCCTGAGGACGTGCCGATGCGCCTGTACGCGGAAGCGCTGCCGCGCTTCCCTGGAACACGTTCGATTTGCCCAGCGTCGATTAGGCGCAGAAAGATAGTCTTTACCTTGTTCTCCGACCCGATCCCGGTAAGGGTCCTGACCGTCCGGTTGTTGATTTCCGGGTGAGTCTCCAGGTACTGCATGATGATTTCTTCTGGTGATCCGAGACGCTCGTGGCGAATATTTACTCGAACAGAGTTATCTCGCTCCTCGATCACGGGGTCTTTCAATTTCAGCTTTTTCATCGCAGCGAACGCAGTCGCCAGACCCTCGCCAACGTCTTTGTTTGGAGGGTCGGGGAATTTATTGATCAGTCGAACGATCGCGCCGTTTCGCGAGAAGCGTTCCTTGAGGATGTTGGCCGTCGTCATGTGCGCCGGCAACCTACCTGGGCTCTCAACCTCAACGCGATTGTCGAAAATTCGCACATGTACATCGTCTGCTGTTCCGTAGTCTCGGTGGATTACAGCGTTAGTGATGATTTCGTGCAGCGTCTCGAACGGGTATGTGATCGAGGTGAGACCCTCAGGCCCGAGGACTTTGACTCCTTCGATGAGCTCGGAGGTCTTCGCTACGGCCTGCTTGATTTGCTCGTACAGCGAGCCCTCGATCGTGAGAGGATCGAACGCGAGGTTCTCGCGAGACCCTTCAGGGTCGGTGGTCTTGTAGCGATAGACCTTGATAGCGCACCTCTTCGGCAGCACCGCCTGCGGTTCGTCCGAGTACAGGAGCACGCCAGCCACTGTGGGCTTGTCGGTGACGATCATCATCTGCTTTCGAAGCCAGACCTCCGGCTCCCCTGTGGGAATGCTACTCAGCATGAAGTCGATGATCGTCAGCGAATTTGAGATAAGATCGACGGGTGCCGCGACAGTCTCCGACTCGAAGGATGTTATCCCTTTGTTGCGCCGCAGCCGCTCCATTCCGTCGGGCCCGACTGGAATGCTCTGACTGCCGCGTCGGATGTAGGCCTTGCTGTCGCTAGCGTACTTGATGTCCTTCGTTTTCTGAATGATTACATGAAGGACGAGACCGAGTTCCCCATCGCAGGTGAGGAATTCGTAGAGGAAGCCGCCACCCAGGGGGAATAGTTCATCGAAAACCTGCAGGTGGCCGTTTGCTGCCTCCATGTTCGCGAACCCGCGCCACCTGTGGTTCTTGCCCTCGGGGCCTTCGTCGATGCCGACGTATAGCTCCCCGCCATCTGCATTCGCGAAGGCTGCGATGGCCTTCGTGAGTTTCGCGGGTGCGATCTCGATAGCCTTTAGGTCGGTAAAGTGACCTTCTTCGAGCTTAAGAACCTTGAAGACCTGACTCTTGGGAATCGAGACCTTGTGGATCACTCCGGTTTCCGCCCCCTCGCTTGCCCGACCGATCTCCTCGGATGGTAGCCAGACTTACGGCTCTCGTCCTGGAGTTTGGGCAAGCGCGCGGGGCGGGCCGGCGAGCTGGCACGTGGGACCACGGCGTAGCGAACGCCGGTATGTGTACCGGCTCCCTACCTGTCTGAAGCCGGCGCCTCGGCGATGCCGATCGGGCAGGCCACGCCCGTCCCGCCGATGCCGCAGTAGCCGTTAATGTTGCGGTCCAGATACTGCTGGTGATACCCCTCGGCCGGATAGAACGGCCGGCCGTCGGCGGGGAGGATTTCGGTGGTGATGTCGCCGTAACCGGACTTCTGGAGGACGGCACGGTAGGCGTCGCGGGAGGCCTCGGCGGCCGCCTGCTGGGCGGGGGAGTGGGTGTAGACGGCGGAGCGGTACTGGGTGCCGGTGTCGTTGCCCTGGCGGAAGCCCTGGGTCGGGTCGTGCGATTCCCAGAAGAGCTTCAGGAGGTCCGTGTACGGGACGACCTCGGGGTCGTAGACGACGCGGACGGCCTCGGTGTGGCCGGTGTGGCCGCTGCAGACCTCTTCGTAGGTGGGGTTGGGGGTGTGCCCGCCCTGGTAGCCGACGAGGGTGGTCCAGACGCCTTCGGCCTGCCAGAACTTGCGCTCGGCGCCCCAGAAGCAGCCCAGGCCGAAGTCGGCGGTCTCCAGGCCCTCGGGGTACGGGCCGAGCAACGGGTTGCCGAGGACGGTGTGCCGGTCGGGGACGGTGAACTCCCGCTCCGGGCGGCCCTTGAGCGCTTCCTCGGGGGTGGGGAGGTGGTTCTTGAAGCGGGAGAACAGCATCAGGATCAGGCTCCAGAGGGCGAGGAGGGGGACGAGGAGGGGAGAGGGGACGCGGTCAATGGGGCAACGTTCGGCAACCGGCCCGCATTCCGTACGGCCGTCAGCGGCCCTCCGGCGGGAAGCCCGCCGATGTGCCGCCCAGCTGCTCCCAGCCGGCGATGGCCAGGGCGCGGTAGGCGGCGTACTCGGCTGCGGGGCTGCGGCCGTAGGACCAGGGAACGGCGCCCACATGGCCGTCGACCAGGCGAAGCTGCTCCATCGCCTCGGCGTAGCGCTCGGCGCGGACCAGGAACCAGACCAGCAGATGGCGGACGTGCGGGGCCATCGGGTGATCGGCAGGCGCCTGGCCCAGGGCGAAGTGGGCGCCCTCGATGGCCCGCTCGACCACCGCGCTCTGATAGAGGCTGCGGACCATATTGGCCTCGGGGAGGTGCTCGTACACCGCGAAGAGGGGCAGGGCCGGGAGGAGGCTGTTCGCCGGCGCCCCGGCCGCCGCGCGCTCGGCGAACGCCTCGGCGTCCTTGCGGGTGCCGTGCCACTTCTCCGACCAGTACGGGAGCGCGGCCAGATGCGCGCCCATGTGATGCGGGGCGCGCTGGGCGACCTTGGACCACAGCTCTTCGTAGTCGGCGCGGCGCTCGCCCAGGCCGCGGGCGACGGCCAGCTCCGTGATGTACGGGACGGGGCTGCCGGGCGCCAGCAGTGCCGCCTCGCGGCAGACCGTACGGGCCTCCTCCAGGATCATGCGGAAGTCCTGGGAGCCGGGGTCGCGCAGCGCCTGGAGGACCAGGAACTGGGCGTGCGTCTGCGCGCCGCCGGGGTCCTTGGGGGACTCCAGCCGCCAGGTGCGCAGCCAGATGCCGCCGGCCCGCTGCCCGCCGTCGCGCGAGGCGTCCTCGGCCCCATCCTGCGCCAGCTCGAACGCCGCCGAGCCCGCCAGCGTCTGGACCCGCTGCCACCGCAGCTCCCAGTTGTCCCCGGTGGACTTCAGCAGCTCCGCCGCCGGGCGCCAGTCGCGGGTATGCCGTATCCGGGCGAGCGCGTCGTCCAGCTCCTGATCGGGGCCGGGCAGCCGTACGTCGAGTTCGTCGAGCGGCACGAAGCCATAGCCCGCCATCGGGTCGGTGGCCACCACCAGCCCCTGCCGGGTCTGCTGTACGGCCCGCCGTCGCCGCATCCAGGGCAGGAAGACGAAACCGCCGAGGGCGGTCGCGGCGAGGAGCACGAGCAGAGCATCCATGTGGTGTGTCCCGGTCGGTGGAGGGGCTGAGAGGGGAGGGGGTGGAGCCTGGTGACGGATCGGAGTAGGCGGATCGGAGTGACGAGATCGTAGTGAGCGGGAACTGTCGTATGTATTCACTCTCCAGCGAAGCAGAAAGTTCCGGAAAGTTCCCTTGCGCGGCCGACTACGCTCGGCAGGCATGAGCGATCAGCGCGACCAGCGCCACCAGCATTTCGAAACCCTTGCCATCCACGCAGGTCAGGAGCCTGACCAGGCCACCGGCGCGGTGGTACCGCCCATCTACCAGGTCTCTACTTACAAGCAGGACGGTGTGGGCGGACTGCGCGGCGGCTACGAGTACAGCCGCAGCGCCAATCCGACCCGTACCGCCCTGGAGGAGAATCTCGCGGCCCTCGACGGCGGCCGCCGCGGCCTCGCCTTCGCCTCCGGCCTCGCCGCCGAGGACTGCCTGCTGCGCACCCTGCTGACCCCCGGCGACCATGTCGTCATCCCCAACGACGCCTACGGCGGCACCTTCCGTCTGTTCGCGAAGGTCGTCGAGCGCTGGGGCGTGGAGTGGTCGGTGGCCGACACCTCCGACCCGCAGGCCGTACGCGACGCACTGCGGCCCCGTACGAAGGCGATCTGGGTCGAGACGCCCAGCAACCCGCTGCTCGGCATCAGCGACATCGCGGCGCTGGCCGGCATCGCCCGGGAGGCGGGCGCCAAGCTCGTCGTCGACAACACCTTCGCCAGCCCCTACCTCCAGCAGCCGCTCGCCCTGGGCGCGGACGTGGTGGTCTACTCGACGACCAAGTACATGGGCGGGCACTCGGACGTCGTGGGCGGCGCGCTGGTCGTCAACGACGAGGCGCTGGGCGAGGAACTCGCCTACCACCAGAACGCGATGGGCGCGATCGCCGGGCCGTTCGACGCCTGGCTGGTGATGCGCGGCATCAAGACCCTGGCCGTACGGATGGACCGGCACAGCGCCAACGCGGCCCGCGTCGCCGAGCTGCTGGCCTCCCACAAGAAGGTCACCCGCGTCTACTACCCGGGCCTGTCCGAGCACCCCGGCCACGAGGTCGCCGCCAAGCAGATGCGGTCCTTCGGCGGGATGGTGTCCTTCCAGGTGGCGGGCGGCGAGCAGGAGGCCGTGGAGGTCTGCAACCGCGCGAAGCTGTTCACCCTGGGGGAGTCGCTGGGCGGCGTGGAGTCGCTGATCGAGCACCCGGGGCGGATGACGCACGCCTCGACGGCCGGGTCCGCGCTGGAGGTGCCGGGCGACCTCGTACGGCTGTCGGTGGGCATCGAGTCCGTCGACGATCTGCTGGCGGACCTCACGCAGGCCCTCGGCTGACCGGAGCCCGTCGGCCTTCCGGTCCTCGGACCCGTGGCGCCCGCGAACCGCTTCACGGCCGGTGAAGCGGTTCACCACCCCTCCACCGGAGGGGTGATGCGGACCGGCGGCGGCAGCCAGGGCTGATGCATGGCCCAGACCAGCAGCGCCGCCAGCGCGAGGAGCGCGAGCAGCCGGCCGGTGCGGCGCAGCAGGCGCCGCCGCGCAAGCAGCCGGCGGCCGCGGGCGGTGGCCCGTACGGCCAGATCGGGCGGTACGGGCGGATGCGGCCCGGCCAGCATCCGCCGTACCTCCGTCTCCTCGCGGTCCCGCGGACTCATGGCGCCGCCGGAACGGAGGACGGATGCGGCCGACGGCTGCACATCCGGGCGACGGCCCGCAGGCACAGGGCATGCACCCGTTCGGCGGGCAGGCCCAGTTGGGCCGCGGTCTGCTCCTCGGCCACGTCCTCGTAGAGCCGTAGCACGAGGACCAGCCGCTCCTGGGGCGAGAGCCGGTCCAGGAGGCCGCCGCGCGGCCTGCGATGCCGCCAGGCGGTGTGCGCGAAGCGGGCGGCGAGTTCCTGGCGGGCGCGGTCGTAGGGGTCCTCGCCGCGCAGCCCGTCCCAGGCCGCGTACGTCCGCGACAGCGCGCAGACCAGCAACTTCTCGGCGGCCGGAGCCGGTCGGTCGTCGGGCTCGCCGGTCAGCAGGGTGGCGGCATGCAGCAGCCGGCCCGCCGCGCCCGCCACGAACAACTCGAACTCCCGGGCGCGGCAGCGCTCCCGCGCCCACCGCCGCTCTCGCACCGCCCCTCCCGGCTGACGGACCCGCTGACCGCAGGGCCGCCTGCTGCACCGGCCGCTGCACCGGCCGTCCACCGCACGCGCCGCCTACCACAGCGGCCACCCACGGCAGCGGCCACCTACGCCGACGGCCACCTACGGCACTGGCCTCCTATGGCACGGCAGGGCGGGCGGCCGGTCAAGAGGCGCGGCAGGGGACGTCACGGCGCGGGCGCCCCGGCGTGCGTCAGGACGCGGGTCCGGCCGGCGCCAGCGACGCGGTGAGCGTGGCGAGGGAGGCGTTGAAGCGGGTGAGGAGCGCGCAGAACGCGTCCCGGTCCTCCGGCGACCAGTCCTCCGTCACCAGGGCCATCAGCGCACGGCGCGAGGCGCGCACCTCCTCCAGGCGGGCCCGGCCGCGCTCGGACAGCTGGAGCACCACGGCCCGGCCGTCCTCGGGGTGGGTGGCGCGGCTGACCAGCCCGGCGTCCACCAGGGGCGCCACCTGGCGGGTGACCGTCGACGAGTCGATGCCCATCCCGGCGGCCAGGGCCTTGACGCCCATCGGCCCCTCCTGGTCGAGGCGGTTGAGCAGCAGATAGGCGGCGCGGTCCATGGAGTTGCGCGCCTGCCCGACGCCACCCAGTCGGCTCTGTTCGGCGCGGCGGGCGAAGACGGCCACTTGGTGCTGCAGCGCGTCGAGGAGAGCGGTGTCGGGGTGGGTCGTCATGTCCGAAGAGGTGGGCATGGCCGGGAGCTCGCTTCATGGAGGTGCGTATGGATGGGAGGACAGCGTACGCGGATGCTGCCGGGACGGTACCGACCCCGTCGTTCCGATAACACCCCGTGAGGTGGCCGAGACCGTTCCGCGCCGTACGGCGGATCTCGCCATCCGGTCGAAAAGGCCCGGGACGGGCCGAACTGTAAGACTGGCGGCATGGCCGATCACACGCCTCGCACGCCCCAGGAGCCTCCCGTCGCCACGCTCCCGGACGCCGCCGCGATCGCCGGCAGCCCGGACGCCGAGGACCCGATCGCCGCGATCACCGTCGACGACGTACGCGAGGCGCACAAACTGCTCTCCGGCGTCTCCCGCGCCACTCCCCTGGAGGGCAGCCGCTATCTCTCCGGGCTGGTGGGCTCCCCCGTGCACCTCAAGTGCGAGAACCTCCAGCGCACCGGCTCCTTCAAGATCCGCGGCGCCTACGTACGGATCGCCGGGCTCTCCCCGCAGGAGCGGGCGGCCGGTGTGGTGGCGGCCAGCGCCGGCAACCACGCGCAGGGCGTGGCGCTGGCGGCGTCCCTGCTGGGGGTGCGCTCGACGGTGTTCATGCCGGCCGGGGCGCCGCTGCCGAAGGTCGCCGCGACCCGCGAGTACGGCGCCGAGGTCCGGCTGCACGGGCAGGTGGTCGACGAGACGCTGGCCGCCGCCGAGGAGTACGCGAAGGAGACCGGCGCGGTCTTCATCCACCCCTTCGACCACCGGGACATCATCGCGGGCCAGGGCACGCTCGGCCTGGAGATCCTCGAGCAGTGCCCGGAGGTGCGCACCATCGTCGTCGGGATCGGCGGCGGCGGGCTGGCCGCCGGGGTCGCGGTGGCGGTCAAGGCGCTGCGCCCGGATGTGAAGGTCATCGGCGTACAGGCGGCGGGCGCGGCCTGCTACCCGCCGTCGCTGGAGGCCGGGCACCCGGTGGCCATCGAGGCGCTGACCACGATGGCCGACGGGATCAAGGTCGGACGGCCGGGCGATGTGCCGTTCCGGATCGTCCATGAGCTGGTGGACGAGGTCCGTACGGTCTCCGAGGACGAGCTCTCCAGCGCGCTGCTGCTGTGCCTGGAGCGGGCGAAGCAGGTGGTGGAACCGGCCGGGGCGAGCCCGGTGGCGGCGCTGCTGTCCCACCCGGAGACGTTCGAGGGGCCGGTCGTCGCGGTGCTGTCCGGCGGCAACGTCGACCCGCTGCTGATGCAGCGGGTCCTGCGGCACGGCATGGCCGCCGCCGGACGCTACCTCTCGCTGCGGCTGCGGCTGACGGACCGGCCGGGCGCGCTGGCGACGCTGCTGGGTGTGCTGACGGTGGTCGACGCCAACGTCCTGGACGTGGGCCACGTACGGCTCGACCCCCGGCTCGGACTGACGGAGGTGGAGGTCGAGATCCAGCTGGAGACCAAGGGCCCGGAGCACTGCGCCGAGGTGGGCGCGGCGCTGCGCGAGGCGGGGTACTTCGTCATCGCGTAGCGGGGCCGGTCCCCGCCGGGTGAGGTGCGGCGCCGCGGAGGAACCGCGGCGCCGCAGGCATGTTCCCTCGCGTCCGACCCCTCCCGTGCGGCCTCCCGCGCGCCTACTCTCGTACGTCCATTCGCGTACGCCGCCTCCCGTACATCGGACGTACGGAACCCGAAACCCGTATCGAACCTCCACTCAACCTGTATCGCGATGTATCGCGTTTGAAGTAGCATCCCGCTGTCGGTTCGTCGGGACGTCGGTGCGCCGTGGCGACTCGCTGCGGACAAATGAGCACGGAGTAGCTGTCCGTGTGGGTAACTGCCCGCAGGGCGTACAAAGTCCGGCAACCGTAATATTCGACCTGGAACTAACCCAAGCCATGGGAGTACCCACATGCCAGGCGCCATTTACGCCGAAGGTCTGGTGAAATCATTCGGTGACGTACGGGCTCTGGACGGCGTCGATCTCGACGTACCCGAAGGAACCGTCCTGGGAATGCTCGGCCCCAACGGAGCCGGCAAAACCACCGCCGTACGGGTCCTGACGACCCTCCTCCGACCCGACCACGGCAGGGCCGAGGTCGCCGGGATCGACGTCCTCGCACACCCCGACCAGGTGCGCCGCGCCATCGGACTGTCCGGCCAGTTCGCCGCCGTGGACGAGTATCTGACCGGCCGCGAGAACCTCATGATGGTCGGGCAGCTCTACCAGATGAGCGGCCGGGACGCGAAGCGGCGGGCCGGCGAACTGCTGGAGCGCTTCAACCTCTCCGACGCCGCCGACCGCACCGCCAAGACCTACTCCGGCGGAATGCGCCGCCGCCTCGACCTCGCCGCCGCACTGGTCGTCAGCCCGCCCGTGATGTTCATGGACGAGCCGACCACCGGCCTGGACCCGCGCAACCGCCAGCAGCTGTGGGACGTCATCCAGGAGCTCGTCGCGGGCGGCACGACCCTGCTGCTCACCACGCAGTACCTGGAGGAGGCCGACCGCCTCGCGCACGACATCTGCGTCGTCGACCACGGCAAGGTCATCGCCCGTGGCACCTCCGACCAGCTCAAGGCCCGCACCGGCGGCGAACGCGTCGAGGTCGTGGTGCACGCCGCCGAGCACATCTCCGTCGCCGAGGAGGTCCTGCGCGGCTTCGGCAAGGGCGAGAGCACCGTCGAACCGCACACCCGCAAGATCACGGTTCCGGTGACCGGCGGCGCCAAGCTGCTCGCCGAGATCATCCGCGAACTGGACACCCGCGGCGTGGAGATCGACGACATCGGGCTGCGCCGCCCGACCCTCGACGATGTCTTCATCTCGCTGACCGGGCATGCCGCCGAGGCGGCGGACGGGGGCGCGGAAGGCGGCGGGGGCGGCGTCGGCGGCCGTCAGAAGAAGGGCCAGAAGAAGGGCCGCAAGGGCGCCCCGGCGGGCGAGCCGGCCGCCATAGGGGACACGGCCCGCGAGGCGGCCGACAAGGAGGGCGTGAAGTGACGACGGCGACCGAAACGGCCCCGGCCCGCGCCCCCCGCCCACGCGGCGGCGTCGGCCGGTCCGTACGCGACTCCCTGGTCGTGGCCAAGCGCAATCTCATCCGGATGATGCGCATCCCCGAGATGGTGATCTTCGGACTGATCCAGCCGATCATGTTCGTGGTGCTGTTCACCTACGTCTTCGGCGGCTCCATCAACATCCCCGGCGCCCCGGTGGGCAACGCCCAGGCATACCGTGAATTCCTGATGGCCGGCATCTTCGCGCAGACCGTCACCTTCGCCACGGCCGGCGCGGGCGCGGGCATCGCCGACGACATGCACAAGGGGCTGATCGACCGGTTCCGCTCGCTGCCGATGTCCCGTGGCGCGGTGCTCACCGGCCGCACTCTGGCCGACCTCGTGCAGACCGCGCTGACGCTCGTGGTGCTGGCGGTCGTCGCGCTGCTGATCGGCTGGCGCACACACGAGAACATCCTCTCGGTGCTGGCCGGCTTCTGCCTGCTGCTGCTCCTCGGCTACGCCTTCTCCTGGATCGGCGCGCTGATCGGCCTTTCGGTCCGTACCCCCGAGGCGGCCACCTCCGGCGGGCTGATCTGGCTCTTCCCGCTCACCTTCATCTCCAACGCCTTCGTGCCGGTCGACGGCATGCCGGCCTTCCTCCAGCACGTCGCGGAGTGGAACCCGTTCAGCGCCACCGTGGCCGCGGCCCGCGACCTGTTCGGCAACACCATCCCCGACGTCCCCACATCGGTGACCGG
Source organism: Streptomyces sp. NPDC053427 (assembly GCF_044544985.1). Classification (NCBI taxonomy): domain Bacteria; kingdom Bacillati; phylum Actinomycetota; class Actinomycetes; order Kitasatosporales; family Streptomycetaceae; genus Streptomyces; species Streptomyces sp. NPDC053427. Next base: position 193,349 of record NZ_JBITYA010000004.1, on the reverse strand, counting down.
AGCCTGGCCGATGGAGCACCCGGTGGTGGCCTCGGTGATCTGGTCGCTGCTGATCATCGCGCTCTTCCGGACCCTGGCGGTGCGCAAGTACCGGTCGGCGACGGCCTGAGCCGGGCGGCCGGCCCTCCCGACTTCCTTTTACGGCAACGATTACGGAGAGTGATTCGTTCCCACGCTCCGTGCGGGGTGTGGAAGGTTGTGTACACACAGCGAAGCGGCCCGGAGCGCTCCTCAGGCTCCGGGCCGCTTCTTGCCCTGTGTGATGCCGGGGCTCAGCCGGAGTACGGCTTGGCCTCGAGGATCTTCACGGTTGCCTTCTTGCCGTTCGGGAGCTCGTACTCCGCGGTGTCGCCGATCTTCTTGCCGTTCACGCCCGTGCCCAGCGGGGACTGCGGGGAGTAGGTCTCGATGTCCGAGCTCGCGTACTCCCGCGAGGCCAGCAGGAACTCGAGCGTGTCGTCCGGGTCTCCGTCGAACGCGATGGTGACGACCGTGCCGGGAGCGACGACGCCGGTGGCGGCGGGAGCCTCGCCGACCTTCGCCGTCTGCAGCAGCTGGGTCAGCTGGCGGACACGAAGCTCCTGCTTGCCCTGCTCTTCCTTGGCGGCGTGATACCCGGCGTTCTCCTTGAGGTCGCCCTCCTCGCGGGCCGCCGCGATCTTTTCGGTGATCTCGGCGCGGGCGGGACCAGACAGGTGCTCCAGCTCGGCCTTGAGCTGGTCATACGCCTCCTGGGTAAGCCAGGTGACGTTTTCGCTGGTCTGGGTCACAGGTGCTCCTCGTCGGTACTGGGGATAAATCAAACGCCCTACCAGGAAGGTTTGCGCCTTCACGGGTGGGCGAAACCACGAGCCTAACAATTCCGGCACAAAACGGGGAGGGGGAAATCCACAGCGAACGCACAGCGGCGCATCGTCGCTGCTCAGAGGCGGTTACCCCGCGCGGCGCCCGGCCCCGTGCGCCGGGCATGCCGGAGGCGCGACGCGGCGGTGCGACATGCCCCTGTCAGTTGCCGCCGGCCGCCTGACAGCCGACCAGTACGGCATTGGTCGCCCGCTTGGTGGTGCGCAACGTGACCTCGGTGTTCACCTGGTCCGTGCGCTGGTCGATGGTGACGTCCTTGCGCCCCACCTCGGAGCCGTCCTCGGCCTGCGAGCGGAGCGTGCACACGCCCTTGTCGTCCTTGTCCTTGATGACCTCGAGATGCACCTTGACGGCGCTGTCGGACACCGCGTCCCAGGTGATGATCCGGCCGCTGAGGTCCTGCCCGGCGATGTACGAGGCGCCGGTCCAGCCGATCACCCCGAGCAGCGCGACGCCCAGCACCGCGCCGATGATCTTGAGCCGGCGGTCCGCGCGCTGGTCCGCGGAGCGGCCGTAGCGTCCGTCCGGGAGCCCGTCACGCACCGCCGTCATGGTCATTCCTCCTGGTACGGGGACCTGTGCGGGGCCCTTGAGTGGTGGAGCCCCGGCGGGCCTCCGGCCCGGGAGCGGGTCCAGGGAATACAGCGCCCCCCGCTTCGGTCACTATAGGAGGCATCTTCTCCAGCCTTTCACCCAGCCTTTCAATGAGGATCGAGTCTTGACTGAGCAGCTGCGATTGATGGCGGTCCATGCCCACCCCGACGACGAGTCGAGCAAGGGTGCGGCCACCATGGCCAAGTACGTGTCCGAGGGGGTGGACGTGCTGGTCGCCACCTGCACCGGTGGTGAGCGAGGCTCCATCCTCAACCCCAAGCTCCAGGGGGACCCGTACATCGAGGAGCACATCCACGAGGTGCGGAAGCAGGAAATGGACGAGGCCCGGGAGATCCTGGGCGTCAAGCAGGAGTGGCTGGGCTTCGTCGACTCCGGCCTGCCCGAGGGCGACCCCCTGCCGCCGCTGCCCGAGGGCTGCTTCGCGCTGCAGGACGTCGAGGAGGCGGCGGCGCCCCTGGTGAAGCTGATCCGCGAGTTCAAGCCGCAGGTCATCACGACCTACGACGAGAACGGCGGCTATCCGCACCCGGACCACATCATGACCCACAAGATCACGATGGTGGCCTTCGAGGCGGCCGGCGACCCGGAGAAGTACCCGGAGGCCGGTGAGCCCTGGCAGCCCCAGAAGCTCTACTACAACCAGGGCTTCAACAAGCCGCGCACCATCGCGCTCCACGAGGCACTGCTGGAGCGCGGCATGGACTCGCCGTACGGCGAGTGGCTGGAGCGCTGGAAGCAGTTCGAGCAGCGCGAGCGCACCCTGACCACCTACATCCCGTGCGCCGATTTCTTCGAGATCCGCGACAAGGCACTGATCGCGCACGCCACCCAGATCGACCCGGACGGCGGCTGGTTCCGGGTCCCGATGGACATCCAGCGCGAGGTCTGGCCGACGGAGGAGTACGAGCTCGCGAAGTCGCTCGTGGACACTTCCCTCCCCGAGGACGACCTCTTCGCAGGCATCCGCAACAATTGACCCCATGATGAGCGCGACCAGCACCCTCGCCATGACGCACTTCGTCACCCTTGCCGACAGCTTCGACAAGGACAAGGTGACCCCCGGCGTCCTCGGCTTCATCGTCTTCGCGATCATCGGCGGCGCCGTGTGGCTGCTGATGAAGTCCATGAACAAGCAGATGAAGAAGGTGGACTTCGAGGAGGCACCGGAGGAGGGCCAGGCGGCCGCCTCCGCCGCTCCGGCGGTGCCGAAGCCGAAGACCAGCTGAGGAACCTTCGGGCACACCCCGGACCGGGTGCGGTCGACGGCCGGCCGATGGGTTACGGCCGGCCGACCGGCCCGGCGGCTCGCTGATCCAAGCGGTCAGCGAGCCGTACCCAGGCGGTCGGCGAGCCGTACCTGTGCGGTCGCCGCGCCGAATCCGGGCGCGGGCTCCGCGTCGGCCGGCGGGCCGGGACCCGGAGACCGGTGCCCCGGCGTCAGTCCGCCGCGGCCGGCGTGACGGCTGTGCCCATGACCTCACGCGCGTGGCGGGGCGGGCGCCGGGCCCGCCCCCCCCCCCCCCCCCCCCCGGGCCCCCCCCCCCCCCCCCCCCCCCCCCCCCCCCCCCCCCCACGCCTGCCACCCCGTTTCCGGCTCCACGCCGCGCTCCAGCATCAGCGCGAATGCCTCGGCGCACTCCGTCAGCTTCCCGTCGCGGGCCGGGTGCCCGTCCCGTACGAGCTGCGCCAGCTCCTCCTGCGCCACGGCCGTGCCCACCACGGAGCCGCCCGGCGAGGCGAACGGCAGCAGCGTGCAGCGCAGAAAACGGGCCCAGTCCTCGCCGCGCCGGTCGCCGTAGCCGGCGAAGATCCGCGCCGCCTCGTCGGCCAGCTCCAGGGCCTGCGACGCCCGGCCGTTGCCGGCGTCGATGATCACCAGCTCCAGGCACGACCAGGCCTCGCCGTGCGGCACCGCGATCCGCTGGAAGTCCTTGCGTGCGTCCTGGAGCAGCTGCCGGGCGAAGCCGCTGTTGCGCAGCGAACCCGTCTGCGCGGCCCGAAGGTCCCGGGTGACCCGCCCCGAATGGTGCCGGGCGCACGCCAGGCCGTAGCCGTCCTGCATCCGGCTGAACATCGTGCGCGACCGCTCCAGCTGCCGCAGCGCCGCGTCCTGCTCGCCCTGCTCCTCCAGTGCCTGGCCCAGGTAGTACATCGTCCAGGCCTCGCCGCGGGCGTCCTCGTGCCGCTGGTGCAGCGACAGCGCCTGCCGCAGCTGGTCGCCGGCCGGATCCGGGTCACCGTCCACCAGCCGGGCGCGCGCCAGCTGGGTCATCGCCCAGGCCTCGCCGCGCTCGTCCTGCGTCCGCCCGTAGAGCTCCATCGCGGCGCCCAGCGCCTCCTCCGCCCGCGGCACCTCGCCCATCCGCAGATACACCTGGCCGAGCTGGAAGTGCGCCCACGCCTGGCCGTGCACGCTCTCGCTCTCCTCGTGCAGTTCCAGCGCCTCGCGGAGCATGGCGAGCGCCTCGGCGATCTGGGCCCTGTCCCGCTCCACCGCCGCCAGTGCATGCAGGGTCCAGGCCCGGTCGCCGTGCATATCGGGGGCGGACTGCATCTCCAGCGCCTCCCGCAGCTTGGCCGCGGCCTCGGTCAGATTGCCCTGCTGCTGGAGGGTGATGCCCAGGTCCCGCAGCGCACGGGCGGCGCCCGCCGGATGCTGCGCCTCGAAGTACAGGTCGACGACCGACGACAGGGTGGTGCGCGCCCTGTCCAGCTCGCCCAGCTGCCGGGCCGCGACGCCCGTACGCCACTGCACCGAACGCATCAGCAGGCCCTGGCCGACCGCCCGGGTCAGTTCGTTCAGCTCCCCCAGGCGGTAGAGGTCGCCGCGCAGCAGGCAGTAGTCGGCCAGCGCGCCCAGCAGATGCGAGACCGTCGCCTGGTCCACGTCCGGGTCGGCGTGCGCCAGCGCTGCCGTGATGAAGCTGGACTCGTCGTCCAGCCACTGCAGGGCGGCGTCCAGGGAGGTGAAGCCGTGTGATCCGAAGCGGTCGGCGCGCGTCGACGTACGGCCGTCGACCAAGCGGATGACCGAGTCGGCCAGCTCCGCATAGCCGCGGATCAGTCGCTCCTGGGCCGCGACCCGCTCCTCCGGCGCCTCCTCGGTGGCCAGCCGGTCGTACGCGAAGCGGTGCACCAGGGTGTGCAGGCGGTAGCGCTTGCCGCGTACGTGCTCTATCAGCCCGGCCTCCGCCAGCGTCGTCAACTGCCGCTCCGCCTCCGGGTTTTCCACCCCCAGCAGCGCCGCCGCGGCCGCCGCGCCCAAGGACGCCCGGCCCACCAGCGCCAGCCGGCGCAGCAGCCGCCGGGCCGTCTCCGACTGGTCGGCGTAGCGCAGCGACAGGGCCCGCTCCACCGGCGTCGCCGCGTCGTACGACGCCAGATCCGCGGCCAGCGCGGCCGGGGTGCGCGCGCCCACCGAGGAGCCCGCCACCCGCAGGGCCAGCGGCAGACCCGCGCACCGTTCCAGGATCTGCTCGATCGCCTGCGCGTCGTAGGGGCCCGCCTCGTCGGCCGTCCCGTCCGCCGCGGCCATCGCCCGCAGCAGTTCTTCGGTGCCCGCCGCGTCCAGCGGCCCCACCGGCAGCTGGTGCACCCAGGCCTGGAGGTCATCGGGAAGTTCCAGCGGCTCGCGGGAGGTGACCAGCACCAGGCTGTCGGAGCGGTCCGGCACCAGCGTGCGCACCTGCTCGGGATCCGAGGCGTCGTCCAGCAGGACCGTCACCGGAAGTCCCGCCACATGCTGGTGATAGAGCTCGGTCAGCCGCTTGACGTGCTGTTCCTGGGACGCCCGCTCGCGGAACAGCAGCTGCTCGCGGGGCGCGCCGAGCCGGTTCAGCAGATGCAGCAGGGCGTTCCGGGTCGGCAGCGGCATCTCGCCGGACGTGTCGCCGCGCAGGTCGACCACGCACGCGCCACGGAACTGATCGCGCAGCTGGTGGGTCGCCCGCACCGCCAGCGCCGTCCGCCCCGCACCCGGCTCGCCGTGCAGCACCACCACCGTCGGCTTGGTCTCCGTACTGGCGCGGGCCGCGTGCACCCACTGCGCGATCTGCGTCAGCTCGGCCCGGCGGCCCGCGAACGGCCCGTCGGGACGCGGCAGTTGGGAGAACGAATGCTCCAGTACGGAGCGCTGCCGGGCCGCTGCGCTGCGGTCCCCGCCGCGCAGCTGCGGGCCCCGGGAGGCCTGGCCGGCGGCCGTCTTGGACCGCGTGCCGCTGCCGCGGGTCGCCGCCAGCATGCGCTGCTGGTCCAGAAACGGCCGGATGCCCCGCACCTCCAGCGCCGTCAGCCACTGGAGCCGCAACTGCTCCTGGCCGCCGGGCTGTCCCCGCTTCCCCGCCTGCGCGTGCGCCGCCGGCAGATGACCCGTGGTCAGCTTCACCACCGTGGCCGCGGCGCCCGCCACCACCACGGCGGCGCCGACACCCAGCGCCGCGCCCGCGCCCGTGCCGTACGCCAGATCCGTACCGAAGGCCGCCACCGCGGCCACGGCCGTCGCCACCGCCGGAGTGCCCAGCTCCTTGCGCGACAGCCGCGTGGCCAGCGGGCGCTGCCCGGCCCCCGCCTCGTCCAGCGCCCGCACGTATGTGGTGTATTCCTCGGCCGCGGCGCCCGCGATCTCGGCCAGCGCGGCGCGCGCTCTGCCGAGCAGCGCGCTCCCGTCGAGCCGTCCGCCCGAGCGCCGCGTCTCTTCTTTCACGGCCCGCGACAAGAGCTCTTCCGCCTCCGCACGGTGCTCCTCACGCAGCACGGCCAGTGAGCCAGGCATGCGAATCCCCCTCCAGCAGTTGCAGCAGTTGCAGTGGTTCCGGTCGTTGCAGGTGGTTCGGGTTGTTCCAGTGGTCAGGGTCGTTCGGGTGGTCCGGGCCGTTCCGGTCGTTCGGCTGTCCCGAACGGTCGTTCCGGACGGCGCCGGGTCCGGCGGTGATCGTCGCCGTACGCACAGTGTTCCGCGTCCGCGCCCATTCCGGCAGGGCTGTGGATAACCGGCCTGTGGACAACTCCGGACGACAACGCGCTCCGCTCCCGGCACTCCACATCGCAGTGGGAGAGGATGGACCCATGCCGAACCGCCTGGCTCATGAGACTTCCCCGTATCTGCTCCAGCACGCCGACAACCCGGTCGACTGGTGGCCGTGGTCCCCCGACGCGTTCGAGGAAGCGAGACGGCGCGGCGTCCCGGTGCTGCTCAGCGTCGGCTACAGCTCCTGCCATTGGTGCCATGTGATGGCCCACGAGAGTTTCGAGGACGAGGCCACCGCCGCCCTGCTCAACGACCACTTCGTCGCGGTCAAGGTCGACCGCGAGGAGCGGCCGGACGTCGACGCGGTCTACATGGAGGCCGTTCAGGCCGCGACCGGCCAGGGCGGCTGGCCGATGACCGTCTTCCTCACCCCCGATGCCCAGCCCTTCTACTTCGGCACCTACTTCCCGCCCGCGCCCCGCCACGGCATGCCGTCGTTCGGGCAGGTCCTGGAGGGCGTACGCAGCGCCTGGGCCGACCGCCGCGACGAGGTCGACGAGGTCGCCGGCCGGATCGTCGCCGACCTGGCGGGCCGCTCGCTCACCGACTCGCTGCCCGCGGACCGCCGCCCGCCGCGCCCCGAGGAACTGCACGCCGCCCTGATGGGCCTGACGCGCGAATTCGACGCGGTGCACGGGGGATTCGGCGGCGCGCCCAAGTTCCCGCCGTCCATGACGCTGGAATTCCTCCTGCGCCACCACGCCCGTACGGGCTCCGCCGCCGCCCTGGAAATGGTCCAGGCGACCGGTGCGGCGATGGCCCGCGGCGGCATCTACGACCAGTTGGGCGGCGGGTTCGCCCGGTACGCGGTGGACGCCACCTGGACCGTGCCGCACTTCGAGAAGATGCTCTACGACAACGCCCTCCTCTGCCGCACCTACGCGCACCTGTGGCGCGCCACGGCCCGCGGCGGAGCCGCTGACGGAATCGGCGACCTGGCCCGCCGGATCGCCGTGGAGACCGCCGACTTCATGGTCCGCGAACTCCGCACCGACCAGGGCGGATTCGCCTCCGCGCTGGACGCGGACAGCGACGACGGCACCGGGTCCGGCAAGCACGTCGAGGGCGCCTACTACGTCTGGACGCCGGATCAGCTGCGTTCCGTACTGGGCGAGAAGGACGCGGAGTTCGCCGCCAGGTACTTCGGTGTCACGCTGGAGGGCACCTTCGAGGAGGGCGCCTCCGTCCTTCAGCTCCCCGATACCGCCGAGGGCCCGGTGGACGCCGAGCGGCTGGTCTCCGTCAAGGAGCGGCTGCTCGCGGCGCGCGCGGAGCGGCCGCGCCCCGGCCGGGACGACAAGGTCGTCGCCTCCTGGAACGGCCTGGCCATCGCCGCCCTCGCCGAGACCGGCGCCTACTTCGACCGCCCCGACCTGATCCAGGCCGCCACCGACGCCGCCGACCTCCTGGTCCGCGTCCACATGGACTGGCAGGCCCGGCTGCACCGCACCTCCAAGGACGGCACCGCGGGCGCCAACTCCGGCGTCCTGGAGGACTACGCGAACGTCGCCGAGGGGTTCCTGACGCTGGCCTCCGTCACCGGGGAGGGCGTCTGGGTGGAGTTCGCCGGCTTCTTCCTGGACACCGTCCTCGTCCAGTTCACCACCCCGGACGGCGCCCTCTACGACACCGCCGCCGACGCCGAGACGCTCATCCGCCGCCCCCAGGACCCCACCGACAACGCCACCCCGTCCGGCTGGACCGCCGCCGCCGGGGCGCTTCTCTCGTACGCGGCCCTGACCGGCAGCGCCCTGCACCGGGACGCCGCCGAACGCGCCCTGGGCATCGTCACCGCCCTCGGCGGCCGCGCCCCCCGCTTCATCGGCTGGGGCCTCGCGGTCGCCGAGGCGGCCCTGGCCGGCCCCCGCGAGGTCGCGGTCGTGGGCCCCCAGGGCGATCCCGCCACCGCAGCCCTCCACCGCGCCGCCCTGCTCGGTACGGCCCCCGGCACGGTGGTCGCGCTGGGCGCACCCGGTTCGGACGACGCCGGGGAGGTCCCGCTGCTCATGGACCGCCCCCTGGTCGACGGCCGCCCGGCGGCGTACGTCTGCCACCACTTCGCCTGCGAGCGGCCGACGACCGACCCGGACGAACTGGGGGCGCGGCTGCGGGCGTGAGGCCCCCGCCGTCCGTGCCCGGCCCGCCGCGCCCCTCCGCGCGACGCCTCCCGAGCCGCCGGGATCCACCACCCGAGGCGACTGCGAGGGCGGGTCCTAGGACCAATGACCGGTTTGACCCTGACGCGCGCGTCAAGTTCTAGCCTCGGGGCATGACGAAGCGCACATACCGTGAAGTCCGCCTGGCCGCCCGCCCCCGAGGGCCGGTCACCGATGACCTCTTCGAGATCGTGGAGGTGCCGGTGCCCGAACCCGGGCCCGGCCAGGTGCTCGTACGCAACACCCACATGGGCGTCGCCGCCGTGATGCGCACCCTGATGGACGAGTCCAGCGCCGTACCGATGCCGTCGTTCGAGATCGGGGCGCCGTTGCACGGGCCCGCGGTCGGGGAGGTGGTGGCCGCGCCCGGGAGCGAGCTCAGCCCCGGTGATCTGGTGGAACACCGTCTCGGCTGGCGCGAGTACACCCTGCTCGACGCGGCGGAGGTGCATCGCCTCGACCCGGGCTTCATGCCCGACCCGGCCGCCTACCTCTCCCAGGGGCCCACCGCCCTGATGGGCATCGCCCGCGGCGCCGAAGTGCGCCCGGGAGACACGGTGTTCGTCACCGGGGCGGCGGGCGGCGTGGGTTCGCTGGCGGGGCAGATCGCCCGGCAGTACGGTGCCGCCCGGGTCATCGGCAGTACGGGTTCGCAGGAGAAGGCCGACCGGCTGATCAAGGAGTTCGGCTACGACGCGGTGGTGATCCGCGGCGCGGGCCCCATCGAGGAGCAGCTGCGCGCGGCGGCCCCGGAGGGCATCGACGCGCTCTTCGACAACGTGGGCGGCGAACAGCTCCAGGCCGCGCTCGCGCTCGCCAACAGGGGCGCCCGGCTGGCGATCGTGGGCGCGCTGGCCACTCAGCTCTCCGCGCAGCCCCCGGTTCCGACGCCGATCGACACCTTGTCGCTGCTCGCCCGCAGCATCACCCTGCGCGGCGTCGCCCTGCACGACCACCTCGACCTGATCCCGGAGTGGAACCGGCGGTTCGCCGAGGGGCTGCGCGACGGCAGCCTCACCTTCCCGCACGCCCGTCTGCACGGTATCGAGCAGGCGCCGCGGGCGCTTCGCGAACTGACCGAGGGGCGCCATCTGGGCGCCGTCGTCGTGGAGTTGTGAGTCCGGCGGGCCGAGCGGGGCGGCGGCGGACGTCCGCCGCCGGACTGTCGGTGGGCGGCGGTAGCCTGCGAGTGTGGAGACCTTGCTGAGGTACCGATCCCTTCCGCGGGAGGCCGCGGCGCTGCGGTCCGGCGCGGACGACCCCGTCGCCGCCGCGGCGCGCACCTGCGACCGTATCGACGCCGTGGAGGCGCAGGTCCTGGCCTTTGTGCCCGAGCCGGAGCGGCGTGCCCGGCTCCTCGAGGCGGCGCGGCGGGCGGCGGCCGGTCCGCAGGACGCCGGCGGCCGGCCGCCGCTGTACGGCATACCGGTCGGCGTCAAGGACATCGTGCACGTCGACGGGCTGCCCACCCGCGCGGGGTCCGCGCTGCCGCCCGAGGCGCTGGGCGGCGTCCAGGCCACCGTCGTCGACCGGCTGCTGGCCGCCGGCGCCCTGATAGCGGGCAAGACGGTGACCGCCGAATTCGCCGTCACGGCGCCCGGCCCCACCCGCAATCCCCACAACCCGGCGCATACGCCCGGGGGTTCGAGCAGCGGCTCGGCGGCCGCGGTGGCCAGTGGGATGGTGCCGCTGGCCATCGGTACGCAGACCGTCGGCTCGATGATCCGCCCCGCCGCGTACTGCGGGGTGGTGGGCTTCAAGCCGAGTTACGGCCGGATCCCCACCGCCGGGGTGATCCCCAACGCCGTCAGCTTCGACACCCTCGGGTGCTATGCCGCCGATGTGGCGGGCGTGGCGCTCGCGGCCTCGGTGCTGTGCGACGGATGGCGGGAGGAGGGAGCGGCGCAGCGGGCCCCGGCGGGCGGGCGGCCGGTGCTCGGCATACCGGTCGGGCCCTATCTGGAGCGCGCCGACGACGAGGCCCTGCGCGCCTTCGCCGGGCAGCGGGAGGTGCTGCAGGCGGCCGGGTACGCGGTCCGCGAGGTGCCGGTGATGGACGACTTCGAGCGGATCGTCGAGCAGCTCTTCACCATGAACCGCTACGAGGTCGCCCGTGCCCACGCCGAGTGGTTCGCGCGTTTCGGGGACCGCTACCGGCCGGAGACCGTGACGGCCGTCCGGCAGGGCCAGGCCATCGGGGACGCCGACTACGAAGCGGCCCGGACCCGGCGCGCGGCGTTCCGCGATCGTCTCGCGGCGGATGCGGACGCGGCCGGAATCGACCTCTGGATCGCCCCCGCGGCCACCGGCCCCGCGCCCGCGGACCTCACCTCCACCGGAAAGTCGATCATGTGCCTCCCGTGGAGCAACGCCGGGCTGCCGTCCCTCGGCCTGCCCGCCGGGCGCGCCGCCAACGGACTCCCGCTCGGCCTTCAGCTCATCGGCGCGGCGGGCGCGGACGAGGAGCTGCTGAGGGCGGCCCCGGGCATCGAGAGCGCGCTGGCCGAGCCGGCGGGCGGCCCGGACCGGGCCCCGGCCGGGCGGCGGGAGGGGGACACCCGTGCGCATCGGTGACGCCGCGGCCGCCGCCGGGCTGACGCCGCGGGCGTTGCGGTACTACGAGCAGCAGGGGCTGGTGACGGCCCGTAGGACGCCGTCGGGCCATCGGGAGTACGACGCGGAGGACATCCGCCGGCTGCGGGCGGTACGCGAGCTGCGCGAGGCGGGGCTGACGGTCGGCGATGTGCGGGCCTTTGCGCATCTGCTGGCCACCATGCCCGCCGGTGGAGTGCCCGAGCTGATACCCAAGGACGCCGGAGCGGGGCGGTGCGCGGTCGCGGAGGTGGTGGCCCGGCGTCGGCTCGCCGATCTGGACGCCCGTATCGCGCGGCTGTCGCAGCTGCGCGGGCGGCTCGCGGCCCGGCTGGGGGAGCCGGGGCCGGACGGGGGAGAGGCCGCGCCGGGCGCCGGGGGACGGGCCGGGGCAGACAGTGGGCCGGTCTTCCGGCTCGATGCCGCCCCGGCCACCGGGGCCCGGCGCCTCAGAGCGTGAGGCCGCGCGCCAGGACGTCCATCGTCCGGTGGATCAGCGCTTCCAGATCGGCGTCCGGGCCGGCCTCGACCCAGTGCAGCAGCGCCTCCTGAAGGGCCGCCAGGATCGCCGCGCTGATGACGCGCACCTCCAGGTCGTCGACCGCGCGGCCGGAACGCTCGGCGAGCACGGCGCAGATCATCTCGGCGTCCCGTGCGGTGTTCTCCGCCGTACGGCCCCTGATGGCGGGCACTTCGCGGACCAGCCGCATGCGCTGGGCGAGCTCCGTACGGTCCGCCGCGGTGATCCCGGTCAGCGCCTCGACGGTGACCCGACGCATCGACTCGACCATCGGTTCGTCCGCCGGACGGGCCCGCAGCCCCGTCTCCAGCAGGGCGTCGAACTCGTCGGTCAGCACGATGTCTTCCTTGGTGGGGAAGTAGCGGAAGACCGTGCTGGGCGAGACGTCCGCGGCCTCGGCGATCCGGTCGACGGGGGTCGCGTCGTAGCCCTGCTCCTCGAAGAGCCGGTAGGCGGCACGGCGGATCGCCTGCCGGGTCTGCAACTTCTTCCGCTCCCGCAGTCCGGGCCTGGGCGTTCCGGGTGTCGTGGTGGCGGATGCGGAGCTACGTGCGGTGGCCATGGCCCTCATTGTCGGGCATCGGGAGTCCCGGTGGCCACGGCCGTATCCGTACCGGTGTCGTCCCCGGACGCCGGTTGCCGCCCCGGACGCCGACGGCACCCCCTGCCACCGGCCCGCTCCGCCCGCGGGTTCGGCAGGAACGTCGCCGTCAGCATCGCCGCCACCAGGGCCGCGCTACCGCACACCAGCAGGATCAGCCCCATGCCGTGCAGATAGGCGCGGTCCGCGGAGGCGGCCAGCTGGGGTGCGCCGACCCGGTCGGCGATCAGGTGGGCGGCGACGACCGAGTCCCCGGCGGCGTCGGCGGCCCGGGCGGGGAGCCCGGCGGTGTCGATCCGGTCGCCGTACGCCCCCGCGAGCAGGCTGCCGAGCAGGGCGACCCCGAGCGCACCGCCGAACTGCCGGACCGTCATCAGGAGTCCGGAGCCGCTGCCGGCACGGTCGCGCGGCAGGGCGCCCAGCGCCGCGTCCATGGCCGGGACCATGGCGAACCCGAAGCCGACGCCCGCGACGGACAGCCACAGGGCGGTGGTGCCGTAGCCGTCGTGGACGTCGGTGGTGGAGCCGAGGAAGGCGGCGCAGGCCAGCACGAGCAGGCCGCCGGTGACGACCGGGCGTGGCCCGATGCGCGCGGCGAGGGCGCCGCTGCCCTTGGCCGCGATCATCAGCCCGGCCATCATCGGCAGCATCCGCAGGCCGGTGCCGAAGGCATCGCGCCCCAGTACGGCCTGGAGGTACGGCGGCAGGATGAACATCAGGCCCGACAGCACCAGGGTGCCGAGCGCCGCGGCGACGGTGTTCCAGAGGAAGCCGCGGCCGCGCAGCAGCCCCAGATCGAGCATCGGCCGCGCCTGGCCGCGGCCGCGCAGCACCAGCCCGGTGATCAGGGCGACGGATGCGGCCAGCGCGGTCAGGACGAGCGGGTCGCCCCAGCCCCGGGCCGGGCCCTCGATGATGCCGAAGACCAGGGCGCCGAGGCCGGTGACGGTCAGGCCCGCGGAGAGGGCATCGACCTCGGGGGCGGCGGCGTCGCGGGTTTCCGGGAGCAGGAAGACGCAGGCGGCGGCGCCGATCAGGGCCAGCGGGACGTTGACGAGGAAGATCGAACCCCACCAGAAGTGGTCCAGCAGCCAGCCGCCGACCAGCGGGCCGAGGGGGAGGCCGAGGGCCGAGGCGGCGGAGATCGCGCCGACGGCGGTGGAGCGTTCGTCGGGCCCGAAGAGCGAGGGCAGTACGGACATCGCCAGCGGCATGATCAGCGCGGCGCCGATGCCCATCACGGCGCGGGCTGCGACGAGCAGTTGGGCGCTGTCGACGAGCGTGCCGAGCAGCGAGCCGGCGAGGAAGACGCCGAGGCCGCAGAGCAGCATCCGGCGGCGTCCGAAGCGGTCGCCGAGGAGTCCGGCGGGGAGCATCAGGGCGGCGAAGACGACGGTGTAGGAGTCGGCGATCCACTGCTGCTGGCCGGTGCCGGCGTCCAGTTGGGCGGTCATGGTCGGCAGCGCGACGTTGAGGATCGTCGAGTCGAAGCCGAGGACGAGCATCGCGGCGACCAACGCGCCGAGCGCCCACCAGCGACGGGGATCGGGTGGTGCGGACGGGGACGGCTCGGGCGGTACATCGGTCGGTGAGGTCATGGCACACCCCTGAAGTTGAGAGTTAGACTCAAATGAAAGTAACTCTCAAAAGGTCATCACTGTCAATAAATTCCGGTGCGGCGGTCGGGCGCGGCGGCCCGGACATGAGAAATGGCCGCGACCCGAAGGTCACGGCCATCTGCCGGGCGTCGCCTCGCGGGCGCTCGCGGTCCGCTCACGGGTGGCTGTAGGCCACCAGCGAGATCCCGACGTAGTGCACGATGAACGCCGCCAGCGTCAGCGAGTGGAAGACCTCGTGGAAGCCGAACCACCGCGGGGAGGGGTTGGGGCGCTTGATCCCGTAGATCACGCCGCCCGCGCTGTAGAGGAGGCCGCCGACGATGACCAGCACCAGCACCGCGATCCCGCCCGTACGCAGGAAGTCGGGGAGGAAGAAGACGGCGGCCCAGCCCATGGCGATGTAGCAGGGGGTGTAGAGCCAGCGCGGCGCGCCGACCCAGAAGACGCGGAAGGCGATGCCGGCCAGGGCGGCCGCCCAGACGGCCCACAGGAGCACCTGGCCGCGGGTGCCCGGGACGAGCAGCATCGTCAGTGGTGTGTACGTGCCCGCGATGATCAGGAAGATGTTGGCGTGATCGAGCCGCCGCAGGATGCCGTCCATCCGGGGGCTCCAGTTGCCGCGGTGGTACAGCGCGCTGATCCCGAAGAGCAGGCAGGCGGAGAGCGTGTAGATGGCGCAGGCCAGACGGCCGCGGGGGCTGTCGGCGAGCGCGGTGAGCAGGACGCCGGACAGGAGAACGGCGGGGAACATTCCGGCGTGCAGCCAGCCCCGGAGTCTTGGCTTGAGTGGTGCGGCCGCCGCGGAGACGGCGCCGGCCGCGGAGTTCGCGGGGGAGGCGGGGCTCTCGGCTGCGTCGTGCGCGGATGTCATGACCGCATGCTACCTACGCAACCGTAGGTTACCCCTGTGTTGAGAAGTGGTGACGGTCACGAAAGTGCCCTCTGGACAGAACTCTATCGGGGTCGGATGATCAAATGAGTGCGGTCGGCACCGGATGAGCGGTCACGAAGCATCCGGGTCGCGGCCCCCAAGGGGCAGACAAACAACAGAGAAGCGGATTTTCCCGGCAACCCCGTCGGAAATTCGTCCCCACCCTCATCTAGGAGCGATCGTGGCGCGCGACAACGCGGCTCCCACCCCCGTCCTCACCCGTCACCAGGACCTGATCTCCTGGGTCGACGAGATCGCAGCGATCACCCAGCCCGACCGGGTCGTCTGGTGCGACGGCTCGGAGGCGGAGTACGAGCGGCTGTGCGAGGAGCTCGTCGACAAGGGCACGTTCAAGAAGCTCGACCCGATCAAGCGGCCCAACTCCTACTACGCCGCCTCCGACCCCTCGGACGTGGCCCGGGTCGAGGACCGCACCTTCATCTGCTCCGAGAAGGAGGAGGACGCAGGGCCGACGAACCACTGGAAGGCCCCCGGCGAGATGCGCGAGATCTTCGCGGGTGAGAAGGGCATCTTCCGCGGCGCGATGAAGGGCCGGACGATGTACGTCGTCCCGTTCTGCATGGGCCCGCTCGGCTCCCCCCTCTCCGCGATCGGCGTGGAGATCACCGACTCCGCCTACGTCGCGGTCTCGATGCGCACCATGACGCGCATGGGGCAGCCGGTCCTCGACGAGCTCGGCGAGGACGGCTTCTTCGTCAAGGCCGTGCACACCCTCGGCGCCCCGCTGGCCGAGGGCGAGGCGGACGTCCCCTGGCCGTGCAACTCCACCAAGTACATCTCGCACTTCCCCGAGGACCGCGAGATCTGGTCGTTCGGCTCCGGCTACGGCGGCAACGCCCTGCTCGGCAAGAAGTGCTACGCGCTGCGCATCGCCTCCGTCATGGCCCGTGACGAGGGCTGGCTCGCCGAGCACATGCTCGTCCTCAAGCTGACCCCGCCGCAGGGCGAGGCCAAGTACGTCGCCGCCGCCTTCCCGAGCGCCTGCGGCAAGACCAACCTGGCCATGCTGGAGCCGACGATCCCGGGCTGGACCGTGGAGACCATCGGCGACGACATCGCCTGGATGCGGTTCGGCGAGGACGGCCGCCTCTACGCGATCAACCCCGAGGCCGGCTTCTTCGGCGTCGCGCCCGGCACCGGCGAGCACACCAACGCCAACGCCATGAAGACCCTGTGGGGCAACTCCGTCTTCACCAACGTCGCGCTCACCGACGACGGCGACGTGTGGTGGGAGGGCATGACCGAGGAGACCCCGGCGCACCTGACGGACTGGAAGGGCAACGACTGGACCCCCGAGTCCGGCGTCCCGGCCGCCCACCCCAACGCCCGCTTCACCGTCCCGGCCGCCCAGTGCCCGACCATCGCGCCCGAGTGGGAGGACCCCAAGGGCGTGCCGATCTCGGCGATCCTCTTCGGCGGCCGCCGCGCCAGCGCCGTACCGCTGGTGACGGAGTCCCGCGACTGGAACCACGGGGTCTTCCTCGGCGCGAACGTGGCGTCCGAGAAGACCGCCGCGGCCGAGGGCAAGGTCGGCGAGCTGCGCCGCGACCCGTTCGCCATGCTGCCGTTCTGCGGCTACAACATGGGCGACTACATGGGCCACTGGGTCAAGGTCGGTGCCGACAAGGACCAGGCCAAGCTGCCGAAGATCTACTACGTCAACTGGTTCCGCAAGGACGACAAGGGCCGCTTCGTGTGGCCGGGCTTCGGCGAGAACAGCCGGGTGCTCAAGTGGATCGTCGAGCGCCTGGAGGGCAAGGCCGAGGGCGTCGAGACCCCCATCGGCGTGCTGCCCACCAAGAACGCCCTGGACACCGAGGGCCTGGAGCTCGCCGACGCCGACCTCGACTTCCTGCTCACCGTCGACAAGGGCGTGTGGCGCGAGGAGGCGGCGCTGATCCCCGAGCACCTCAACACCTTCGGTGACCACACGCCGAAGGAGCTGTGGGACGAGTACCGGGCGCTGGTGCAGCGCCTCGGCTAACCGTCTATTTGAACGCCCGTCCGGGGTCCCGCACTTGGTGCGGGACCCCGGACGTTCGACGTCAGGCCGTGGCCAGGTCCCGTACCTCGGCCGCATCGTGCGCCGCCATCCGCTCCGCCGCCAGCGTCATCGCCGTGGCGTCGTCGCGGGAGGTGGCCACCGCCAGGGCGTTCCCGGCGAGGGTGTGGGCGCGCCGGTGCAGGACCGGGACACGGGAGGGCTCGCCGTCGTCGCTGGGCTCGGCGCGCAGCGGACGGCGGCCGCCGCTCAGCCGCGCCACCTGCTCGGCGATCCGGTCGGCGGCGGCCGCCAGCGCGGCACTCTCCGCGGCGTCGCCGGCCCCCACCGCCAGGGCGTGCAGCTCATCGGTGACGGTGAGCAGCGCCGTGAGCTGTCCGGCGAGCCGGATCTCCAGCTCCTCCTCGCGGGAGCGGTGCGGATAGTCCGCGGCGGCGGCCATGGTGTGGACCGACTTGGTGCGGATCGGTTCGTACATGGGGGCCTCCTGCAAGCACCTGGGACGAGCAGCCGCACATGGGCAGCCGAAATACTCCTAGGAGGCCATCCTAGCTTAGACCTTGTCTAAAGTTGTGAGTCGTACAGAAGTCGCGTCGGTTCAGTACTGCCCGTAACCGTCCAGGAAGGTTCCGATCCGGGTGACGGCGTCCGTCAGATCGTCCGCGCTGGGCAGCGTGACCAGCCGGAAGTGGTCCGGCTCCGGCCAGTTGAAGCCCGTGCCGTGCACGATCATGATCTTCTCGGCGCGCAGCAGGTCCAGCACCATCTTCCGGTCGTCCTTGACCTTGTAGACCTTCGGATCCAGCCGCGGGAAGGCGTACAGCGCGCCCTTCGGCTTGACGCAGCTGACGCCCGGGATCTGGGTGAGCAGCTCGTAGGCCGTGTCGCGCTGCTCGCGCAGCCGGCCGCCGGGCAGCACCAGATCGTTGATCGACTGGCGGCCGCCGAGGGCGGTGGCGACCGCGTGCTGGGCCGGCATATTGGCGCACAGCCGCATGTTGGCCAGGATCGTCAGGCCCTCTATGTACGAGGAGGCGTGCTCCTTGGGGCCGCAGACCGCCATCCAGCCGCTGCGGTAGCCCGCCACGCGGTAGGACTTGGACAGGCCGTTGAAGGTCAGGGTCAGCAGGTCCGGCGCGAGCGAGGCGAACGGGGTGTGGGTGGCGTCGTCGTAGAGGATCTTGTCGTAGATCTCGTCGGCGCAGACGATCAGATTGTGGCGGCGGGCGATCTCCGCTATGCCGCGCAGCAGCTCGTCGTCGTACACCGCGCCCGTGGGGTTGTTGGGGTTGATGACGACGATGGCCTTGGTGCGGTCGCTGACCTTGCGCTCGATATCGGCCAGGTCCGGCATCCAGTCCGCCTGCTCGTCGCAGCGGTAGTGCACGGCGGTGCCGCCGGAGAGCGAGACCGACGCCGTCCAGAGGGGATAGTCCGGAGCCGGTACGAGCACCTCGTCGCCGTCGTCCAGCAGCGCCTGCATCGACATCTGGATCAGCTCGGAGACGCCGTTGCCCAGATAGATGTCGTCGACCGACAGCTCGACGCCCTTGGTCTGGTAGTGCTGCATCACCGCGCGGCGGGCGGAGAGCAGGCCCTTGGCGTCGCCGTAGCCGTGCGCCGTGCCGACCGAGCGGAGGATGTCCTCCAGGATCTCGGGCGGGCACTCGAAGCCGAACGCCGCCGGGTTGCCCGTGTTGAGCTTGAGGATGCGGTGCCCCGCCGCCTCCAGCCGCATGGCCTCCTCGAGCACCGGGCCACGGATTTCGTAGCAGACGCCTGAGAGCTTGGTTGACTGGATCACCTGCATGTCCGCCACTTTACGGCCGTGTATCGGCGATCGCCGGGTGTTTTTCCCCACCTCGGTGAGCGCATGGTGTGGGGTTGCTCACCTGGGGTGAGCGACGGGCGGGCCGGCCGCCGGGCGCGGGTACCGATTTCGTCGGGCGGCGGGGTGGCGGGAGCCGCCGCGCGGCGGACGGCGCGCCGCGTTCCCCGCGCCGGGTTCACCTCCGGACGCGCCCGGGTGTCCGCCGCACCGCCCGGCCCGCCAGCACATCCGTCCGGCGTCCGTCCTCGATCACGAACCGGCCGTCGATCAGGACGTGGGGGATGCCCGTCGGCAGCGTGCGCGGGGCCTCGTACGTGGAGCCGGCCGCGACCGTGTCCGGGTCGAAGAGGACCAGGTCGGCGCGGTAGCCCTCGCGGACCAGGCCGCGGTCGGGCAGCCGGAGGCGGGCGGCGGGGCGGGAGGTCAGATGGGCGATGCACTCCTCCAGGGAGAGGACGCCCAGGTCGCGGACGTACGTGCCGAGGTACTGGGGGAAGGTGCCGTACGCGCGCGGATGCGGCTTGGCGCCCTGGAGGATGCCGTCGCTGCCGCCGGTGTGGACGCGGTGGCGCATGATCCGGCGGACGTTGTCCTCGTGGCCGACGTGCTGGAGGATCGTCGGGCCGAGGCGGTCGTCGATCAGGAGGCGGCGGGCGGTGACCCAGGGTTCCTCGCCGCGTTCGGCGGCGCTGCGGGCGAGGGTCTTGCCGACGCAGCCCGCCAGGCCCGGGTCCGAGACGCCGGAGATCTCGATGGTGTCCCACTCGATCGGCACGCCGTGGCAGCCGTCGGCGCCCTCGACCTCCATGACCTGCCGGATGCGCTCGGCCGTCGCGTCGTCCCGCAGCCGGGCCAGGATCGCTTCCGGGCCGCCCTCGCTCGCCCAGCTCGGCAGCATCGCCACGAGGGTGGTGCAGCCGGGGGTGTAGGGGTAGGTGTCGAGGGAGATGTCGGCGCCCGCGTCGAGGGCCCGGTCCAGGAGGGCCAGCAGCTCGGGGGCGCGCCCCTTGTTGACGCCGAAGTTCATGGTGGCGTGCGCCAGATGCAGCGCGCAGCCGGCCTCGCGGGTGAGGGCGACCATCTCCTCGTACGCCTGGAGGGCGCCCGCCCCGTACGAGCGGTGGTGCGGGCAGTAGTAGCCGTCGTAGCGGGCCACCACCCGGCACAGTTCGGTCAGTTCGGCGTCCGAGGCGTACATGCCGGGGGTGTAGGTCAGGCCGGAGGAGAGGCCGACGGCGCCCTGTTCCAGGCCCTCGGCGACCAGCTGCTTCATCCGGGCGAGCTCGGCGGGGCCGGCCGCGCGGTCCTCCCAGCCGAGGGCGAGCATCCGGACGGTGCCCTGCGGGATCAGGTAGGCGGCGTTGACGGCGATGCCCCGGCCGTCGAAGCCGTGGTCGAGGCGGTCGAGATAGTCGCCGACGGTGCGCCAGCTGAAGTCGATGTCCGCGCTTCCGGGCGCCCCGCCGTTCCAGCCGGTGATCTGGGCGCGGACCTCGGCGAGGGTGCGGTCGTCGACCGGCGCGTACGACAGGCCGTCCTGGCCGAGGACTTCGAGCGTGACGCCCTGGGCGGCCTTGGCCTCGTGCGCGGGGTCGCGGAGCAGCGCGAGGTCGCTGTGGGCGTGCATGTCGATGAAGCCGGGGCTGAGGGCGAGCCCGTCGGCCGCCACGACGCGGGCGGCGTCCGGGCGCGGCCCGCCGTCCGTCTCGCGGTGGATCGCGGCGATCCGGCCGCCGTCCAGGGCGACGTCGGCGCGGTAGGCCGGGCCGCCGGAACCGTCGAGGACGCGCACGTCGCGGAGGACGGTGTCCATGGCTGGGCTGCCTTTCGTGCGGTGTGCCGGGGCCGACGGCGCACGCCGCGGGGGACCGGCGCGCGCCGTCGGGGTCGGGGGGCCGCGGGTCCGTGCGGCCCGGCCGGGTCAGAAGAAGGTGCGGATGAAGTCCGTGACCGTGCCGTCCGCCTCGACCAGCGGGATCAGCTGCCATTTGTCGAAGGACGTACACGGGTGGGACAGGCCCAGGCCGACCCAGTCGCCGACCTCCAGGTCGCCGGCGTGCTCGGTCGCCACCCAGGCGTGCTGGTCGGACAGGCCGGTGACGGTGACGCCGTCGGCGCGGCGCTCGGTGCCGTCCCGGCCGGACCGTACGACCTGGGCCTGCGGCAGATCGAGGTCGTACGCCGCGTCCCGCTTGCCCGCGTTGAGGAACGCCTGCTGCGGGGTGGGGCGGGAGACGACCTGTGCCCAGAGGCGGAAGGCGGGCTGGAGGGCGCCCTCCTGCGGGATGCGGTTGAAGGGGGTGAGGCGGCGGTAGTGCGCGTCGTCGTGCGAGACATAGGCGCCCGAGCGGAGCAGTTTGAGGACCGGGGCGGACAGCGCGGGGATCTCCGCGAAGACCTCGGCGACCGCGTCGAACCAGGCGCTGCCGCCCGCGCTGACCACGATCTGGTCGAGGTCGGCGAACCGGCCCGCCTTGTCGAACTCCACGGCCAGCGCGACCAGCCGGCGCAGCCAGGCGGTCACCCGCGCGGAGTCGGCGTCCGGCACCTCGCCCTCGTAACCGGCGACGCCGACCAGGCGGAGGGTGTCCACGCCCGCGATGGCATCGGCGAGTTCCAGGCATTCGGCCTCGGTGCGGACGCCGGTACGGGCGCCCTCGCCGGCGCCCAGCTCGATGACGACGTCCACCGGGCGGGTCGCCCCGGCCTCGCGCAGCGCGATGTCCATCAGCTCGATGCCGCGCAGCGAGTCGACGTAGCAGAGGAAGCGGAAGTCGGGGTCGGCGGCCAGCTCGGCGGCGAGCCAGCGCAGCGCGGGCGCGTCCACGACCTCGTTGGCGAGGAAGATCCGCTGGATGCCGTAACTGCGGTAGACGCGGGCCTGGTGGGGGACGGCGGCGGTGATGCCCCAGGCGCCGTGCTCGAGCTGGCGGGCGAAGAGCTGCGGGGCCATGGAGGTCTTGCCGTGCGGGGCGAAGGCCAGGCCGTGCCGGGTGGCGTAGGTCTCCATCAGGGCGAGGTTGTGCTCGACCGATTCGGCGGACAGGGCGAGCACGGGGGTGGTGAAGCCGTCGGTGAAGAGGTTGCGGCGTTCGGCGGCCAGCTCCCCGACGGTGCGGCCCTCGGCGTCCGGGGGGAGCGCCTTGAAGCGGTGATCGATGCGTTCGTCGGCGAGTCCCTTGAGTCCCTGCGCGAGCCGCTCGACGGCCATGGGGCCTCCTCGAAGATCGTGTGGCATTAAGCGTTGCACTCTTTGCAACAGTCATTGCGTATATCGCTTGCAGCTGTCTAACATCCGGGCCATCACCCGGTCAATGGCGAGAAACACGGTCCGGAACACGGCGCGGACCCCGGCGGGAAACCGCCGGAACACCGGGCCGCGCAGCCACCCCCGCGAAGGAGCACAGCCGATCGTGACCAGGCCCTCGAACGCCGGCGCCACCACCGCCCCGGACGGCGCCCCCGTCCCGGACGTCGATGTCGTCTGCCTCGGCGAGTCCATGGTCACCTTCCTGCCCACCACAGCGGGACGGCTCGCCGATGTCCCCGCCTTCGAGCGCGCCATCGGCGGCGCGGAGTCCAACGTGGCGTGCGGGCTGGCCGCCGCCGGACACCGCGCGAAATGGGTCGGCCGGGTGGGCGCCGACGGATTCGGCGATCACCTCGTGGCCGCCATCGCCGCGTACGGGGTCGACACCGGCGCCGTACGACGCGACCCCGCCCGGCCCACCGGCATCTACTTCCGCACGGCGGGCGACCGCGCCACCGACGCCCACGAGGTCGCCTACTACCGGGCCGGCTCCGCCGCCTCCGCGATGGCCGTCGCGAACATGGACCTGGACGCCGTCCGCTCGGGCCGGGTACTGCATCTGTCGGGCATCACGGCGGCGCTCTCCGGTGACTGCCTCGCCCTGACGCGCGAACTGACCGTCCGGCGCACCGCCGGCCGCCCGCTCGTCTCCTTCGACGTCAACCACCGGCCCGGCCTGTGGCGCGACGCCGCCGACGTCGGCCCCGAAGTACTGCTCGACTTCGCCCGCGGCGCCGACCTCGTCTTCGTCGGCGAGGACGAGGCACGGGACGCCTGGGGCATCACCGGCGGCCCGGACGCCGTCCGCGCGGCGCTCCCCGAGCCCGCCCTGCTGATCGTCAAGCGCGGGGCCGCGGGCGCCGTCGCCTACGACCGGCACGGCACCCGGCACGCCGAACCCGCCCCGCGCGTCGAGGTCGTCGCCGCCGTCGGTGCGGGCGACGCCTTCGCCGCCGGCTTCCTCTCCGCCACCCTCCGCGGCCTGCCCGTCCGCACCCGCCTCCGCCACGGTCACCTGTGGGCCGCCGCCGCCCTCACCGTCCCCGGCGACCTCGCCGCGCCCCCCGGGCGCGCCCTCGCCGACCGCCTCGCCGGACTCGACGACACGGCCTGGGGGACACTGCACCTCGGCCCCGGCTGGACGACAGCGACGGCGGCCGTGGACCAGGAGGGTACGTACGCAGTGAACGAGCGCAGCGAGGGACAAGAAGGCACGGCACAGCGAAGCGAGGCACGCGCATGAGCCAGACCGTCGACCGAGCACTGAGCATCCTGCCGCTGCTCGCGGAGGGCCCCGCCGACCTGGGACAGGTCGCCGACCGCCTCGGCGTCCACAAGTCCACCGCCCTGCGGCTGCTGCGCACCCTCCACGAACACGGCCTCGTCCACCGCCAGCCCGACCAGCGCTACCGCCTCGGCGCCCGCCTCTTCGCGCTCGCCCAGCAGGCCGTCGAGAACCTCGACGTACGCGATATCGCCCACCCCCACCTCGTCGAACTCAACGCGAAATGCGGACACACCGTCCACCTCGCGGTCCACGAGGAGAACGAGGTCCTCTACATCGACAAGGTCGAGAGCCGCTACCCCGTCCGGATGTACTCCCGGATCGGCAAGCCCGTCGCGATCACCGTCGCCGCGGTCGCCAAGCTGCTCCTCGCCGACCTGCCCGAACCCGAGCGCCGCGCCCTCGCGGAAAGGCTCGACTACCCCCCCTACACGTCCCGTTCGACCCCCGATGCCACGGCCTTCCTCGCCGAACTGGCCAAGGTCCGCGAACAGGGATGGGCCACCGACCTCGGTGGCCACGAGGAGTCCATCAACTGCATCGGCGCCCCCATCCGCGGCGCGGACGGACGCCTGGTCGCCGCCATGTCGGTCTCCGCGCCGAACGTCGTCGTCAGCGCAGAGGAACTCCTCAAGCTGCTCCCGCTGGTGCGCCGCACGGCCGACGCCATCAGCCGGGAGTACTCCGGCACACCTCCCTCCTAGGAAGCATGAGCATGAGCGAGAAGACCGCCCTCACCCCGGCCACCCACACCACCCCGCCCGCGAAGTTCTCCCATGGCGTCAAGAAGGGCAACATCCTCCAGGTCGCCGGCCAGGTCGGCTTCCTGCCCGCCGTCGAGGGCCAGGCCCCCACGCCCGCCGGCCCCACCCTGCGCGAGCAGACCCTGCAGACCCTGGCCAACGTCCGGGCCATCCTCGAAGAGGGCGGCGCCACCTGGGACGACGCGATGATGATCCGCGTCTACCTCACCGACGTGGACCACTTCGCCGAGATGAACGCGATCTACAACGCCTACTTCGAGGAGCAGGGCCTCAAGGAGGCCCCCGCCGCCCGCACGACCGTCTACGTCGGTCTCCCCAAGGGCCTGCTCATCGAGATCGACGCCCTCGCGGTCCTGAGCTGAACCACCGCCTGTGCCCTTAGAACCCCCGCACCACCACCAGCCGCACGGCGCGGCGCCCCGTACCGACGGGTCGCCGTGCCGCGGTCCGCCCTACCTGGAAGCATCCTGCTGCCTGACATCGGAGCCCGCCCATGTTCCTCGCCGCCACGCCCGCCGCCCCGCCGTCGCCACCACCCCACACGGGCGGCCTGCTCGCCGTCATACCGGGTACCGCGGGCCTGCTGACGGTCGCCGCCCTCGGCATCGCCCTGCTCCTCGTCCTGATCATCAAGGTCCGCCTGCAGCCCTTCGTCGCGCTGCTGTCGGTCTCCATCGTCGTCGGCCTGGCCGCCGGCCTCTCCGTCACCGAACTCTTCGGCACGGTCCAGAAGTCCGACGCCGTCTCGATGCTCGAGACCGGCATGGGCGGCATCCTCGGGCATGTCGCCATCATCATCGGCCTGGGCACCATGCTCGGCGCGATTCTCGAAGTCTCCGGCGGTGCCGAGGTGTTGAGCGTCCGCCTGCTCCGCCTCTTCGGCGAGAAGCGCGCCCCGCTGGCCATGGGGATGACGGGCCTGATCTTCGGTATCCCCGTCTTCTTCGACGTCGGCATCTTCGTCCTGGCCCCGATCGTCTACGCGGCCGCCAAGCGCAGCGGCAAGTCGATCCTCCTGTACTGCATGCCGCTGCTGGCCGGTCTGTCCATGACCCATGCCTTCCTGCCGCCGCACCCCGGTCCGGTCGCCGCCGCCGGCCTGTTCAAGGTGGACCTCGGCTGGGTCATCCTCATGGGCATCATCTGCGGTGTCCCCGCCGTGCTGGCCGCCTGGGGCTACGCCGCCTGGATCGGCAAGCGCCTCTTCGTCCCCGTACCGCAGGACATGGTCGAGGCCGCCGAGGAGGCCAAGGCCGCCGTCGCCGCCGAACGGGCCGCCGGTGCCACGCCCCACGAGAAGCCGGTCCCCGTCGCCACCGTCCTCGTCATCATCGGCACCCCCCTCGTCCTCATCCTCCTGGCGACCTTCTCCTCCCTCGCCCTGGCCCCTTCCACGGGCCGCTCGGTCATCGAGTTCTTCGGCCACCCCTTCGTCGCCCTGACGATCGCCCTGCTGCTCTCGTACTACCTGCTGGGCATCCGCCGCGGCTGGTCCCGCACGTCCCTGGAGGCTGTCTCCACGGCGTCGTTGAAGCCGGTGGGCAATATTCTGCTGGTGGTCGGCGCCGGTGGCATCTTCGGCGCCGTCCTCAAGGGCAGCGGCGTCGCGACGGCGCTGTCCGAGACCTTCCACAACGTCGGCCTGCCGGTCATCGTCCTGGCCTATCTGCTGTCGCTGGTGCTGCGGGTGGCCCAGGGCTCGGCGACCGTCGCCATAGTGACGACGGCCGGCATCGTGCTGCCGCTGGTGGAGGGACAGGGGCTGTCCCAGGCCGCGCTGGCGCTGATCATCATGGCGATCTCGGCGGGGTCGATCTTCGCCTCGCACGTGAACGACGGGGGCTTCTGGATGGTCAGCCGCTACTTCGGGATCTCCGAGACGGACACCCTGAAGTCCTGGACCGTGCTGGAATCGGTGCTCTCGGTCGCCGGGTTCGCGGTGGCGGCGCTGGTGAGCCTGCTGGTCTAGGTGGTGTCCCGCCACGGAGGGCGCCCCGCCGCTGCGGGGCGCCCTCGGGTGCGGCCGGAGGGTCAGCCCTTGGCCTTGCAGTACTGGTCTTCCTTGCCGATCGCGCGATACGGGCAGTCCGCCGTCTCCAGCAGCTGGAGCACGGCGTCCTTGTTACGGGCGGTCTCCTTCGGGATCACCGAGTCCTTCGGGTAGAAGCCGCCGCCGCCCGATGAGGGATACATCTCGAAGGTGTAGGCGAAGACCTTCTGGTCGCCCCACAGCCAGTCGTCGATCGCCCCGTCGGTGATGTAGAGCTCGCTGGACTGCTCGGGCGTGTAGCCGTTGCTGGCGGCCATCTTCTTTCCGATGGCGGCGAAGGTGTCGTGGTCGTCCTGGGTCATGCCGGGGCCGGTCTCGTCGTTGGTGAAGCCGAAGGGCCACAGCACGAGTTCGCTGTAGGTGTGGAAGTCGATGGCGGCCTTGATCTGCTGCTTGCCGCCGACGATGCGGCTGTGGACGAATTTCGAGACGACCTGGACCTCGGGGGCGGAGGCGGCCGAGGGGCCGCGGTAGGTCTCGTCGGCCGGGTCGTCGGAGGAGCCGTTGCAGCAGCCCCATTTGAAGTCCCAGTTGCGGTTGAGGTCGGTGCCGACCTCGTCGCTCCCGGCGTTGGGCTGGCGGTTCTTGCGCCAGCTTTGGAACTCGCCGGTGGCGATGTCGTATTCGCCGCCGTCCGGGTTGAGATCGGGGACGATCCAGATCTCGCGGGAGTCGAGCATCTTGGTGATGCGGTCGTCCGAGCCGTACTTCCCGGTGAATTCGTTGAGGAGGTAGAGGGCCATCTCGACGGTGAGGTGTTCCCGGGCGTGCTGGTGGGCGGTGAAGAGGACCTCTGGCTCGTTCTCGTCCTTGGTGACGTTCTTGCTGAGTTTGAGGGCGAGGATGTCGCGGCCCTCGTGGGACGTGCCGATGACCTGCTTGCTGAGGATGGCCGGGTACTTGGCGACGAGGGCGTCGATCTCCTTCGTGGCCTCGGCGTAGTTGTGGTAGTTCGTGTAGCCGGTGGGGAAGTCCTTGATCCGGCCGGCGGCGGTGGGGGGAGCCGGCGGGTCGGGCAGCTTCCGCAGGGAGTAGCCGAGGCGGCGTACGAGGGCGGCCTGGGCGCGGTCCGCGGTGATGACGACGGCGCGGGCGTGGACCTCGTCGACGGAGGCGCCGGTCGCGGTCAGGGCGGTGCGCTCGGCGGGGGTGGCGGGGCCCGTCACCTCGTACTGGTGGGGGCGTTCGGCGTCCCGGGCGGTGCGGGCCGTGGGGGCGGTGGTCGGGGCGTCCTGGGCCTGCGCGGCGATCGGTGCGGCGAGCGCGAGGGAGAGGACGGCGGCGAGGACGGTGGTCCGTCCGCCGCGTATGCGTCGAAGTCGCATGCGGTCTCCTGTGGGGTGTGAGGCGAAGCGACGCCGTCAGTTTTGAGGGTTGGCATGGGCGGGTCAAGGCGTAGGACGGCCGGATGTGAGAGGCGGTGCGAAGGCGTCGAATCCGGCAACTTGCCATCGGTTTACGGAATTTCATTGCCTGGAAGCGTTCCGCGGCCAACAATGCGCACGACAAAACCGAAGGGCCGCGACGGCGACGTGACGGGCCTTCGGTACCGAAAGCTGAGAGGACCCCCACATGAATCGACCTCTCGTCGGCGCCCTGGCCACGGCCGTTCTGGGCGCCGCAGCCCTGGTCGGGAGTGCCGGCAGCGCCGGTGCCGCCACCGGCGGAACGCATCACAAGCCCAAGCCGAGGACCCACGCCGTCGACTTCGCCGGCACGGTCGCGCTGAGCAACTGCTCCGGTTCGGTCGTCAAGATGCCGACCTCGCAGGAGAACGACCCGGCCCTGGTGATGTCCAACGGACACTGCCTGGAGGGCGGAATGCCGGGCGCGGGCGAGGTCATCGTCGACCAGCCGTCCAGCCGCAGCTTCACCCTGCTCGACAAGTCGGCCGGTGATCTGGGCACGATCAAGGCCACCAAGGTGGCGTACGCGACGATGACCGACACGGACGTGTCGCTCTACGAGACGGGCTCGACGTACGCCGAGATCGAGCAGAAGTACGGCATCAAGCCGCTGGAGCTGGCCACCGAGCACCCGGCCAAGGGCGCGGGGATCAGCGTGGTCTCCGGGTACTGGAAGAAGATCTACTCCTGCAGCGTCGACGGGTTCGTGCCCCAGCTCAAGGAGGGCGACTGGACCTGGAAGGACTCGGTCCGCTACACGCCGGAGTGCAAGACCATCGGCGGGACGTCCGGGTCGCCGGTGATCGACACCACCAGCGGCAAGGTCGCGGCGATCAACAACACGGGTAACGAGGACGGCGAGAAGTGCACCGTCAACAACCCGTGCGAGGTCGACGAGAACGGCAATGTCACGGTGCACAAGGGCATCAACTACGCGCAGGAGACGTACGGGATACCGAAGTGCTTCGGGGCCGGCAACAAGCTGGACCTGAGTGCGGCGGGATGCGAGCTGCCCAAGCCGTCGGGCGCGCGCAGGTGAGGTAGCACCAGCAGGACGCCAGGTCCCGTGCATGCGGTGCACGGGACCTGGCTGTGGGGGGTGGCGCCCGGAGGCCGGCGAACCGGGCCGGTTACGGAAGCCCGTGGACGTGCCCGCCCACCTGGGTCGCGAAGGCGTTGCCGTTCGCGGCGTCCCAGTTCGTCGACCAGGTCATCGCGCCGCGCAGGCCCGGATAGGTCTTCGACGGCTTGAAGGAGCCGCAGTTGCTGCCCCGGGTGAGGCAGTCCAGGGCGGCGTTGACGACGTCCGGGGACACATATCCGCTGCCGGCCGCGCCGGCGGAGGCCGGTACGCCGATGCCGACCTGGGACGGGTCGAGGCCGCCCTCCAGCTGGATGCAGGCGAGCGAGGTCAGGAAGTCCACCGAGCCCTGGGCATAGACCTTGCCGTCGCAGCCGTTCATCGAACCGCTGTTGTAGTACTGCATGTTGACGACGGTCAGGAAGTCCTTGATGCCGAGGGCCGTCTTGAAGTACTCGTTCCCCGTTGACTGCATATCGATGGTCTGCGGGGCCATGGTCACCACGACGTCGCCGTGCGCGGCGTGCACGGCCTTGAGCGCCTGGGTCATGTACGTCGAATTGAGGCCGTTTTCGAGGTCGATGTCGACGCCGTCGAAGCCGTACTCGTCCATCAGCTTGTTGACGGAGTCGGCGAAGTTCTTGGCGGAGGCGTCGTCGTTGACGGAGACCGAGCCTTTTTCGCCGCCGACGGAGAGGACGACCGACGTGCCGGCCGCCTGCTTGGCCTTGATGTCGGCCTTGAAGTCGTCGACGGAGCCGTAGCCGACGGCCGGGTCGAGGTTGAAGGTGACGGCGCCGGGCTGCCCGGTCGCGTCGGCGAAGGAGACGGCGATGATGTCGTAGGCGTCGTCGACGTCCTTCAGTTTCTGGACGGTGGCGCCGTTGTTGAAGTTCTGCCAGTAACCGGTGACGGCGTGCCGGGGTACGGCGCCGGCGTCCGCGGCGGGGGCGGCCGCGGCGGTGCCCGCCGATATCAGGACGGCCGCGGCCAGCCCCGCCAGCAGCCTTCTCGCCAGTGTTCTCCTCGGTGTTCCTGAAGGTGCGCGAACCACGACTGCCTCCGTGTGGGGGGAGTTGAGGGGGTGGTGCCGGAACGCGCTCAGGGGCCCCTGGGCTTGCCGTACAACGTGGTCCAGACCATTGAACCTGTCAAGAGGTTTTCAAGGGTTCGCACGGAAGCGGAAGTTCCCCCCTCGGCCGTCCGGACGGTATGTGCCGTTTCCCTACGGGACCGCCGTCGCGACGAGTAGCCCAGAACGTGTTCTCTGGGGCGTATCTCGTGGATAAAGTGCTGAGCGTATGGCGCCGATGGCGCAGAGCTGTGCCGATCCGCGGTCCCGGACCCCCGGCGGCCGCTAGGAGTGGGGGAGCGACGTGCCGACCGCGATTGCAGTCACCAGCCCTGACCTCGCGCTGCCCGCCGACCCGCAGACCCCCGCCGCGGTCGTCCTCAAGGCCCCGCACCTCCAGCCGCTGGACGACGCCCTGACGGAGGCCGCCGCCGTACTGGAGCACCACGGCCATCTCGTCGTGCTCTACTCCTCCGCCTGTCCGCCCGAACACATCCGCCGGCTGCACACCCTGCGCGCCGTCCTCGAGAGCGACCGGATCGCCATCCTGCCGCTGTCCCTGCCGCCGCTGGGGGTGGCGGTGCTCGCCCGTCAGTTGCGACAGCTGTCGCGATACGACTTCAGTCCGGGCGTGCTGGCCTGCGCGGCGCGGCTGCTGGCCCACTACGTCCATGCCGGCGCCCTGCTGGGCAGCGTCAGCGGCCTGGACCGGGTCGAGGTGGATCTGCGCTCCCATATGAAGTCCTGGCTGCCCGGCGCGCATTTCGCGGTGCTGGCCAACCCGGAGCCGCGGCTGCAGCACCTGGACCGCCACAGCACCGAGGCCGGACTGCCGGCGCCCGGGTTCGCCACTCAGCTCGCGGTCGCGCGCGGACAGCTCACCGGCGAGTGGGTCACCCGGTCGCTCGCCCCGGCCTGGCAGGTGCAGGGCGCGTACGAGGAGCGGCTGCCGGCCGAGTCCGCCCGGTGGTGGGGCACCCAGAAGCTGATCGAGTTCGCGGCGTCCATCGCGGACCCCTCGGTGCTCCACCAACTGGTGTCGTCCGTACGGCGCGAGGAGTGCCGCTGGTGCGCGCTGGAACTCATCGGCGACCGCTGCGCGTTCTGCGCGACACCGGTGGCGCGCGACCGGGCCGCCGGCGGCGCGGGCCGGGAACCCGCGGCGATACCGGGGCCGCAGGGCGCCGGACGCGGCACGACGGACGCCTCCGCCGAGGCGCCGCGCCCGGCCGCGCCCCCTGCGGCCCCCGCCGTCCCGGCGCACGCCCCGGCCCCCGCGCACGCCCCCGCCGCCCCCGCCGTCCCGCCCGCCGCCCCCGCCCCTCCTCCGGCGGCCCCCCCGCCGCCCCCGTCCCCGCTGAGCCGACGCGGCCTCTCCCCGGTGGCCCCGTCCGGTGTCCCCGGCGTACGGGGCACCACCCCCGGCCAGTTGGACGTCCGCGGGCCCGGCGCGCCGAACGGCCCGGCCCCCGGCGCCCCCTGCGGCTGGGACCTCCCCGGCCATCCCGACTTCCCCGGCACCGCCCGGACGGTGGCCCACGTGCGCTGATCCGACCGCGGCCGATGCCCCGCCCCCGCCGACCGACCGTCTTCCCCGTCCCCCGATCGAGGTCCCGCCCCCATGAACTCTCGCCAGCGCCGCGGAGTGCTCCTGCTGCTCGTGTCGGCCCTCTGCGCGGTCGGCGCATTCATCGGCGTCCTGTCGGTGATCAAGAACGTCGAGTCCAAGGTCGGGCCGGAGCGGACGGCGTACCGCCTCAAGGCGGACGTCGCCGCCTATAAACCGCTGGATCCGGGGCAGTTCGAAAAGGTGAAGATGCCTCGGCGGTGGCTGCCGCCCACCGCCGTGACCGACCTCGACCGGGTCAGCGGCAAGATCGCGGTGACCCCGCTGAAGAAGGGGTCGCTGCTCCAGGACGACATGGTCGTCGACCGGCCGGCGCTGAAGGCCGGGCAGCAGGAGATCGCCATCATGATCGACGCCGCCACCGGTGTCGCCGGAAAGATCAACCCCGGTTCCCGGGTGAACATCTACGCCACCTTCGAGGGCAAGCGTCCCGAGGACGAACCGGTCTCCAAGGTCATCGTCTCCGGCGCCCAGGTCATCGACGTCGGCAAGCTCACGCCCCTGGAGCCCAAGGACCCGGGCGACACCACGGGGAGCACGACGCGCCAGGCCGGCGAGGCCGTCCCGATCACCTTCGCGCTGAACACCCAGGACGCCCAGCGGGTGGCGTACGCCGAATCCTTCGCCTCCCACGTACGGCTCGCCCTGCTCGCCCCCGGCAGCGACGCGACCGTCCCGCCCCGCGAGCGCACCTACACCCTCGACGGCGACAAGTGACCCGGAGGCACAGGTGACCATCCGCATCCTCCCCGCAGTCGGCGACCCGGACGCCGCCCGCATCGTGTCCTCGCTGCTCAGCCAGCTGCCGGACGCCGAACCCGCGCCGGTGGTCGCCGACTCCGGCGCGCTGCTCGACGCCCTGACCGCCGCCTCCGGAGGCGGCGGCCGGCCCGCCGGCCCCACCGGCGGCCGGGGACCGGCGCCCGCCGTCGAGGGGCTGCCCGAGGTCGTCCTCGTCCACGAGCGGATCGGCCCGGCCCCGGCGCTGGAGCTGATCCGCGAGGTGGCGCTGCGCTTCCCGGCCGTCGGCGTCGTCCTGATCACGACGGACGCGGGCCCTGCCCTGTTCTCCGCGGCGATGGATGCCGGCGCCCGCGGAATCGTCGGACTGCCGCTCGGCTACGAGGAGCTGGCGGCCCGGGTGCAGGCCGCGGCCCAGTGGTCGGCGGGCGTACGGGTCCACCTGGGGGGAAGCCCGGATGCGGCCCCCGGGCCGGCCGGGACGCTGGTGACGGTGACCGGCGCCAAGGGCGGCGTCGGCACGACCGTCACGGCTGTTCAACTGGCGCTGGCCGCGCGCGCCGCGGGCCGCAGCGTCGCCCTGGTGGACATGGACCTCCAGTCCGGCGACGTCGCCTCCTACCTGGACGTCCAGTTCCGCCGCTCCCTCGTCGACCTCGCCGGGATCGAGGACATCTCCGTACGGGTCCTCCAGGACGCGGTGCACGACCACCACACCGGGCTGGGCCTGCTGCTGGCCCCGGAGGAGGGCGAGCGCGGCGAGGAGGTCGACGACCGGGCCGCCCGGCAGATCGTCGCCGCGCTGCGCTCCCGCTACGAGGTGGTGGTCGTCGACTGCGGCTCGCAGATGCAGTCCGCGAACGCCGCGGCCGTCGAACTCGCCGATGTGGCGCTGCTGGTGACCACCCCGGACGTGGTCGCCGTACGGGCCGCCAAACGGCAGGTGCGGCTGTGGGACCGCCTCCAGATCCGCAAGGCGGCGGACACCACCACGCTGGTCAACCGCCTCACCCGCAGCACCGAGATCCAGCCGCCGCTGGTCGCCAAGGCCACCGGCACCCAGATGGCCCGGACGGCCGTCCCGGCCGCCTTCAAGGAGCTCCAGCCCTGCGTCGACGCGGGCCGGATGCAGGACCTGGACGCCCGCTCGACCATCAAGCAGGCGCTGTGGGCGCTGGCCGCCGAGCTGGGCCTGGTCGAATCGCCGGCCGCCCGCCACCAGGGCCGGGGCGGCCAGCGGGGGCGTACGGCGCTGACGGGGCGCAAACGCAAGGCGCTCACCACGGGGGCGGCTCCCGGACCGGGGACGGGTCCGGGTCCCGCATCGGGGTTCGCAGCCGGGGCACGGTTCGGGGCGCGGCACGGCTCCACGACGGCGGCCGGCGGGGCGGGGCCGTTCGACCCGGCCGGTCCCTACGAGGAGGGCTGAGCCGTGCGGCGCCCGCTGGGCGGCAGCGACCGTGGCCAGGTCTCCGTCGAATTCCTCGGCCTGCTCCCGCTGATCGGGCTGGTCCTCGTCCTGCTGTGGCAGTTCGTGCTGATCGGCTACACCTTCTCGCTGGCCGCCAACTCCGCCGACCGGGGCGCGCGGGCCGCCGCCGCCCTCGAGAACGGCGGCACGGGCGCCTGCCGGGCCGCCGCCGAACGCGATCTGCCCGCCTCCTGGCGCGGCGGCGCGACGACCGAGTGCCACCCCGGGGGCGGACTGTGGAAGGCGACGGTCCGGCTCGAGGTCCCGGTGCTGTTCCCCGGCGCGGCCGCCTTCCCCTGGACGGTGACCGGTTCGGCCGGCGCCGTGAAGGAGGCCCGAGGATGACGGCCGCACTCCGTACCCCCGCCCGGCCGCGCGGCCGCGACCGCGGCCAGGTGTCCATCGAATTCCTCGGCTTTCTGCCCGTGCTGCTGGCCGTCGCGCTGGCCGTGGTCCAGCTGGGCCTGGGCGCGTACGCCGTCCAGCAGGCCGGCACCGGCGCCCGCGCCGCGGCCCGTACGGCGTCCCTGGACGAAGCCGACCGCGAGGCCGACCCGGGCGCCGCGGGCCGGGCCGCGATGAGCGGCTGGATCGGCAAGGGCGCCACGATCTCGGTGGACGGCGGCCCGAGCGCGGTGCGCGCCACCGCGACCGTGCACATCCCGTCCATCATCCCCGGCGTCGACTTCGGCTCCGCCCGCCGCAGCGCCACCATGCCCACCCCCGCCCACGACACCCCGGACGCCGCGGCGGGCACGCACGAAGGAGCCGTCCCGCGATGAGCCTGAAAGCCCGGATCGTCGCCCCCGAGCCGCCCGCCGAGGCAGGCCACGACAGCCATCTGGTCGCCGTCTACCGCGCCAAGCTGCTCGAAGAGATCGACCTCGCCGAGATGTCCTCGCTGAGCGCCGCCGAGCGCCGCTCCCGCCTGGAACGCGTCCTGGGCCACATCATCAGCCGCGAGGGCCCGGTGCTGTCCACCGCCGAGCGCTCCCAGCTCATCCGCCGGGTGGTCGACGAGGCGCTCGGCCTGGGCGTCCTGGAGCCGCTCCTCGAGGACGCCTCCATCACCGAGATCATGGTCAACGGCCCGGACCAGGTGTACGTCGAGCGGTCGGGCCGGGTCGAGCTGCTGCCCGTCCGCTTCGCCTCGCACGAACAGCTGATGCAGACCATCGAGCGGATCGTCTCCACCGTCAACCGCCGCGTGGACGAGTCGAATCCGATGGTCGACGCCCGCCTGCCGTCCGGCGAGCGCGTCAACGTCATCATCCCGCCGCTCGCCCTCAACGGCGCCACCCTCACCATCCGCCGCTTCCCGCGCGCCTACACCCTCGCCGAACTCATCGGCATCGGCACCCTCGACGAGCAGATGCTGATGCTGCTGGCGGGGCTGGTGCGCGCCAAGTTCAACGTGGTGGTCTCCGGCGCCACGGGTGCGGGCAAGACCACCCTCCTCAACGCGCTCTCCGGCCTGATCCCCGACGGCGAACGCATCATCACCGTCGAGGACGCCGCCGAACTCCAGCTCCAGCAGTCCCACGTCATCCGCCTGGAATCCCGCCCCCCGAACGTCGAGGGCAAGGGCCGCATCACCATCCGCGACCTCGTACGCAACTCCCTGCGCATGCGCCCCGACCGCATCATCGTCGGCGAGGTCCGCGGCGGCGAGACCCTCGACATGCTCCAGGCGATGTCCACCGGCCACGACGGCTCGCTCGCCACCGTCCACGCCAACAGCGCCGAGGACGCCCTGATGCGGCTCCAGACCCTGGCCTCCATGTCCGACGTCAAGATCCCCTTCGAGGCCCTGCGGGACCAGATCAACAGCGCCGTCGACTGCATCGTCCAGCTCACCCGGCACGCCGACGGCTCCCGCCGGATCAGCGAGATCGCCATCCTCGACTCGCGCGGCCACGAGGACTACCGGATCGCGACCGTCTGCCGCTTCGACGCCGAGCCGATGGGCGCCGACCGCGTCGTACACGGCCGCTTCCGCTACTTCCCGCTGCCCCGCCGCGTCGCCGAACGCCTCTACATGGCCGGCGAACCCACTCTGCCCGCCTTCGGCGTGGCGGCCACCGACGACCAGCTCGCCACCCGGAAGGCCACCTCATGACCGGCGGCAACGCCCTGCCCCTGCTCACCCTCGGGGCCACCGTGCTGTGCGGAGTGCTGGCGGTCATCGGCGTCCGCGTCTACGCCGGCGGGCGCGCCCAGCGCCAGGCCATCGTCGACCGCCTCGCCGACGAGGGCGGGCTGCCCGCGGGCCGGCGCCGCCGCCGCTTCCCGTCCGTCGACCGCACCCTGCGCGCCACCCGCATCGGCCGCGGCCTCGAACTGCGGCTGGCCGCCACCGGCCTGGACCTGACCCCCGGCGAGTTCTCCGTCTACCTCCTCGCCGCGGTCATCGCGCTCTGGCTGATCGCGCAGGCCACCCTCGCCCCCTTCTTCGGCCCGATCGCCGCGCTGGTCGCCGTCTGGGCCGCCGCCGCCTTCCTCAACTGGCAACGGCAGAAGCGCATCGAGAAGTTCATCAACCAGCTCCCCGAACTCTCCCGCATCCTCGCCAACGCCACCCAGGCAGGCCTCGCCCTGCGCACGGCACTGGGCATGGCCGCCGAAGAACTGGAGGCCCCCGCGGGCGAGGAGCTGGCCAAGGTCTCCGACAAGCTCGCCGTCGGCCACTCCATCGAAGAGGCCCTCGGCGAGCTCACCGAACGCCTCCCCTCCCGCGAACTCGTCGTCCTGGTCACCACCCTGGTCCTCGCCAACCGCGCCGGCGGCACCGTCGTCGGATCCCTCCGCAACCTCACCAAGACCCTGGAGGAGCGCAAGGAGACGCGCCGCGAGGTCCGCACCCAGCTCTCCCAAGTGGTCGTCACCGCCTACGTCGTACCGCTCCTGGGCATCGGCACCCTCCTGCTGATGAACCGCATCGCCCCGGGCGCCATAGACCGCATGACCTCCACCTTCCTCGGCCAGCTGGCGGTCGTCGTCGCTTTCGTCCTCTACGCCCTCGGCTTCTTCTTCATCCGCCGCTTCGCCAAAATCGACGTCTAGAAACGGGTCTCGGGTACACCTATGGGAACGGGCATCGGAATCCTGCTGGCCCTCGCCTTCGCCCTCGCGGTCGTCGGCATCTGCTGCGGCATCGCGCTCTACCGTCGCGAGGCCAGACTGCCGCCCGACCTCGCGCTGTCCCTGGAGGTCGGCTCGACCCGTACGACGGTCGTCGGCTCGGCCGTGGACCGCATGGGCATGCGCTACGCGCCCCTCGTCCTGCGCCTGATGGGCGGCGCGCGCGTCGCGAAGGTCCGCCGCCGCATCGACCAGGCCGGCAACCCGGGCGGCCTCACCGTCGACCGCTACGCCGCCCGCCGCGCCGTCTACGGCGCCCTCGGCCTCCTCGCCGCCGCGGTGATGTTCCTCCGCGCCCAGCCCGTCCTCGGCGTCCTCATGGTCCTCTTCGCCCTCTTCTGGAACGAGGTCGGCATCTGGGCCGCGATCCGCCAGCGCAAGGACACCATCGAGCGCACCCTTCCGGACTTCCTGGACGTCCTCGCCGTCGTCGTCAGCGCGGGGCTCGGCTTCCGTCAGGCACTGGACCGGGTCGCGGAGAAGTACGAAGGCCCCTGGGCCGATGAACTGCGCATCACGCTCCGCCAGATGGACATGGGCGTCAGCCGCCGCGTGGCCTTCGACGAACTGCGCAAACGCAACGACTCCGAGCAGGTCGCCCAGTTCGTCACCGCCCTTCAGCAGGGCGAGGAGCTGGGCTCGCCCATCGTCGACACCCTCATCCAGATCGCCAACGACATGCGCCGCACCGACGCCCAGAACGCCCGCCGCCGCGCCACCCGCGCGGTCCCCAAGGCCACCATGGTGATCACCACCTTCATGGTCCCCGCCACGATGATCCTGCTGGTCGCCGGCTTCTTCCTGGGATCGGGCACCAACTTCGGCTCCTTCATGGGCGACTGAACCGTGCCACCGTCCCCGCCCGCACCCTCTCTCGCCCGGCGCCGCTGCACCGGCCTCGGCGTCCCCGCCCTCGTCCTCCTCGGCGCCGGCCTCTTCGCCCTCCTCACCACCGCCTTCGCCCACGACACCTTCCACGACTGCCACTATTTCGGCCCGTCCTTGCGGATGCACATCACCGCCTGGGCCTCCCTCGCCTGCGGCCTCGCGGCCCCCGTCCGGTACGTCGCACTGCGCGTCCGGGCCGCCCGCCACGGCCGGCCCGCGGCGTCGGCGGCAGCCTCCGCCGTGGCCCTTGCGTTCCTGCTCCTGGGCTTGCTGCCACTGCTCTTCGAGGCGGTCGCGGTGTGGTCGCTGTACGCCCCCGACCCGTCCGGCGGCCACGACTGCTCGGGCCTGTCGGGGCCCCTCGCCCGGGCGGCACCGTACGCGGCCGGATGATGACGCTACGGCTCCCGCTTTCCGTCAACGCCTTCGCAGGAGCAACGATTTATGCCACAGTGGTTGCCCCAGGCGGCCCCCTCGCACCCCGGTACGAGCGGACCGGCCGGTCCACATGGTGTCGGAGTGCCGGATGAGCCCGGAGGGGGAGCGGGGGTGGCCGAGGTGCGGTTGACTGTCCGAAACGCGCCGTTGCACCGCCCGTTCATCTTCCTCACACAGGAAGTGGTTCGGATTCCCTGTTCCGGGAACGCTGTTCCGGCGTACTTTTCACGTGTCCTGAGCGCGCACCGGCGCGCCGGCACCACGGGGGCAGACCAGCCGGACCAGAGCGGGCCGGCCGCCCATGGAGGGGAAGACGATGGCGAAGCGGTTTTTGGGGAACGACCGGGGGCAGACCTCGATCGAATACCTGGGCATCATCGCGGTGGTCGTGGCGATCGTCATCGCGATCGCCGGTACGGACATCGGCCAGTCCATCTACGACGCCATCACCTCGAAGATCTCGCAACTCACCGGCTGATTGCCACAGTGCGGCGCGGCGTACGGCGAGACGCAGGGCAGGCCTTCCCCCTCTACATCGTGGCCGTGGCGGGCCTGCTTTTCCTTGCCCTCGCCCTCTTCGCCGTGGGCCAGGCCGCCGCCACCCGCAACAGCGCGCAGACCGCCGCCGATGCCGCGGCGCTCGGCGCCGCCCAGAGCTACCGCGACGATCTGTATCGCGCGCTGCACAAGGCCGTCGAGAGCGGCGACGGCTGGGACGACCTGCTGAGGGCCCTGGGCGTCCCCACGGGCACCGCCTGCCGCAACGCCATGTGGTTCGCCGGGAAGAACGACGCCCGCGTCACCGTCTGCACCCCCGACTCCTGGCCGACATCCTTCGCGGTCCGGGTCACGACGCGGGGCACGGTCGGCGATTCGATCGTCCCGGGTACGGAGCGGACCCATGCATCGGCCGGCGCCAAGTCCGTCGTCACCCCGCGCTGCACCGTACGGCCTGCGAAGAGCGGGCAACAGCCCGGTGGCGGCGACGGCGGCAAGGCCGGTAAGAAGGAGCCCGGCAAGGGGAAGATCGAGCTGATCTGCGACGGAAAGCCCTGGACCCTCGACCCGAAGCATCTCGACCCCTTCCCCGAGCCCTCCGACTTCTTCGCCGTCCGGCTGGCCCGATGAACGGCCTCCCCGCACGACCCCGCGGAACGACCTCGCGGAACGCCCTCCCGCCGAATGAGCACCGATGAGCAGCAAAGGAATCTCGCCCATGAGCATGCGACGCACCGCGAAGCGCCATAAGGCGGCGGCCGCGATCGTGATTGCCGCCGGCTTGGCCTTCGGCGCGGTCGGCTGCGGCAGCGACGGCGGACCGACGAACGAGGCGGACAAGCCCAAGCCGCCGAAGCGTTCCCACAGTTCACCGGCGACCTCGCCGGCTGCGGACTCCACCAAGGTGATCGCGGTGCTCAAGGGCAAGAAAGGCATGGTCCTCACCCTCAACTCCGCGGTGCGCGACGCCGGCGGCTTCGTGACGGTGCAGGGCGTCCTGAAGAACACCAGCTCCGAGCCGTTCAGCGAGTCGTCGGCCTGGCGGGGCGACGAGACGGAGATGCAGCAGCACGGCAACCACCTGGGCGGGGCGACGCTGATCGACGCCAAGGAACGCAAGCGCTACTACGTCCTGCGGGACACCGAGGGGCGCCCGCTGGCGACGACCGGCATCCGGATCATCAAGCCGGCGGAGACCCTGCCGGTCTTCATGCAGTTCCCCTCGCCGCCGGCCAGCACGACCGATGTGGAATTCCAGCTGCCGACCTTCCCCTCCGCCGCCATCGAGATCACCGGGTGAGTGACCCCATGCCCACAGGTCGCACCGTCCCCAGGGCCGTAACGGCCGCCGCCTGCGCCATACTCGCCGCCGCGCTGCTGACGCCGACGGCCATGGCGGACGACCCGCCCGGCACCCACGAGGACTCCAGCCCCCCGGTCCGCATCGACCCCTCCGACCCCGACCTCCGCATGGTCCAGGGCGCCAAGCTCGCCCCCTCCAAGGTCCTCAACATCAAGTCCATCGTGGAGAGCGACGACGGGTCCGAGCGCCGCCAGGACACCAACGACAACGTGACCTTCTCGCTCCAGGCGGAGGTCCTCTTCGGCAAGGACAGCGCCAAGCTCTCGCCGGACGCGCTGTCACGGATCGACACCATCGCCGCCGAGGTCAAGAAGCAGAACGCCGCCCGCCTACGCGTCTTCGGCTTCACCGACAACCTCGGCTCGGCGGCCCACGGCCTGACCCTGTCCAAGAACCGCGCCAACGCCGTCCAGCGGGAACTGGCCGACACCCTTGGCTCGTCGGTCACGTTCGAAATCCGCGGCTACGGCGAGCAGTACCCGATCGCCGACAACGCCACCGAAACGGGCCGCCGGAAGAACCGCCGGGTCGAGGTGAGTTTTCCGCGGGCCGAGGGGTGACCGGGGCCGGGGCTCCCGGGTGGGCAACGCCCGTACCTTCGCCGAAACGCCGTCGCCGCGGGCGCCCGATGCGGCGACGAGGGGCCACACGGCCGTGGCCCGCACGAACATCGGGCCCAGTCATCCAGCGGCAACGGTGACCGGGCCGGTCAGCGCGCGGGACCGGTCGGCTCCACCGTGAGGCGAAGGCCCGCCCGTACCCCCCACTTCTCCATCGCCCCCGCCTCCGCCTCCAGGATGTGGCGGGCGCGCAGGCGCGGGCGGCCCAGTCGGCCGGGGGGCATGGTGCGGACGGCCAGCACGGTCAAGTCCCGGCTCAGATAGGCGACATCGATCGCGAACCGCATCCGGAAGGTGTGGACCCCGCTCGCCGGGGTCAGCAGCAGCGCCCCCTCGATGCCGTCGCGGCCCAACAGGCCGCGGGCGCGGGCCCGGTAGGACGCCGCGATCTCCAACGGGAGGCCGCCGCCGAGGTCGGTGCCGGTGCCCGCGGCGTGGAGCGATCCGGTGCCGTTCTGCCAACGTGCCATGCCCGTCGTTCTATCAGCCGTCGTGCGGGACGGGTAAGGGCGAGCATTGTGCGCAGCGCCGTCTAGGGTCGACGCATGTCGGTGCTGCTGATGGTTCTCGCCGCCGCCTACGGGGCCGCGGCCGGGTTGCTGATACCGCGGCCCGTCCACCGGATGGCCGTCGAGCCCGAGGAGGAGTGGCGGGCGGTCTGCCCCGGTGGGCATGCGATCGGCGGGCCGGCGCGGGGCTGGCTGGGGCGGGGGCGCTGCGCGGAGCCGGGGTGCGGGGCCTACGGGCCGGGAGCGGTGCGGACGGCGACGGTCACCGCGCTGGTCTGTACGGCACTCGCGGCGGCCACCGGGGCGCGGCCCGAGCTCGCCGTCTGGCTGGTGATGGCGCCGGTCGGCGTCGTGCTCGCGGCCGTCGACTGGCGGGTGCTGCGCCTCCCGGACGTGCTGACGCTGCCGCTCGCCGGGGCGGCGGCCGCGGCGCTGGGACTCGTCGGCGGGCTGACGGGGGAGTCCGGGGCCTGGCCGCGGGCGCTGCTGGGCGGGCTGGCGCTGGGCGGGTTCTATCTCCTGCTGTTCGCCGTCAACCGCGCGGGGATCGGCCTGGGTGACGTCAAGCTGGCGATCGGGCTGGGGATCGCCCTTGGGTGGTACGGCTGGCGCACGCTGGTCACCGGCGGCGCGGCCGGTCTGCTGGCCGGTGCCCTGTACGGAGTCGGGCTGATGTTCGCCCGGCGGGGCGGGTCGAAGGTCATGCCATTGGGGCCATTCATGATCATTGGGGCGTTCGGCGGCCTCCTCCTGGGGGCCGTCGCGGCGGCCTGAGGGGCGCCCGGCCCGACCGGGGCCGCCGGCCGGCCCGCCCGCCGCCGGGCCGAGCCACGCCGGGATACGCCGCGGTGCGCACATCACCCCCCGGTCGGGGTTATGGTGGAAACCCCCCCTCGGGCCGGTCCGTATCCCCCCCCACGGACCGGCCCGCTTTTTTGTGCCGCCGGTCGGACCCTGGCGGCACTCCGGCTTCCCGGCCCCTCACCGACGCAGTCCACGGCTCCTGCCCCGGTCCCTCACTGCAGACGGTGCTAGCCCCGCCTGGCCCAGATGTTCACGCCCTCCGTCGACGTCGCGAACCGGTCGATCTCGGCCAGTTCCGCATCCGTGAGCCCGGGGCCGTCGAGGGCCGCGACATTGGCCTCCAACTGGGTCACGCTGCTGGCGCCGATCAGCGCGGAGGTCATCCGCTCGTCGCGCAGCACCCAGCGCAGGGCGAGCTGCGCCAGCGACTGGCCGCGCCGGGCGGCGATGTCGTTGAGGCCGCGCAGGCGCCCCACGACGTCCTCGGACAGCAGATCCGGGTCCAGGGACTTGCCCTGGGAGGCGCGCGAGCCCTCGGGAATGCCGTGCAGGTACTTGTCGGTGAGCATGCCCTGCGCCAGCGGCGCGAAGGAGATGCAGCCCATGCCCTCGGCCTCGAGGGCGTCCAGCAGGCCGTCGTCCTCGGTCCAGCGGTTGATCATC
Source organism: Streptomyces sp. NPDC053427 (assembly GCF_044544985.1). Taxonomy (NCBI): domain Bacteria; kingdom Bacillati; phylum Actinomycetota; class Actinomycetes; order Kitasatosporales; family Streptomycetaceae; genus Streptomyces; species Streptomyces sp. NPDC053427. The sequence goes on along the minus strand of NZ_JBITYA010000004.1, from coordinate 150,840 downwards.
GAGTACGAGGGCTGGTGGATCAGCGCCGGGACACCCATCTGGCGCAAGATGCCGGCCGCCTCGCGGGTCTGCTCGGCGCTGTAGGACGACACGCCGGCGTACAGCGCCTTGCCCTGGTGGACCGCGGACGCCAGCGCGCCCATGGTCTCCTCGAGCGGGGTGTGGGGATCGAAACGGTGCGAGTAGAAGATATCGACGTAATCGACACCCATCCGCTTCAGTGACGCATCCAACGACGAGAGGAGATATTTCCGTGAACCCCATTCGCCGTAGGGGCCGGGGTGCATGAGATATCCGGCCTTCGTGGAGAGAATCATCTCGTCGCGGTAGGGCCGGAAGTCCTGCGCGAAGATCTTCCCGAAGTTCAGCTCGGCGGACCCGGGTGGCGGGCCGTAGTTGTTGGCCAGGTCGAAGTGGGTGATGCCCAGGTCGAAGGCGCGGCGCAGGATCGCCCGCTGCGAGGTCAGGGTGCGGTCGTCCCCGAAGTTGTGCCACAGTCCGAGGGAGATGGCGGGGAGTTTCAGACCGCTGCGGCCGGTGCGCCGGTACTCCATGGAGTCGTAGCGCGAATCCACGGCGCGGTAGTCAGTTGTGCCAGTCATGCTCATCTCCCTATCACGTACTTGTGACACACCTGATTGGGCCTTCGACACACCCGAGAAGTAAAGTTGCCCACTTGAGGCGACGGGGCGAGGGCCATTTCGGCACGGAGGGGCTGGACCACATATGACGCGATCTTCCGGGGTGCGCATCCCTTATCCGCCCGCACTGCGCAATCTGGTCTACCGGCTGTACGCGCGCCGGGTGGAGGGCCGCCTCGACCACGCCCAGGTGCCCAAGCACATCGGCGTCATCCTGGACGGCAACCGACGCTGGGCGCGGGCCGACGGGCGGACCACCGAGCAGGGCCACCAGGCGGGCGCGGCCAAGATCAGCGAGCTGCTGGGATGGTGCGCGGAGACCGATGTGGAGGTCGTCACACTCTGGCTGCTGTCGACGGACAACCTCGACCGGCCCGAGTCCGAGCTGACCCCGCTGCTGGGCATCATCGAGAACACCGTGCGCGATCTGGCCGCGGACGGTCGCTGGCGGGTGCACCACGTCGGCAATCGCGATCTCCTGCCGGAGGGCACGCAGGCGGTGCTCAAGGAGGCCGAACAGGCCACCCTCGAGAACAAGGGCATCCTGGTGAATGTCGCGGTCGGCTACGGCGGCCGCCAGGAGATCGCCGACGCGGTGCGCTCGCTGCTGCTGGACCACGCCGAGCGCGGCACGTCCTTCCAGGAGCTCGCCGAGACCGTCGACATCGACCTGATCTCCGAGCACCTCTACACCCGCGGCCAGCCCGACCCGGACCTGGTGATCCGTACCAGCGGCGAGCAGCGGCTGTCGGGCTTCATGCTCTGGCAGAGCGCCCATTCGGAGTACTACTTCTGCGAGGTCTTCTGGCCGGCCTTCCGCAAGGTCGACTTCCTGCGTGCGCTGCGCGACTACGCGGCCCGCCATCGCCGTTACGGCTTCTGACGGCTCCTAGGGGACGGCCGAACAGATCCCGTAGGGGACGCACGGCCCCCCTGCGGGGCCACAACGCAGCGGGTCGGTGGGGCATTCCCGGGTGGGTTTCCCGGGTTCTCGGGGTCCCGGGTTCCCAGCGTTCCCCGATTCCCGCGTTCCCCGGTTCCGGCGTTCCCCGGTTCCGGCGTTCCCCGGTTCCGGCGTTCCCTGGTACCCGCGTCCCCGGGTTCCCCGCGTTCGCCGGGCCCCAAGTCCCGGCCCCACCCGGGCCCCAAGCCCTGCCGCCCGGGCCCGCGCCGCCCAGGCCCCCCCCGGGCCCCAGGCCCCCCCCCGGGCCCCAGGCCCCCCCCGGGCCCCAGGCCCCCCCCGGGCCCCAGGCCCCCCCCGGGCCCCAGGCCCCCTGGGCCCTCGGCCCCGGGCCCCCAGCCCTCCGCCCCCAGCCCTCCGCCCGATAGGCGAGGCGAGGCGCAGCGCGGCGTGCCGCACCGTCGCGTGTGCCCGGAGGCCGCAACCCGGCGCGTGTGCCCGGAGGCGGCAACCCGTCGCGTGTGCCCGGAGGCCGTAACCAAAGGTTCATCAACCGTGTGTCATATGCCGTGGCATGGGGGCGGGGCTTCGAGGGAATATCCCTTGCAGGTCGGCGTCCGGAACAAGACATCGGGCGCCGCATCTCAGCGGACGGCATGGGGTCGTCCGCCCGGGAGGCCCTTTGCACATCACGGACGATCGTGCGTACCGCACGGACGACGCGGAGGGCCGGAGTTCGGCCCGTGCATCGTGGCCTGAACCCGGTCCCGTCCCCCGCGACGCCGTCGCACCCCGACCTCATCCGAGGGGGTTCGTCCACCCGTGGTGAACAGCAACAAGCGCCGTGAGAACGGCCGGCGCACCTACGTCCTCGACACCAGTGTCCTTTTGGCGGATCCGGGCGCCATGTCCCGCTTCGAGGAGCACGAAGTCGTCCTTCCGGTCGTCGTCGTCACGGAGCTGGAGGCCAAGAGGCACCATCCCGAACTCGGCTACTTCGCCCGGCAGGCGCTCCGGCTGCTGGACGAGTACCGGGTCCAGTACGGAAGGCTGGACGCCCCCATCCCCATCGGCGGGCTCGGCGGCAGCCTCCGGGTCGAGCTGAACCACTCCGACCCCGGCATCCTGCCCGCCGGTTTCCGCCTCGGCGACAACGACTCCCGGATCCTCGCGGTGGCCCGCAATCTGCAGGCCGAGGGGTACGACGTCACGGTCGTCTCGAAGGACCTCCCGCTGCGTATCAAGGCGTCGTCGGTGGGTCTGCTGGCCGAGGAGTACCGCGCCGAGCTGGCGATCACCGAATCCGGCTGGACGGGCATGGCCGAACTGGCCGTCTCCGCGGACCAGGTGGACGACCTGTTCGCCGCCGAGTCCGCCGACGTACCGGGCGCCGAGGAATTTCCGGTGCATACCGGACTGGTCCTGCAGTCCGAACGCGGCCGGGCGCTCGGCCGGGTCACGGCGGACGGCGGGGTCCGACTGGTGCGCGGCGACCGGGAGGCGTTCGGGATCCACGGCCGCAGCGCCGAGCAGCGGATCGCCCTGGACCTGCTGCTGGACCCCGACGTCGGGATCGTCTCGATGGGCGGCCGGGCTGGTACGGGCAAGTCGGCGCTGGCGCTGTGCGCGGGCCTGGAGGCCGTGCTGGAGCGCCAGCAGCACCGCAAGGTGATGGTCTTCCGGCCGCTGTACGCGGTCGGCGGGCAGGAGCTGGGCTATCTGCCGGGCAGCGAGGCCGAGAAGATGAGCCCCTGGGCGCAGGCCGTCTTCGACACCCTCTCCGCGGTGACCAGCAAGGAGGTCATCGAAGAGGTGGTGGGGCGCGGCATGTTGGAGGTGCTGCCGCTCACGCACATCCGCGGACGGTCGCTGCACGACGCGTTCGTCATCGTCGACGAGGCCCAGTCCCTGGAGCGAAACGTCCTTTTGACGGTTCTGTCCCGTATCGGCGCCAACTCCCGCGTCGTCCTGACGCATGACGTCGCACAACGGGACAATCTGCGGGTCGGGCGGTACGACGGGGTGGTCGCCGTCGTCGAGAAGCTGAAGGGGCATCCGCTCTTCGCCCACATCACCCTCAACCGCTCCGAGCGGTCGCCGATCGCCGCACTGGTGACCGAAATGCTGGAGGACGGCAGGATCTGACCCGATGTGAACCACCGCGCCGCCCGGGAGAAGCGAAGGAGCTTAGCCGGGCGGCGTGCGTGTGCGCGGGGATATCCGAAAATACTGGGGCGTAAACGAGGTGTGAGCTTTCACACCCGGCCGGGAATTGATTCGCGGCGCCCCGTTCGGGCAGAGTCTGGGTCCTGTCAGGCCCCGCATACGGCACCACCAGCATCCTCAGAGGTGCGGAACAACCGAACTTCATAGCGAGTCGCCGTATGCCGCCCGAGCACCACGCGGACCCCCGAGGGGGACGTACCGGGCCAGTGCCTCCCGTGACCAGCCGGTCCCGCCCGCTCAACTGGGTCCGGAACAAGGGGAGACCAGCGCCAGGGGCACGATTGCGTCCGCGAGGTCACCTATGCGGGCGATGCTGGAAGGAAAACGTGTGAGCCGGATCTCGGTCCGGGGATTCGCCGTGGCATCCGCCACCGCGGTCACCACCGTCGGCGCCGTCGTCGGCGTCGCCGCAGGGCAGCCCGCCTCGGTCAACGCCGAAGCAACCGCCGCCGATGCGACGATCGCAGACATCCCCGCGGGCGCACAGGCCCAGGTGCAGACGGCTTCCCTGACGCAGCAGGCGGACGACGCATCCACCCAGGCGGACGCGGCAGCCCTGAAGTCGGCGCAGGAGGCCGCCCGTAAGGCAGCCGCGGAGACCGCGCAGTCCAAGAAGGACGCGGCGGACGAGGCAAAGGCGAAGAAGGACGCCGAGGCGCGCAAGAAGAAGGAGCTGGCAGCGTCCCGCTCCGCGGAGCGCGACGTCAGCGACCTGCTCGGCAAGAGCTCGTACACCGTCGCCGAGACGCAGTCGCTCGCACGCAGCATGATGGCCAGCGACCAGTTCCAGTGCTTCAGCAACATAGTGGACCACGAGTCCGGCTGGAACTATCGCGCCACCAACGCCTCCTCCGGTGCATACGGACTGGTCCAGGCCCTGCCGGGCTCGAAGATGTCGTCGGCCGGTTCCGACTGGCAGACCAACCCGGCGACCCAGATCAAGTGGGGCCTGAACTACATGAACGACCGCTACGGCAGCCCCTGCGGTGCCTGGTCGTTCTGGCAGGCCAACAGCTGGTACTAGGCCGTACCGGCAGCCACCGGTCATCCCGGCGGCGCTCAGTACTCACGAAACCCCCGACTGCGTCCGCGTCGGGGGTTTCGCTTATCCGCGTCGACCGGCCTTCCTGTCCCCTCGACGCCGGCGCGCCCCGGCACAGGTAACGTCGTGCCGTCAGATGTGGCGTAGGGGAGGGGAAGAGGAAGCGACATGTCCAGATTGCCTCAGTGGGTCGGCGGCCTCGGCGCCGGTCTGACACGGCTCGCCCAGCGGCTCGAGGAGCAGCGCCGCCGGGCGGAGGCCGCGGCGGCGGAGGGCGACCCGGAAGAGCTGAGGCGTGCCGAGTACACGCCCGACGGCGTCCCCGCACGGCCCTCCTACGCACCGGACGCCGAGCCGGTGATGGTCGGCGTCGGCTCGGCCGGACCGCTCGGCGCCACCCGTACCGCCGCCCCCGACGTCCCGGGCGCGGTCGACGGCGTGCCGAGGGCGGACGGCGCGTCCGCCGGCCTCCCGCCCGACTCCGTCCCCGCGCCGCCCTCCTACGCGCCCGCCGTCGCGGCCCGTCCGGATCCCGTCGCGGCGGTGCCGTGGGGCGTCCGCGTCGCGGCCGAGGTCGGCTGGCGGCTGCTCGTCCTGGCCGGGACGCTGTGGGTGCTGGCGCAGATCATCACCTCCATCGAACTGGTCGTGCTGTCCTTCACCGCGGCCCTGCTGATCACCGCGCTCCTCCAGCCCACCGTGGCGTGGCTGCGCAACCGCGGGCTGGCGCGCGGGCTGGCCACGGCGCTCACCTTCATCGGCGGCTTCGTCGTCATGGGCCTGGTCGGCTGGTTCGTGGTCTGGCAGGTCCAGGACAACATCGACTCGGTGTCCAGCCGCATCCAGGAGGGCATCACCGAGCTCAAGGGCTGGCTGCTGAAGAGCCCGTTCCATGTGACCGAGAGTCAGATCAACCACATCGCCAAGAATCTGCAGGACGCGATCGGCGCCAACACCGAGGCGATCACCTCGGCCGGCCTGGAGGGCGTCACCGTCATCCTCGAGGTGTTCACCGGCATCCTGCTGGCGATGTTCACCACGCTGTTCCTGCTCTACGACGGCCGCCGTATCTGGACCTGGGTGCTCAAGCTCGTACCGGGCGCGGCCCGCGAGGGCGTGGCGGGTGCCGGGCCGCGGGCCTGGCGGACGCTGACGGCCTACGTCCGCGGCACGGTGATAGTCGCCCTGATCGACGCGATATTCATCGGCACCGGCCTGTGGATCCTGGACGTCCCGCTGGCCGTCCCGCTCGCCGTCTTCATCTTCCTGTTCGCCTTCATCCCGCTGGTCGGCGCGGTGATCTCCGGCGCGCTGGCCTGCCTGATCGCGCTGGTCACGCAGAGCGTGTTCACGGCCCTGATCGTGCTGGCGATCGTCCTGGCCGTCAATCAGCTCGAGGGCCATGTCCTGCAGCCGTTCATCCTGGGCCGCGCGGTACGGGTCCACCCGCTCGCCGTGATCCTCTCGGTGGCCTGCGGCAGCCTGGTCGCGGGCATCGGCGGCGCGGTGGTCGCCGTCCCCCTGGTGGCCGTCACCAACGCGGTCGTCGGCTACCTCCGCGCGTACTCCAAGGAGCAGGCGCTACGGATGATGCCGGCGCCGCACGGGGCGACCGCGCTCGGGGCGGCGCCCGCGAAGAGCCGCGCGGGGGCCGACGAGTAGGGCGGCACCCCGACGCACGGAGCCCCGCAACAACGCACGGAACCCCGCAGAGGAATCTGCGGGGTTCCGACGTTGTGGGGGGTGCCGGGGGATTACTCCGCCAGCGCCTCCTCGGCGTCCAGCGTGGCGCCCACGGCCTGCAGGACGGAGGCGATCTTGACGGCCTCCTGGATCGTCTCGCGGTCCACGCCGGCCTTGCGGAGCACCTGCTCGTGCGAGTCCAGGCACATGCCGCAGCCGTTGATGGCCGAGACGGCCAGCGACCACAGCTCGAAGTCGACCTTCTCCACGCCCGGGTTGCCGATGACGTTCATCCGCAGACCGGCACGGAGGTTGCCGTACTCCGGGTCCGACAGCAGGTGCCGGGTGCGGTAGAAGACGTTGTTCATCGCCATGACGGCGGCGGCGGACTTGGCCGCCGTGTACGCCTCGGCGGAGAGCTTCGCCTTCGCCTCGGGCTCCAGCTCGCGCAGCACCTTCGGCGACCGCGAGGCGATCGCGCAGGCCAGCACCGTGCCCCACAGCTGCTGCTGCGGCAGGTCGCTGTTGCCGATGACCGAACCGAGGTTCAGCTTCAGGTCCTTGGCGTAGTCCGGTACGGCGGACTTGAGCTCATCGAGAGCCATGTCGGATCAGCCTTCCGTTCAGAGGTCAGTTCACTCGCCGGAGAGGAGCGCGACCGGGTCGAGGGTGTCCTCGCCCTTCGACCAGTTGCAGGGGCACAGCTCGTCGGTCTGCAGGGCGTCCAGGACCCGCAGGACCTCCTTGGGGTTACGGCCGACGGAGCCGGCGGTCACCATCGTGAACTGGATCTCGTTGTTCTGGTCGACGATGAAGACGGCGCGCTGCGCGAAGCCGTCCTCGCCCTCGATGCCCAGGTCGCGCATGAGCTCGTGCTTGGAGTCGGCGAGCATCGGGAAGGGCAGGTCGGTCAGGTCCGGGTGGTCCTTGCGCCAGGCGTGGTGCACGAACTCGGAGTCACCGGAGAAGCCGAGGATCTGCGCGTCGCGGTCGGCGAACTCCTCGTTCAGCTTGCCGAAGGCGGCGATCTCGGTGGGGCACACGAAGGTGAAGTCCTTGGGCCACGCGAAGACGATCTTCCACTTGCCCTCGTAGGTCTTGTGGTTGATCTGCTCGAACTCCTTGCCGGACTCGAGCGAGACGCAGGCGGTCAGGTCGAACTCGGGGAACTTGTCACCAACAGTGAGCACGCGCTCTCCTTGCAGCGGGGGAAAAGCCAACGCCAACTGCCCCTTTTGGGGGTCTGGGCGGCTTTCCTTGGGGCTTGGACGGGTCACACAGTGCCACAGGAGCCATTGATCAGGGAAATAGCTAGACTGGTTGATGTTGATCGGAGGTGGTTATCAGTGGCTTCACCGGCGAGCGGCGGCGGCCGGCCCCGCCAGCCCAGCCTGGCCCAGCTGCGGGCGTTCGCGGCGGTGGCCGAGCATCTGCATTTCCGCGAGGCGGCCGCCGAGATCGGCATGAGCCAGCCCGCCCTGTCCGGCGCGGTCTCCGCGCTGGAGGAGGCGCTCGGCGTGCAGCTTCTGGAGCGTACGACGCGCAGGGTGCTGCTCTCGCCCGCGGGGGAGCGGGTCGCGGCCCGCGCCCGGACGGTCCTGGAGGCCGTCGGCGACCTGATGGAGGAGGCCGAGGCGGCCCGCGCCCCCTTCACCGGCGTCCTGCGCCTGGGCGTCATCCCCACCGTCGCCCCCTACCTCCTGCCGACGGTCCTGCGGCTCACCCACGGCTCGTACCCGGACCTCGACCTCCAGGTGCACGAGGAACAGACCGCCTCGCTGCTCGAAGGCCTCACCCAGGGCCGCCTCGACCTGCTTCTCCTCGCCGTCCCCCTGGGCGTCCCCAACGTCACCGAACTCCCCCTCTTCGACGAGGACTTCGTCCTGGTCGCCCCCAAGGAGCACTGGCTGGGCGGGCGCGCCGACATACCGCGGGGCGCGCTGAAGGAACTCGATCTGCTGCTGCTGGACGAGGGGCACTGCCTGCGCGACCAGGCGCTGGACATCTGCCGCGAGGCGGGCCGCGAGGAGGGCGCCCCGGTGACCACGAGCGCGGCCGGGCTGTCGACGCTGGTCCAGCTGGTGGCCGGCGGACTCGGGGTGACGCTGCTGCCGCGTACGGCGCTACGGGTGGAGACGGCCCGCAACGACCTGCTGACGACCGGCTATTTCGCGGACCCGCAGCCGTCGCGGCGGATCGCCCTCGTCATGCGGACGGGCACGGCCCGCCAGGCGGAATTCGAGGAGTTCGCGGGGGCGTTGCGGGAGGCGATGCGGTTGTTGCCGGTGCGCGTTGTGGAGGGGTGAGGGGTGGTCGGCCCTGCCTCCATGAGGAGACGCACGAGGTCGGTGAGTACGCACGCATGAGCCCCATCCGCCAACGGCGTCACGCAGATCTCCCCCGCCACCACCTCGCACCGCGCCCCCGGCACCCGTTCCCTCGGCCGACCGACGTCGTCCGGCAGGGTCGGGGTGGTGCGGGGGCGCATCCGAGTCCTTTGCGCTATGCGGCGGCCGGGCGGTCATAGGTCAGGAACGCCGCGCCGCTCTTGAGGACACTGTGGGCGGTCAGCTCCCAGCTGCGGGGGTCGAATGCGGTGGTGGGGGAGAAGAGGGGGATGCCGCTTCCTATGGTCAACGGGCCCTGCTTGATGAGGAGTTGGTCGATCTCCTGGTAGAGGGCGCCGGCCAGGGTGCTGCCGCCCAGGAGCCAGATGTCCTTGCCGGGCTCCTGCTTCAGTTCCCGCACCCGCGCGGCCGGGTCGGTGGCGACGAGTTCCACGGCCGGGTCCGGGCTTTCCGTCAGGGTGCGGGAGAAGACCAGGTGGCGCAGGTGGGGGTAGCAGTCGGTGAAGCCGGCCCGGAGGCCGATGTCGTAGGACTTGCGGCCTTCGAGGACGGTGTCGAAGCGGGTGCCTTCGGCGGTGATGCCGAGAGCCGCGCGGGCCTGGGCGGGGAGGATTTCGGGGAGTTCGGTGGTGAGGTGCTCGAGGTAGTCCCCGGGGATCGGCCAGAAGCCGTCGGGGCCGGTGGGGTCCGCGCCGTCGGGGCCGGCGATGAAGCCGTCGAGGGTGGCGGCGATGCAGTAGACGAGCTTGCGCACGGGGCTGCTCCTAGAGGAGGGAAAGGCCTGGCGCACCATGATCGCCCAGGCGCCGCTCGCTCCGGCACCGCGCCCGCTACTCCGTCCGCAGGCCCTCCGGCCGCATCAGCCGCCAAAGGAGCGGCAGGGAAAGGGCCGTGACGCCCAGGATGACGGTGGCGGCGGTGCCCGTGAGGGTGAGGACGGCGAGCCAGTCCGGTTGCAGGGGGCGGCCGGCCATGTGGAGGAGAAGGGCGCCCAGGGAGAGGCCGCAGGTGAGGGCCAGGGCGAGGCCGAGGACGACGGGGAGGGCGGTCCCCCACAGGACGGAGCGGCCGAGGACGGCGCGGGGGGTGCCGAGGGCGTCGAGGTGGGACAGGAGGCGGGCGCGGTCGTGGAGTTGTTCCAGGGTGGTGAGCAGCAGGCCGCAGCCGATCAGGAGGAGGACGGCGACGGCGCCGGCGGTCAGGCCGCGGCCGGTCAGGCCCAGGATGTCGTCGCCGGCGTCCCCGGCGTCGTCGTAGTCGGCGGGCAGCACGCCGATGCGGGGATCGATGCGGGCGGCGGCGTTGCGTACGTGGTCGAGGGCGTCGGGGCGGGCCGGGTCGAGGAACAGCAGCGCGCTGACGGTGGGACGGCGCAGCAGGGTGGCGTCCAGGGCACCGGGCGTGGCGAACAGGCCGGCTTCGGTGAACCAGGGCGGGGCGGAGTGGCGGGCGGCGACGTGCCGGGCGGTGGCCGGGACCGTCCAGGCGGCGGGGCGGCGGTGTTCGGTGCGGCTGCCGACCGGATCGAGGAGCAGCCGTTGCCCCGGGCGCGGGACCAAGCGGTTCTCGTCCTCGACGAGGAAGGCGTCGCCGTCGGAGCAGGAGGCGATGCGGGCCAGTTCGCGGAGGGTGGCGCAGTCGGCGACGGTCAGCGGGTACGGCTCGGGGTCGGGGTCCTGGGCGGCGGGGCCGTGCGGGTCGTCGCGCACCGGCTCGGCCGGGCCCGCGTACGACGTGATCAGGCCATGGGTGGTGCGGACGCCGTCGGCCGCGGACAGCCTGGCGTACATCCTGGGGGCGCGGTCGGCGGGCACCGCGCCGTCGCCGGCCGCGGCGACCGTCCACCGGGTGTGGACGAGTTGCGCCGGGTCCTGGATGCCGACGCCGTTCAGCAGCAGCTGTACGGCGAGGGCGCCGGCCACCGCGACGGTGATCCCGCTGACCGAGCGGGCGGCGGTGGTCCCGGTCAACTCCAGTCGGCGTACGGCCAAATGCCAGGACTGGCTGCCGCGTCCGGAGCGGCCCAGCCGGGCCACCGCGGCGTCCAGCAGCCAGGGCAGCAGCGCCGCGACGCCCAGGAGGAGGAGCGAGGTGCCGAGGATCGTCTGGATGGTGGCGGCGTCGCCGGAGGAGAGCCCGCCGATCGCCTGCGGCAGCAGGAGCGCCACCCCGGCGGCCGGCAGCAGCGGCCGCCACCACAGCCGGCGGCGCAGCGGCGGCGCCGTGCGGGTCACGCCCAGCGGTTCGACGGTGACCCGGCGCATGGTGAAGAGCGTGACGCCGACCGCGCAGGCGGGGACGGCCAGGGCGATGAAGGCCGTCAGCGCGGCGTCCGGTGTCACGTCGGAGGGGAAGACGCCACGGCCGGAGAGGGTGAGGGCGGAGAGCGGGTGGCGGGCGGCGAGGAAGAACACGGCGCCGGTGAGCAGGCCGAGCAGGGCGCCGGCCAGCGCCTCGCCCGCGGCGATCCGGCGGGTGGTGGCCCGGTCGGCGCCGACCAGGCGGAGCGCGGCCAGCCGCCGGTCGCGGCGCTCCCCGCCGAACCGCACCGCGGTCGCGATGAAGACGGCGACCGGCGCGAGCAGGGCGACGCAGCCCACGACGATGGCCAGGACGACCAGGGGACTGGCCCGGAACGCGCCGCCCCGCTGTCCGAAGCCGGTGATCCGGTCGGTGTCCTGGCCGGGCCCGCGCAGCGCGTCGCTGCCCTCGTAGAAGAGGAGTTCGCCGGGGTGGGTCAGGCCCGCGTCGGCGATCCGGTCGGTGATCCGCAGATGCGGGAAGCGCTCCTTGAGGAGCGCGCCGTCGGGGGAGGCCAGCAGGTCGGCGAGGGCGGGGGAGACGGCCATCTCGCCGGGGCCGGGTATCCGGGACAGGCCCGGCGGTACGGGGGCGTGCGGGCCCTCCGCCCGGACGGCCATGCCGTGGACCGGCGCATCGCGGTAGGCGCTGTTCATCCCGGAGATCAGCAGGGTGCGGTCCGTGGGGCCGGACCCTTCGGCCGCGGGCACCACGGAGCGTGCCCAGTCGCGGGCGAGGGCGGCGTTCATGGCGTCGGGAATGGCGGCCGCGAGCAGCAGGACGGCCACGCCCAGGCCGACGCCGAGCGCCGTCAGGGCCGTACGGAGGAAGCCCTTGCGGCCGCCGGTGACGGCGAACCGGGCGCCCATCGCCAGGTCGCGGCACCAGCGGACGGCCGCCGGCCCCCGGGCCCGGTTCGGCGTCGGTCCCTGGGTCGGCATGGGTGTCGGCACGTTCACTCCGTCCGCAGCCCGTCGGGCCGCATCATCCGCCACAGCGGCGGCAGGCTGAGCAGCGTAACGAAAAGGATCACCGCGCCGCCGATGCCGGCCATCCCCGCGACCACCAGCCAGTCCACGACCACCCTGCTGTCGATCATCGTGAGCAGCAGCGCCCCCAGCGCCAGGCCGCAGCCGAGCGCCAGGCCCAGCCCCAGGACGACCGGGATGGCCGTCGCCCACAGGACCGACCAGCCCAGGGTGGTGCGGCGGGTGCCGTAGGCGTCGAGGGTGGACAGCAGCCGGCGGCGCTCGTGGAGCTGCTCGACGGTGGAGATGACCAGGCCCGCGCCGATCAGCAGCAGGGTGAGGACGGAGCCGATGAAGATGCCGGTGCGGACGCTGGAGAGCTGCTGGTCATGGGGGTTGTGGAGGAAGGAGACCTCGCGCAGGGTCGGGTCGGTGCGAGCCGCGGTGTTGCGGAGGTGCTCGAGGGCGTCCGGGGTGGCGCGGTCGAAGTCGACGGTGAGCTCCGAGGTGGGGTCCTGGAGCCGGGTGGCGCCGAGCGCGGCGGGCGTGATCAGCACGTCGTACCGGATCGCGGCGGGGCCGGGGCCGTCCGTGGTGGCGGCGAGGCGGGCGGGGCGGGCCGTCGTGGGGATCTTCCAGGGGCGCGGGGCCGGTGCCGGGGCTTCGCCGGCGATCGGCGGGTCGAGGTCGAGGTGCGCCCCGGGGGCCAGGGGCGGCCTGCCCGCTCCCTTGCCCTGGGCGCCCACCACGAAGACATCGCCGTCGCGGCAGGAGGGCAGGTGGGCCAGCCGCCGAAGCTCGGGGCAGCTCGCGACGCCCAGGGTCGCGCCCCCGGAGGCGTCGTCGCCGTGCCGGGGCAGCCGGCCGACCCACGCGTGGAGGGCGCCGCGCACGGCGGTCGCCCCGGGCGTGGCCCGCAGCGCGCCGAGCGCCCGCCGGGTGCCCGGCCAGTCCTGCCCGACGGTCCAGTAGCCGACCTTCGGGAGCCGGCTGGACTTCGCGTACGCATCGGCGTAACCGGCCTGCATCCCGGTCATGAGCATATGGACCGCGATGGCACCGGCCACCGCGACGGTGATGCCGCTGACCGCGCGGGTGGCCGGGCCGCTGCTCAGCTGGAGGCGGCGGACGGCCAGCTGCCAGGGCACCGGCCCGCCGCGCAGCCGCCCGACGACCGTGTCGACCAGCCAGGGCAGCAGCGCCGTCACCCCGAACAGCAGCAGCATCGAACCGGTCGCGAGGAGCGCCGTGTTGAGCGTGGATTCGGTCCAGCGCCCCGACCACGACAGCGGCAGCAGCAGCACGGCGCCGAGGGCGGGCAGCGCCAGCCGCCACGGCAGCCGGCGGCGCAGCGGCGGGCGGTTACGGACGACGCCGAGCGGTTCGACGGTGATGCCGCGCTGCGCGATCAGCGCCACCAGGACCGAGGCCATCGGGACGAGCACGGCGATCGCCGCAGCGGCGGGCGCGCCGGGCGCCACGTCCGCGGGGAAGACATTGACGTCCCACAGGGTGATCGGCGACGCGAACCGGCGGCCGCCCAGGAACAGCGCGGCGCCCCCGGCCAGTCCCAGCAGCGCGCCGAACAGCGCCTCGCCGGAGGCGATCCGGCGGGTGGTGCGGACATCGGCGCCGACCAGGCGGAGCGCGGCCAGCCGCTGCTCGCGGCGCTCGTTGCCGAACCGCAGGGACGTACCGATGAGGACCATCACCGGCGTCATCAGCGCCACACACGTCATGATCACGAGCAGGACGACGGGCGCCCGCATCGGCGGCGACTCCCAGGCCTTGCCGAAGTGGTCGATGCGGTAGCCGGCGCCCTCGCGCAGGGCGACGGGCCGGGCGACATAGGTGAGTTCCTGCGGGCCGAGCAGGCCCGTGTCGCCGATGACACCGGCCACGCGGTAGTCCAGCCGCTCGCGCAGCAGCTTCCCCTCGGGGGAGTCCAGCAGCTCCTTGAGGGCGGGCGAGACCAGCATCCGGCCGGGGCCGGGCAGCCGGCGGACGCCCGGCGGTACGGGCGGATGCGCGCCGTCGGGCAGGACCAGGCGCCCGCGGATCTGCGCGCCGTGGAAGACGGTGTCCGCGGAGGCGTAGCGGAGGGTGTGGTCGGAGGCCTTCGGCGGGTGCTCCTGGCCGAGGTTCTCGCGGGCCTTCTCGCGGCCGTGCCAGGCGCCGGTCAGGGACGGTACGGACGCGCCGAGCAGCAGCACGGCCACGCCCAGGGCGACGCCGAGCGCCGTCAGGGCCGTACGGATCCAGCCCTCGCGTCCGCCGCCGGCCGCGAACCGCATCCCCATCGCCAGGTCACGGGCCCATGTGCCGACGGCCGGGCCCCGAGCCCGGACAGCGGGGCCGGTACGGGCCCCGCTCATCTGCACGGACGGTTCATCTCAGGCCCGCCAGCATGTCCTTCACCTTGCCGTCGCGGACGACGATCTCGCGGTCGGAGTAGGCGGCGACCCGGGACTCGTGGGTGACCAGCACGACCGCGGCGCTGGTGTCGCGGGCGGCATCGGTCAGCAGGGTCAGCACGCGTTCGCCGTTGAGGGAGTCCAGGGCGCCGGTCGGCTCGTCGGCGAAGACGACCCGCGGGCGGGTGGCGAGCGCGCGGGCGACCGCGATCCGCTGCCCCTGGCCGCCGGATATCTCACCGGGCCGCTTGCCGCGTACGGCCTCCACCTCCAGCCGCTCCAGCCATGCGAGGGCCTGCCGTTCGGCCTCCTTGCGTTTGGTGCCGTTCAGCCGCAGCGGCAGCGCGACATTCTCCAGGGCGGTCAACTCCGGTACCAGCTGGCCGAATTGGAAGACGAAGCCGAAGTCGGAGCGGCGCAGGGCGCTGCGCTGGGCGTCGCTGAGGCGGGTCAGGTCGTGCGGGCCGTAGCGGACGGTGCCGGAGTCCGGGGCGACGATCCCGGCGAGGCAGTGCAGCAGCGTGGACTTGCCGGAGCCGGAGGGGCCCATGACGGCGACCACCTCGCCCGGGTGGATGGAGAACTCCACGCCGTCCAGCGCGGGCGTCGCCCCGTACGCCTTGTGCAGCGCCGTGGCCGAGAGCAGGGATCCCTCCGGCGTCATGCCCGGACCGCCTCGGCCAGCCGGTCCAGCCGGGCGGCGGTCAGCTCCAGCCAGCGCAGATCGGCTTCGAGGTGGAACAGGGCATGGTCGCAGATCAGCTGGTCGGCGAGGTCGCCGCCGCGCTTGCGCTCGGTCAGTCCGCGCATCAGCCGCAGATGCTCGGCGCGCTGGGTGTCCAGCAGCTCGGCGGCGTTGCGTTCGGTCAGCAGCGCCAGGACGACCTTGGTGTAGAGCGTGGACTGGAGGTAGGGCTCGGGCTTCTCGGGGCGGGCCAGCCACTGGACGACATCCGTGACACCGGCGTCGGTGATCGCGTACCGCTTGCGCTCGGGACCCGCGCCGGCCTCCACGGCGTCCACCTCGACCAGGCCGTTCTTCAGCAGCCGGGACATCGTGGAGTAGACCTGGCCGTAGTGCAGCGGCCGGTCGTGCCCGAAGTGTTCGTCGAAGGCCCGCTTGAGGTCGTAGCCATGGCGGGGACCGGACTCCAGCAGGCCCAGCAGCGTATGACCGATTGACATGCCGACCACCTTACGTCGTGGGTGTATCGCTCGTGTATACGCGGGTTGTATAGGCCGGACGGCCGCTCCGGGTCCGGTGGCTGCCGGGCCCGGAGCGCCGCCCGTCGCCCCCGCCGCTCACTCCGTCCGCAGCCCGTCCGGCCGCATCATCCGCCACAGCGGCGGCAGGCTGAGGGCGGTCACCAGCAGGACGAGCGCCGCCCCGGTCGCGGCCGGCGGCCACACCACCGACCAGGCGATGCCGCCCTTGCCCGCCATCCGCAGCAGGACGACGCCGAGCCCGACGCCGCCCACCACCGACAGGGCGAGCCCCAGCGCCACCGGGACGGCGGTCCCCCACAGCACCGACCAGCCGAGCGTGCCGCGCCTGGTTCCGAACGCCACCAGCACGGAGAGCAGCCGGCGCCGCTCGCGCAGCTGCTCCAGGGTGGAGACCAGCATGCTGGCGGCGATCAGCGCCAGCGTCGCGGTGGAGGCGACCAGCAGGCCGGTCCGCACGCTCGCGTACTGCTTGTCGCTGGAGGTGTTCTGCAGGGAGTAGGCGTCCATCGCGGGATCGATGCGGGCCGCGGTGTTGCGCGCGTACTCCTCGGCGTCGGGGGTGCGCGGGTCGACTTGGACCATGGCGCGGGCCATGGGGGCGTCGAGGGTGGCGGTGTCCAGGGCGCCGGGGGTGGCGAAGATGCCGAAGCTCAGCCGGCCCATGGGGTCCTTGCGGGAGGGGACGATGCGGGTCGACTTCGGGACGGTCCACAGGCGCGGCGCGCCGGCCGGCTTGTCGGTCCTCGGGTCCCGGTTGAGCAGGACCCGGGCGCCGGGCCGCGCCGTCCTGGCCAGATACGCGTCGTCCACCGTGCCGCTGCCGTCCCGGACGACGAAGACGTCGCCGTCGGTGCAGGAGCCGGTGTGCGCCAGTTCGCGCAGGGTGGCGCAGTCGCCGACGGTGATTTCGGTGCTCGGGACGGAGTCCTCGCCCTTGCGCTGCGGGCCGGGCCGGGAGGCCGAGCTGTGGACGGAGGCGATCACGCCGCGCACGCCCTTGGTCGCGCGGAACTCGGCGATCATCTTCCGGGTCGTGGCGATGTCCTTCGTCGGCAGCGAGACGTCCAGCTGCGCCCGGGCCGAGTCCTGCCCCGTCACCTTCGTGTAGTCGTCCTGGACGGCGGCGAAGAACAGCTGGAGCGCGATGGCCCCGGTGACCGCGACGGTGATGCCGCTGACCGCGCGGGCCGCCGCACCGCTGCTCAACTGCAGGCGCCGGGTGGCCAGTTGCCAGGGCACCGGGCCGCCCCGGAAGCGGGCGACGACCGCCTCGACCAGCCACGGCAGCAGGACGGTGGTGCCGACGAGGAACAGCACCGCGCCGCCCGCGATCCAGGTCGTGTGCGGCACCCTGCCGTCGGGCAGTGGCCGTCCGCTGAGCAGCAGCAGCGCCACCCCCGCGACCGGCAGCGGCAGCCGCCACCACAGCCGGCGCCGCCGCCCCGTGCTGTTCCGTACGACACCCAGCGGCTCGATGGTGACCCCGCGCAGCGCGACGAGGGTGACCGCGACGGCCAGCACCGGTACGGCCGCCAGCACCAGCGCCGCCAGCGCCGGGACCGGCGTCACATCGGCCGGGAAGGCGCTGATGTCCCAGATGGCGACGTGGGCGATCAGCTGCCGCCCGACCAGGAACAGCACCCCGCCCAGCAGCAGCCCGCACAACGCGCCGAACAGCGCCTCGCCGGCGGCCATCCGGCGGGTCATCCGGACGTCCGCGCCGACCAGCCGCAGCGCCGCAAGCCGCCGGTCGCGCCGCTCACCGCCGAACCGCACCGCGGTGGCGATGAAGATCGCCACCGGCATCAGCAGCACCACGCACGCCACGATGATCAGGATGGTGAGGGTGGGGGACAGCGGCCGGTCCTCGATCACCTGGCCGAAGTCGGTGATGCGCAGGGCGTCGCTGCCGACGGAAAGGGGCCAGTGACCCGCGTAGTACCTCAGGTCACCGGGCCCGACCAGGCCGGACTCGCCTATCGTGCCGACGATCCGGAACGGCAGCCGCTCCCGCAGCAGCTTCGCGTCCTCCGACGCCAGCAGATCCTTCAGCGCGGGGGAGACGACCATCTCGCCCTGCCGCGGCAGCGCGGCGACGCCGGGCGGCCTGGGCGCGTCGGGGCCGTCGGGGTGCAGCAGCATGCCGCCGATGCGGTCGGTGCGGAAGACGGTCTCGTTGTTGGCGAAGACCAGCGTCCGGGCGGTCGGCGCGGCGTCCCCCATGCCCGCCGGCATCAGGGCCTGCGAGCGCTGCTGCCGGTGTTCCATGATGTGCGGGACGGACGCGGCGCCGAGCAGCAGCACCACTCCCAGTCCGACGCCGAGGGCCGTCAGGGCCGTACGGATCCAGCCCTCGCGCCCGCCGCCCGCCGCGAAGCGGATGCCCATGGCGAGGTCGCGGGCCCAGGAGGCGCGGTGCCCGGTGTTCTGCCCGCTCATACCGCGGCCGCCACTTCCCGTGCCACGCCGTCCCGCACCACGACCTCGCGGTCGGAGTAGGCGGCGACCCGGGACTCGTGGGTGACCAGCACGACCGCGGCGTCGGTGTCCCGCGCCGCAGCGGTCAGCAGCGTCATCACCCGTTCGCCGTTGAGGGAGTCCAGGGCGCCGGTCGGCTCGTCGGCGAAGAGGACCCGCGGCCGGGGGGCCAGCGCGCGGGCGACCGCGACCCGCTGGCCCTGCCCGCCGGAGACCTCGCCGGGCCGCTTGCCCGCGACCTCGGCCACCTCCAGCCGCTCCAGCCACTCCCGCGACCGCGCCTCGGCCTCCTTGCGCCTGACGCCGGTCAGCCGCAGCGGCAGCGCGACGTTCTCCACACAGGTCAACTCCGGTACCAGCTGGCCGAATTGGAAGACGAAGCCGAAGTCGGCGCGGCGCAGGGCGCTGCGGTCGGCGTCGCTCATGGCGGTGAGGTCGCGCCCGCCGTAGCGGATGGTGCCCGAGTCGGGGCCGACGATCCCGGCGAGGCAGTGCAGCAGCGTGGACTTGCCCGAGCCGGAGGGGCCCATGACGGCGACCACCTCACCGGGGCGGAGGGAGAAGTCGGCGCCGTCCAGTGCGGGCGTGGATCCGTACGCCTTGTGCAGCGCATGCGCTTCGAGCAGGAAACCGGCTGGGGTCATGCGCGGGCCTCCGTGAGTGCGGGCAGGGGGTGTCCATTGGGCATGCCGCGCACTCTACATGAGGTGTATACCTGCAATGTATAGACAGTTTCCGGACGGTCGGACGGCCGGACGGGCCGCCGGGTCAGGCGTCGTCGGACGCCTCCGGCGGCGGCGCGGCCCCCTTGGGCGGCCGCCCCCGCCGCGGAATCGCCGCCGCCCCCCGCGGCAGCCGCCCCGCCTCCGTCAACGCCTTGCGGAGCAGGAACTCGATCTGCGCATTGGCGCTGCGCAGCTCGTCGTTCGCCCACCGCGCGAGCGCGTCATGGACCAGCGGGTCGAGCCGCAGCAGCACCTGCTTGCGCTGCTGCGGCCGTCGCGCGGGGGTCCGCTCGCCCTCGGCGCCGGAGCCCTCGGGGGTGTCGGCGCTCACTGGTAGAGCGAGCCCGCGTTCAGGACGGGCTGGGCGGCCCGGTCGCCGCACAGCACCACCATCAGATTGCTCACCATGGCCGCCTTCCGCTCCTCGTCCAGCTCGACGATGCCCTGCTCGTTGATCCGGGCCAGCGCCGACTCGACCATGCCGACCGCGCCCTCGACGATCTGCTGGCGGGCCGCGACGACCGCGCCGGCCTGCTGCCGCTGGAGCATCGCGGAGGCGATCTCGGGCGCGTAGGCGAGGTGGCTGAAGCGGGTCTCGATGATCTGCACGCCCGCCGCCTGCACCCGGGCGGTCAGCTCCAGGGCGAGCTTCTCGGTGATCTCCTCGGCGTTGCCGCGCAGCGACAGGCCGTTCTCGTCGTGCGCGTCATAGGGGTACTCGATCGCGATGTGCCGGACCGCCGCATCGGTCTGGGTGGACACGAACTCCAGGAAGTCGTCCACCTCGAACAGCGCCTGCGCGGTGTCCTCGACCTTCCATACGACGATGGCGGCCAGCTCGATGGGATTGCCGTAGGCGTCGTTGACCTTCAGTACGGCGGTCTCGTGGTTGCGCACCCGGGTGGAGATCTTGCTGGCGGAGGTCAGCGGGTTGACCCAGCGCAGGCCGTCGGTGCGGATCGTGCCGACGTACCGCCCGAAGAGCTGGATGACCCGGGCCTCGCCGGGCGCGACCATCTTCACGCCGGTCATGAAGAAGAAGGAGCCGATCAGCAGCAGCGCGCCGACGATCGCGAACGGCGCGGTCAGCGCGCGGTTGTCGCCGGAGCTGAGGGCGCCGCCGACGCTGATGACGGCGATACCCAGCGCGACCCCGAGGACGGTCAGCAGCAGGGCGAGGCCGCCGGCGATGCTGTGCGCCGAGGTCTCGCGGACCTGTGGTTCGGGCATCTGGGGCGCGTCGATGGCCGGATCGGCGGCCGTCAGGTCGGACTGAGCGGACATAGGGGTCCCCCGTTTCTCCGGTGCGATGCGTGATGTCCGCCGCACCAGGTGATTTCGCTGGTCTAGCAAAGTGATAGCACTTTAGCGCGCTGGCCTGCCAGGGTCCAGCGCGATGGCCGAAACCCCCTCCCCGGTTCCCGCACTTCCCGTGCTGTTTGTCACGTCAGGAAAAGCCGTGATCGATGAGTATCTGTTGACAGCTGCGGTGTTAGCTTCAACAGCTGAATGACCTGGGGGCGGAACCGACTGGAGTTGCGGAGCGATGGGCCGAGCTGACGAGCGGCGGGCGCGGCAGGGGAACGCCCGCCGGGCCAAGCAGAAACAGACAAAGCCGAAACAGGACAAGAGCTTCATACGCCGGCTCTTCAGCTGGAAGAAGATCCTCGGGGCCGTGCTCGGAGTGATCCTCCTGGGCATGCTCGCCTTCGTCGGCCTGTACCTGTACGTCGACATCCCCGCCAAGGGCAACGACGAGGCCAGGAAGCAGAGCAACGTCTTCGAGTACGCCGACGGCTCGACCATGGCCCGCGACGGCAAGGTCAACCGCGAGGTGGTGCCGATCAGCAAGGTGCCCGAAAAGGTCCAGCACGCCTTCGTCGCCGCCGAGAACAAGACCTTCTACAAGGACTCCGGCGTCGACCTCATGGGCACCGCGCGCGGCATCCTCAACACCCTGCTCGGCCACGGCAAGCAGGGCGGCTCGACCATCACCCAGCAGTACGTGAAGAACTACTACCTGAGCTCGGAGCAGACGGTCAGCCGCAAGCTCCAGGAAATCGTCATCGCGCTCAAGGTGGACAACAAGTTCAGCAAGGAAGACGTCCTCGCGGGCTACATGAACACCTCCTACTACGGCCGCGGCGCCTCCGGCATCCAGGCCGCCGCCAAGGCGTACTACGGCGTGGACTCCGAGGATCTCTCCGTCTCCCAGGGCGCCTACCTCGCCTCGCTGCTCCAGGCTCCGAGCCAGTACGACTGGTCGACCGCGACCCCGACCGGCCGGACGCTGGTCAAGAAGCGCTGGGCCTACACCCTCGACAACATGGTCGAGATGCACTGGCTCTCGCCGGAGGAGCGGGCCAAGCAGCGTTTCCAGAGGCCCCACGACCCCAAGCCGCTGCCCGGCGTGAGCGGCCAGAAGAGCTACTTCATCGCAGAGGCCAAGCGGGAACTCTTCGCCCAGGGCGTCGACGAGAAGGAATTCGAGGCCGGCGGCTGGACCGTCCGGCTCGGCATCGACCGCAAGAAGCAGCGGGCGCTGGAGCAGGCCGTCAAGCGCAAGCTCACCGCCGACCTCGACGAGAAGAGGCGCAAGGTCGACGCGGACGCCCAACTCGGCGCCGCCTCGGTGGACCCCAAGACCGGCCACATCGTCGCGATGTACGGCGGCGCGGGATACCCGAAGCACTACCGGAACAACGCCACGCGCGAGGACTACCAGGCCGCCTCCACCTTCAAGCCGCTGATCCTCGCCTCCGCGATGGAGCACGACGCCACCACCCAGGACAAGGTGCCGATCAACCCGAACACGATCTACGACGGCCGCAACCGCCGTCCGGTCGTGGGCGGCACCAAGCCCTTCGCGCCGCCCAACGAGGACGAGCACACCTACGGGAAGATCAGCGTCCAGACGGCGACCAACAACTCCGTCAACGCCGTCTTCGCGCAGATGGGCGCCGACGTCGGGCTGGACAAGGTCAAGGAAACCGCCGTCAAGCTGGGCATGAACGGCAAGAACATGGACGTCCAGCCCGCCATGACGCTGGGCACCATGGGCGCCAGCCCGCTGCAGATGGCCGGGGTGTACGCCACCCTCGACAACCACGGCAAGAAGGTCACCCCGACCCTCGTCACCGGCATCACGCACGGCGAGGAGAAGATCGCGGTGCGCGACCCGATCGGCGGACCGGTCATTTCGCGGGCGACGGCCGACACCATCACCTCCGTGCTGACCGGCGTGGTCAACGACGGCACCGCCTCGGAGGCCGTGAAGACCACCGCCTACGACGCGGCGGGCAAGACCGGCACCTCCGACGACGACAAGTCGGCCTGGTTCGTGGGTTACACCCCCAACCTGGTCACCGCCGTCGGCATGTTCGGCGAGGACCTCAAGGCGGGCAGCGCCCAGGTCTCCCTCAAGGGGACCGGAGGCGGCGGCCGGGTCAACGGCGGCGGCTACCCGGCGAAGGTGTGGGCGGCCTACACCCAGGCCGCGATGAGCGGCCGCACCGACGTCGGGTTCGACCTGCAGACGCAGTACGGCGCGGGGGTGGCACCGACCCCCACCCCGACCCCGAGCAACACCCCCTCGTCGACGCCCACGCCGACGCCCACGCCGAGCGACACCCCCTCGCACAGCCCCACGCCGAGTGGGACCCCGACGCCGACCGGCCGCCCGACGGGCCGGCCCACCGACCCGACCCCGAGCGGCTCCGGCTTCCCGGACGGCGGCACCACCGGTGGTGCCACCGGCGGGACCGGCGGCACCGGCGGCCACGGCAACGGCAACGGACCCGGCGGCACCGGTACCGACAACACCGACAGCCTGACCGGCTTCAACTGACACCCGGCCCGTACACGGCACGGCGCCCGGAGCATCACCGCTCCGGGCGCCGTGCCGTTTCGCCGTTTCGCGCGGTGCGCCTCAGCCCCCGTTGACCTTCTTGGCGATCCGGTCGCCCAGGTTCTTGTCGATGGTGCGCCAGTACTGCAGCGCCCGGTCCAGCACGGGACGGCTGACGCCGTTCAGCAGATGGCCCGAGACGTTGCCGACCAGCCGGTCGCGGGCCGCGTCGTCCAGGACCTCGCGGACCATCGTGCCCGGCTGGCCCCAGTCGTCGTCGTCGCTGCGCAGCGTGTAGGCCGTCCGCACCATCTCGCCGCTGCTCTCCCAGCCCGCCGGCTCGCCATAGGCCGCGATGTCGGCCGCCGGGCCGCCGTACGAGTTCGGCGCGTACGGCCGGGCCGCCGTCGAAGGCTCGAAGCGCATCGGGCCGTCCTTCGCGTACGAGTGGGCCGGCACATGCGGGCGGTTGGGCGGCAGCTGCGCATAGTTCGGGCCGATGCGGTACCGGTGGGTGTCCGGGTAGGAGAACAGCCGGCCCAGCAGCATCTTGTCCGGCGACGGGCCGATGCCCGGCACCATGTTGGACGGCTCGAACGCCGCCTGCTCGATGTGGACGAAGAAATCGTCCGGGTTCCTGTCGAGCGTCATCCGCCCGACCTCGATCAGCGGGTAGTCGCCGTGCGGCCACACCTTGGTCAGGTCGAACGGGTTGAAGCGGTAGTCCGGGGCGTCCTCGAACGGCATGACCTGCACATACAGCGTCCACGACGGGGCGTTGCCGGACGCGATGGCCGCGTGCAGATCGCGGCGGTGCAGATCGGCGTCCTCGCCGGCGATCCGGTCCGCGTCCTCCTGGGTGAGGAAGTCGATGCCCTGGTCGGTCTTGAAGTGGTACTTGATCCAGAACTTCTGGCCGCCGGCGTTGACCCACATGTAGGTGTGCGAGCCGTAGCCGTTCATATGGCGGTAGCTCTTGGGGATGCCGCGGTCGCCCATCAGCCAGGTGACCTGGTGGGCCGACTCCGGCGACAGCGTCCAGAAGTCCCACTGCATGTCGTTGTCGCGCAGCCCGCTGTCCGGGCGGCGCTTCTGCGAACGGATGAAGTCCTGGAACTTGATCGTGTCACGGACGAAGAAGACCGGCGTGTTGTTGCCCACCAGGTCGTAATTGCCGACCTCGGTATAGAATTTCAGGGCGAAGCCGCGCGGGTCGCGCCAGGTGTCCGGGGAGCCCTGCTCACCCGCGACCGTCGAGAAGCGGGCCAGCATCTGGGTCCGCTTGCCGGGCTGGAAGAGGTCCGCCTTGGTGAACTGGCTGACGTCGTTGGTGACCTCGAAGAAGCCGTACGCGCCGCTGCCCTTGGCGTGCACCACCCGCTCGGGAACCCGTTCGCGGTTGAACTGGGCCATCTTCTCGATCAGGTAGTGGTCCTGGAGCAGGATGGGGCCGTCCGCCCCCACGGTCAGCGAGTGCTCGTCGCTCTCGACCGGAATACCGGCGTTGTTCGTGGTCCACGGAACATTCTGCTCGGTGCTGGTCATGGAGGAATGCCTCCCGTTCGATGACTGGGACGGGGGTGGTGGGGGCAATCAGTCCCTTTTGTCCACCTCAGCAGTCAACGCCCTCCGACGCCCTGTCGGCAAGAGTTGGACCCCGTCCGGTCTCGGACGGGGTCCAGCATGTGGGACAAATGGCCGTACGCGGTCCACCCCGGGCCTCGGGTCAGGCGCGCGCCCCCGACGGCATCGACAGCTCGAACCAGACCACCTTGCCCATGCTCAGCCGCGTCGCGCCCCACCGCCGCGCCATCCGGTTGACCAGATACAGTCCCCGCCCGCCCTCGTCGGACGGCCGGGCCTGCCGCAGCCGCGGCAGCTGCGGAACGTCGTCACCCACCTCGCAGCGCAGCACATCGGTCCGCAGCAGCCGCAGCGTGATCGGCCGCTCCGCATACCGCACCGCATTGGTGACCACCTCGCTGACCAGCAGTTCCACCTGGTCGGTCAGCTCCTCCAGCCCCCAGCGTGCCAGCGCCCGCCGGGCCAGCCGGCGGGCCTGCCCGGCCGTCTGCGCCTTCGGGTCCAGATACCAGTACGCGACATCGCTCGGCGCTATCCCGTCGAACCGGGCGGCCAGCAGCGCGATGTCGTCGTCGCGGTCGCCGGGCCCCAGCATGTCCAGCACCTCGTCGCACAGCGGCTCCAGGGGCGGCGGATTGGGACCCGTCAGCCGGGCCGTCTCCGTCAGCCGCTCCCGCAGCTGCTCGATGCCCGTCCACACGTCCCGGATGCGCGACTCCACCAGACCGTCGGTGTACAGCACCAGCGTCGCGCCCGCCGGCGCATCCAGCTCCACCGCCTCGAAATCCACCCCGCCGACACCGATCGGCGCACCCGGAGGCACCCGCAGCACCTCCGCGCGCCCGCCCCGGTGCAGCATCACCGGCGGCGGATGCCCCGCGTTCGCGATGATGATGCGGTGCGCGACCGGGTCGTAGACCGCGTACATGCACGTCGCCATCCGGTCCGAGCCCAGCCGCTGCGCCTGCTCGTCGAGGTGGTGCAGCACCTCCTGCGGCGGCAGATCCAGCCCCGCCAGCGTCTGCGCCGTCGTCCGCAGCTGCCCCATGATCGCCGCCGACGTCATCGAATGCCCCATGACATCGCCGACCACCAGCGCCACCCGGCTGCCCGGCAGCGGAATCGCGTCGTACCAGTCACCGCCGACCCGCGCCGTCTCCGCGGCCGGCAGATAGCGGCTGGCCAGCCGCACCCCGGTCGGCTGCGGCAGCGAGTCCGGCAGCATCGTGCGCTGCAGCGCATCGGCGATGTACGCCTCGCGCCCGTACAGCACCGCCTTGTCCACGCCCAGCGCCGTATGCGTCGCCAGCTGCGCCGCCACCAGCAGATCGTCCGGCTCGAACGCCGGCCGGTCCGGGCGCCGCAGGAACACCGCCGCCCCGATCACCCGCCGACGGCCCCGCAGCGGCGCCAGGATCACCCGGTGGCCGCCCGGCAGCCGGGTGTCCGGCCCCAGCAGCTCCGGCAGCGCCGTACGCGCCGCCTGCGCCTCCCCGAACAGCGGCCGCACACCCCGCAGCACCTCCGCCAGCGGGCCACCCGGACGCACCTCGGCCAGCTCCGCCGCGCTGCCGCCCATCGCCGGCCCCAGATCGGGCTGCGCGGGCAGCATCGGCAGCCGGGTGCCGTTCGTGTCCGGCTCCTCCGGAATACGGTCCGTACGCCGCAGCCGCAGCACCACCGGCCCCGTCGGCCGCTCATCGCCCACCGGCAGCGGATCCCGCAGATACACCAGGATCGCGTCGGCGAACGTCGGCACCGTCGCCCGGCACAGCCCCAGCACGATCTCGTCCAGGTCTATGCCGCGCGCGATCCGCCGCGTCGCCGCTCCGATGAACCGCAGCCGGTCGCCGCCCGCCTGACGGGCCGCCGCCACCTCACCGCTCTCCCCCGGATGCCCGGAACGGGCCGGGGGAGCGGGCGGCGGGCCCGCCGGCGGCGGCACCTGCGCCCGCGCGGCCTCCTCGGCCCCCGGGTACGCCGCCTCGCCGGAGAAGCCACCCTCGCGCTGCCGGCCGATGCCCTCGCCTCCGGGGCGCGCCTCCTGCCCCGCACGCGGGTCCTCGCCCGGCTCGGGCGCCTCGGCGCGGCCCACCGCGCCCGCTCCCGACGCCTGCACGGCTCGGGCCGCGGTTCGTTCCTCCGGCACGCCGGCCGGCCGCCCGGCCACGGGCATCGCCACCTCCCTGTACGAATCCGGGTACGCATCGCCGTACGGATCCCCGTACGAGCCGGACGCACCCCGCGCCGCGGCGTGACCGGCCGCGTGGTCACTCACATGATGGCCGGTCGGCTGACCGGCCGTGTGCTCCGCGGCATGGCACTCCGCCTCGCCCGCCGCATCCCGCTCCGCCGCACCGTGATCCGCGACCGGCTCGTCCTGCGCGCCACCGCGCACATCACCACCACCCATGCCGACGCCCGTCCAGGGACCGCTACCGATGTTCATGCCGATGTCGTCACCGCCACGCACCGCGAAGCCGGTGCCGGGAACGGGCGCGAACCCGGCCGCGGTGGGCTGCTGCAGGGCGCTGCGCGGATCGGGGACCGCGCCGAGCGGCGCCGTCCCGGCCGCCCCCGGGAAAGGGGGCGCCGAGGGCGCGGCGGTCGAGGCCGACCGCCGCGATTCGTGGGAGGTGGGGTGCTCCGTCACGCGTGGGATTCCATCCGTCCGGGGCTGCATACCTGATACCTGACACGCCGCCTATCGGGCGCGTCAGACGCGTCGCAGGTGCAGAAAGAGCTGGATCTCGGGGGGCACGTCCGTACTCGCCGGGGCATACGCATACGAGTCCTCCTCGACGACCTCGAAACCCGCGTCGCGCACGACCCGGCGCAGGTCGTCCCGCAGGTATCCCGATACCCGGACCGAGGTGCCCAGGAACGGAATCGTGAAGTCGTCCACATCCGCTTCGACCATCGACAGGGCCAACAACCCGTCAGGTCGTAGGAGATCATGCAGCAGGCCCAGTGCGTAAGGGATTTCGGCACGCGGCAGCATCAGAAGCGAGAAAAAGGCGGCAATTCCGTCGAAGGAACCCGGGCCGCCGAGCCGGCCGCCGCGTAGATCGGCGATGTCCAGCCGGTGGAATTCCGCACCCGGGGCGTTGTCCCGGGCCAGTTTGATCATCGAGGGGGAGAGGTCGATGCCCACGACGCGATGCCCGGCATCCGACAACTGACGGGCCGTCGGAAGTCCCGTACCGCATCCCACATCCAGGATGCGCGAGCCCGCGGGCAGTGACCCGGCAAGCCAGTCACCCGTCGCGACCTGGCCCTCCTTGTGCGGAAAGGCATCGTCGTACAGGTCACCGATCACGTCGAACGCCTCGGCCTGCCCTGCCCGGTCAAGTGCTAACCGGTTCAGGCCCTCATATGCGTCGTAGCTTCTCGCGCTCACGACCTCGCCCCTCCTGCGACCGCGGTCAAGTTCGTTTTCCCGTTCTGGAGTTGCGCCTGTGCAGTCTTGCGGAGGACGATCCTACGGTTGAAGACCCCCGCCGCAGCAAGGGGGCTCGGTCCGGCTTCTCGCCCCGCGAGAAAAGGCCGTGCCCTTAGGCGCGTCTTTCCACGGTTCGCCCGGTTCACTCGCCCCACTTCCCTTTACGCGCTCACGTCCGCAAACGGTCCGCCGGACGGTCCCAGTTCTCCGGAAGCGAGGGAACCCCCCAGCCCGGATCGGGCCGCCAATTCTCCCAGCCGTCGGCGAACGGCCTGCCCCACGCCCCGATCTGCGCGATCGCGGCCCGCCCGGCGGAACGGACCTCGTCCGCCTGCGCCGAGGTCATCAGCCCGTCCCGCTGCGCCTGCGCGAACTCGTCCTCGTCCCGCCACTCCCAGTGCCGGTCCGGAAAGACGCAGATGTCGAGAAAATGATCCAGCGAGTCAATACCGCCCGACCAACGACGACGCGGCTCCTCCAAATTGACGTACCAGTTCTTGAACTGCCAGCCGCGCTCCCAGAACAGCCACACCGACCAGGGATCGCCCGGCCGCGCCAGCTTCAGCACACCCGTACCGAACCACTGGTCGAAGGCGGTGCGCCGCGCCTTCGTGTAGCGGGTCGCCAGCGGCTCGCGGTGCACCGGCGTGCCATCGGCCAGCACCGGCTTGACGACGGTGGTGGCCGGCGCCATCCACACCGCGAGCAGGTCATCGGTGTCCTCGACAACGGTCACCGGACGCGCGATATGGAACCGGCCGGGGTCGGCGTTGTCCCGATAGCGCCACAGAATGTGCTCCCCGCGCGCCCACCGGGTCCGGTCCGTCGCGCGAGGAGTCTCGCCTTCCCTCGTCTCCACCATGTCCGCTGTCATGACCAGAGCTTAGGACCCAGCCGTTACGCGCGCCGTGACCTGAGCCGCACCGAACGTTACGGATGGGTCATGACGGCGGACCGGAGGTGGCGTTACCGGCGGTGACGCCACCGGCGGTGCGGACCGAGGACCGGGCGCCGTCTCACGGATGCGTCATCCGCAGCACGTCCAACGCCGCATCCAGCTGTTCCTCACTCAACAGCCCCCGCTCGACATACCCCTCCTCGATCACGACCTGACGAATCGTCTTCCGTTCGGCCAGCGACTTCTTCGCGACCTTCGCCGCCTCCTCGTACCCGATGTACTTGTTCAACGGCGTGACAACGGACGGCGACGACTCCGCATACTCCCGAGCCCGCTCCACATTCGCCGTGATTCCGTCCACCGTCCGGTCCGCGAGCAGCCGCGCCACATTCGCCAGCAACCGCACCGACTCCAGTACGTTCCGGGCAATCACCGGAAGCATCACATTGAGTTCGAAATTTCCGGCCGCGCCCGCCGCCGCCACCGTCGCGTCATTTCCGGTGACCTGCGCCGCAACCATCAAAACCGCCTCCGGAATGACGGGATTGACCTTCCCCGGCATGATCGACGACCCCGGCTGCAGATCCGGCAGCACGATCTCCGCCAGCCCGGTCCGCGGCCCCGACGCCATCCACCGCAGATCATTGGCAATCTTCGTCAGCCCGACACCGATGGTGCGCAGCTG
The DNA here is from genome assembly GCF_044544985.1 of Streptomyces sp. NPDC053427. Taxonomy (NCBI): domain Bacteria; kingdom Bacillati; phylum Actinomycetota; class Actinomycetes; order Kitasatosporales; family Streptomycetaceae; genus Streptomyces; species Streptomyces sp. NPDC053427. Next base: position 121,430 of record NZ_JBITYA010000004.1, on the reverse strand, counting down.
ACCGCTCGTCTCGACAATGCCGTCCCGCGCCCCCTGCGCCTCGAAGTGATTACGCGCCTCCGTCAACGGCAGCCCCGTGGCCAGCGCCACCTCGGCGATCACCGCGGCCGAGAATCCCGGCGGCGTGTTGATCCCCGTCCCCACGGCCGTCCCGCCCAGCGGCAATTCCGCCAGCCGCGGCAACGACGCCTCCAGCCGCTCGATCCCGTACCGGACCTGGGCCGCATACCCCTCGAATTCCTGCCCCAGCGTCACCGGCGTCGCATCCATCAAATGCGTCCGCCCCGACTTCACCACCCCGGCGAACTCGATCGCCTTACGCTCCAGCGACACCGCCAGATGCTCCAGCGCCGGAACGAGATCACGGATGACGGCCGCCGTCGCCGCGATATGGATCGACGACGGAAACACATCGTTCGACGACTGACTGGCATTGACGTGGTCATTGGGGTGCACCGCGCGTCCCAGCCGCTCGCTCGCCAGCGTCGCAATGACCTCGTTGGCGTTCATGTTGGACGACGTCCCCGAGCCGGTCTGGAACACATCGATGGGGAAATGCGCGTCCCAGCGCCCCTCCGCCACCTCCGCGGCCGCCTCCTGAACGGCCACCGAGGTCTCCTTCTCGAGCACCCCCAGCTCCGCATTGACCTTCGCCGCCGCGGCCTTGATCCGCGCCAGCGCCTCGATGTGCGCCCGCTCCAGCCGCTGCCCCGAAATCGGGAAGTTCTCCACCGCCCGCTGCGTCTGCGCCCGCCATTTCGCGCGCGCGGGCACGCGGACCTCGCCCATGGAGTCGTGCTCGATACGGAAGCCTCCGGAGGCGCCGGGATCGCCGGGAACGGTGTGGTTGCCGGGGCCGCTGCCGAAATCGCTGTTCTCGCTCATATCTGTTTCAGTACCCGGGCCCGCCGATCTGTTCCCGGATACGGAAATTCGCTCACCCGACGGGGCGCGGACGGCCGAGGGCCCGGCTCCAGGAGCCGGGCCCTCGCGTCGCCGGTCAGGGGTGACGCCGAGGCGTCACCGCCTCCTGTAGAAGTGGTTCACGAGAGGACGGGGGCGGGTGCCGCTCGCCTTGTTCGAACATTTTGGCGATCGCGAGGGGGCGGCGGACCGCCGCTTTTCTCCTACCGACCACTGTGGCCCCATCAACTTCTCCGGCCGCGTCAACTTCTGCGCCGCACCGGTCACTTCAGCGCAGCGGAGCCACCTGGAAGCGGGCCGCTCCGACGTCCAGCGGCCCGGTGATGTGCTGGCCGCACGCGATGTAGTCGCCCCGCTCGCCCTCGACGCTGACGATCCACTTCGCCTTGGCGCCGCAGGACTTGCCCGTACGGCCCTCCGGCGCACCGCACAGGGCCGCCACGTACCGGAAGGTCTGGGTGAGCTGCGCGGGAGCCTTCCTGCCGACGAACCGGTCGTGCACCGGATGCCCGGCCTGGAGGACGCGGCCCTCGATCGCCTTGACGGGCTTGCCGTCCACCTCGCCCATGGGCACGATCCGGGCGATCTCGACGGCAAGCCGGACGATGCCGTCACCCGTCGAGGCGTAGAGGGCGACGGTGTGTTCCGCGGCCTCCTCGCCGAGCTGCCAGCACCCCCTGTTGAGGGCGTAGACGATCTCCGGGGCCATGCCCTCCCGCCACCCCGCGCAGGGGCGGCCCGCCGGATCGTCCGGCGGGAGTTCGGTGAGCTTGCCGAGGCTGAACTGCAACACGTCGATACGGTCTCTCTGTCCGGGGGCGGGGGAGCCGGGCGCCTGAAGGGCGCCGGACGGAATCCGTCATCCTAAGTCCCTGAGCCCGGGTGAAGTTCCTTACGCGCAAGACGAGTTGGATCGGCCGGCGATCACGCACACCCGAAGCCCCGACGACGAACGGCCATCACCGTTTGCTGCGGGTGATGGCCGTTCGTCCTGCGGTCGGTGCGGAGGGTCAGTTGCCCTGCCGTACCGGAATGCTGGTGAACGTCGGTGTCGGGGCCGGGTCCTGGAAGAAGTCGTTGCCCTTGTCGTCGACGACGATGAAGGCGGGGAAGTCCTCGACCTCGATCCGCCAGACGGCCTCCATGCCGAGCTCCTCGTACTCCAGGACCTCGACCTTCTTGATGCAATCCTGGGCCAGGCGGGCGGCCGGGCCGCCGATGGAACCCAGGTAGAAGCCGCCGTGCGTACCGCAGGCGTCGGTGACCTGCTGGGAGCGGTTGCCCTTGGCCAGCATGATCTTGGAACCGCCGGCCGCCTGGAACTGCTCGACGTACGCGTCCATGCGCCCCGCCGTCGTCGGACCGAACGACCCGGAGGCGTAACCCTCGGGGGTCTTCGCCGGGCCCGCGTAGTACACCGGGTGGTTCTTGAGGTACTCCGGCATCTCCTCGCCGGCGTCCAGCCGCTCCTTGATCTTCGCGTGCGCGATGTCGCGGGCGACGACCAGCGTGCCGGTGAGCGAGAGCCGGGTCTTGACGGGGTGCTTGGTCAGCTCGGCCAGCATCTCGTCCATCGGCCGGTCGAGGTCGATGCGGACGGCGTCCAGATCCGGGCCCGCGCCCTCGGTCAGCTGCTCCTCCGTGGTCTCCGGGAGGAAGCGCGCCGGGTCGGTCTCCAGCTGCTCCAGGAAGACGCCCTCGGCGGTGATCTTGGCTACGGCCTGGCGGTCCGCCGAGCAGGACACGGCGATCGCCACCGGGCAGGAGGCCCCGTGCCGCGGCAGCCGCACCACCCGTACGTCGTGGCAGAAGTACTTGCCGCCGAACTGTGCGCCGATGCCGATCTTCTGCGTCAGCTCGAAGACCTTGTCCTCCAGCTCCTTGTCGCGGAAGCCGTGGCCGGTCGGGGAGCCCTCGGTGGGGAGTTCGTCCAGGTAGTGCGCGGAGGCGTACTTGGCGGTCTTGAGCGCGTACTCGGCGCTCGTACCGCCGACGACGATCGCGAGGTGGTACGGCGGGCAGGCGGCCGTACCGAGCGAACGGATCTTCTGCTCCAGGAACTTCATCATGGAGGCCTCGTTGAGGACCGCCTTGGTCTCCTGGAAGAGGAAGGACTTGTTGGCCGAGCCGCCGCCCTTGGCCATGAACAGGAACTTGTACGCGTCCCCGTCATTCGCGTACAGCTCGATCTGCGCGGGCAGATTCGACCCGGTGTTCTTCTCGTCCCACATGGTCAGCGGGGCCATCTGCGAATAGCGCAGATTGAGCTCGGTGTACGCATCGTAGATGCCGCGCGAGAGGGCCTCTTCGTCGCGCCCCTGCGTCAGCACGTTCTGCCCGCGCTTGCCCATCACGATCGCCGTGCCGGTGTCCTGGCACATCGGCAGCACGCCCGCGGCCGCGATGTTGGCGTTCTTGAGGAGGTCGAGCGCGACGAAGCGGTCGTTGGCGCTGGCCTCGGGGTCGTCCAGGATCTTGCGGAGCTGGGCGAGGTGGGCCGGGCGCAGATAGTGCGAAATGTCGTGCATCGCCTCGGCGGCCAGCTTGCGCAGCGCCTCCGGCTCGACCTTGAGGAACGTCCGGCCGTCGGCCTCGAAGGTGCTCACACCCTCCGAAGTGACCAGGCGGTAGGGCGTGTTGTCCTCACCGGTGGGCAGTAGGTCGGTGTAGGCGAATTCCGGCATTTGGGGATGCTTCCTTACTCGGAGGGGTGTGGCTGGCGTCTACGGCAGCCCCTCAACAGCGTAGAACCCCGACGAACCGGCGAGGCTGTGAGGTAGGGCTCACCGCCGGGATCGTTGGGAATCGGGGGGTGCCGGGGTTGGGGGCGCCGCACAGATGCGGCGCATTCGCCGGGGGCTAGTCGCGATCTATCGCGTTTCGCTACGCTGGGGTGGTGGACGCTGCAGACAACGGGGGACGACCGGGCCCCGAGACCCCGCCCGGAACGCTTCAGAAGCAGGAAGACCAGCGCGACCGGCAGGCGGTGAGCCTGACCAAGCCGGTGGCGGAGGCGGAGATGCGCGCGTCCGACGCGGACCGCGACCGGGTCGCCGAGATCCTGCGCGAGGCGCTGGCGCAGGGCCGGCTGGATGCCGAGGAGCACGCCGAGCGGATCGACGCGGTCTACCGCGCCAAGACCATGGGCGAGCTGGAGCCCGTCGTACGGGATCTGCCCGCGGCGGAGGGCGGCAGCCGTACCCGGTCCGCACCGGGGGAGTATGCGTACCGGCCCGCCGCCTCGATGCCGGACCAGAACTTGGTGGCGATCTTCAGCGCGTCCGTGCGGAAGGGGCGCTGGCAGGTCCCGGCGCGGATCAACGCCGTTGCGATCTTCGGAAGCGTGGAGATCGATCTGACCGAGGCGGTGTTCCCGCAGCAGCAGGTGCAGATCAATGTCACCTCGATCTTCGGGAGTGTGGACATCCGGGTGCCGGAGAACGTCACGCTGCGCGGCAGCGGTTCCGGCGTGCTGGGGGCCTTCGAGATCGAGATGCACGAGGCGGAGGACGCGAACGCCCCGCAGGTGCAGATCAACGGCTATGCGGTACTGGGCAGCGTGGACGCCCGGCCCAAGCGCGGCGCCTGGATCCGCGATCTGCGCAGTCGGCTGAGTGCGGACCGGCACGAGCGACGCGAGCGCCTGCGCGAGGACCGGCAGCACCGGCTGGACGAGCGGCTCGACCGGCATGCCCGGTTGCTCGAGGAGCGCCACGAGCGGCATGAGCGGCGGCGGTTCGAGCGCCGGGAGCGGCGGGACCGGTTCCGTAAGGGGCTCGGCGACTGAGTGGGCGGTGGCCCTGCGGATGCGGCGGTGGCGCGGGGTGGCGCGGGGCCCGACGTCGTTTTTCGGGTTTCCGATTTTCTGGTTTCCGCACGATCGCCACGGTGTGCATAAGAGTGCGTACAGCGGGTAGGGCTGGTGCATCGTCTCTCGTACGGCTGCGGGGTGCGAAAAGCCGTGCGCAGCGAGGCGGGCAAGGGTGATTTCTTCGCCGAAGCCGTCGTCAGGAGTAGACCGTGCTGCTACCGCATCAGCCCCTGCAGGATGCCGTTGTCGTTCCGTCCCAGCGAGTGCCCGCTGCTCGCGACGAGGCCGGCCCCTGGCATTCGGAGGCGGTGTGCCGCCGGGATGAAGCCGGGCTGTTCTTCGCCCCGTCGAAAGAGCCGACCGCCGCGCGGCTGGCCAGGGAGGAAGCCGCCAAGCGGGTCTGTGCCCGCTGTCCCGTCATGGTGGAGTGCCGCGAACATGCGCTGCTCCAGCCGGAGCCGTACGGCGTCTGGGGTGGGTTGACGGCCGCCGAGCGCCGGGTCGTTCTGGCCCGCCGCCGGCGCCGGGAGACCGAACTCCAGCGCGCCGCCCGGATGCCTGCGGCGGGCTGAGCCCCGGCCGGCCATGCGCCGGTGCATCATCCCCGTACGTGCGTGATGTCCCCGCGTCCGTACGCGCTTCGCCCCCGCCCGGAGATCTCCCGGCGGGGGCGAAGCGCGTACGGACGCCGGAGCACTTCACCGCAATCGGCAACGGCTCCGGCCCCGGTCCGCCACGTGGCGGGGTGCTAGCTGGGTCTCTGGAAGTCCGCCGGAGTACCTCACCGCAACCGGCTACGGCTCCGGCCCCGGTCCGCCACGTGGCGGGGTGCTAGCTGGGCTTCTGGAAGTCCGCCGGAGTACCTCACCGCAACCGGCTACGGCTCCGGCCCCGGTCCACCACGCCGCGGGGCGCTAGCTGGGCTTCTGGAAGTCCGCCGGAGCACTTCACCGCAACCGGCAACGGCTCCGGCCCCGGTCCACCACGCCGCGGGGCGCTAGCTGGGCCTCTCGAAGTCCACCGAGCTGTAAGCCCGCAGCTTCGACAGGCGGTGCTGGGAGTCGATCTGGCGGATCGTGCCGGACTTGGAGCGCATCACCAGCGACTGGGTGTAGGCGGTCTCGGCGCGGTAGCGCACGCCGCGCAGCAGTTCGCCGTCGGTGATGCCGGTGGCGACGAAGAAGACGTTGTCGCTGCGGACCAGGTCGTCGATCTGGAGCACCTTGTCGAGGTCGTGCCCGGCGTCCAGCGCGCGCTGCCGCTCCTCGTCGTCCTTGGGCCACAGCTTGGCCTGCAGCGTGCCGCCCAGGCACTTCATGGCGCAGGCCGTGATGATGCCCTCGGGCGTGCCGCCGATGCCCAGCAGCAGGTCCACGCCGGTGCCCTCGCGGGCCGCCATGATCGCGCCGGCGACATCGCCGTCGGAGATGAACTTGATCCGGGCGCCGGCCTCGCGGACCTCCTTGACCAGGCCGTCGTGGCGGGGCCGGTCCAGGATGACGACGGTGACGTCCTCGACCGCGGACTTCTTCGCCTTGGCGATCCGCTTGATGTTCACCGCCACCGGGGCCGTGATGTCGACGAAGTCCGCCGCCTCCGGGCCGGTGGCGAGCTTGTCCATGTAGAAGACCGCGGACGGGTCGAACATCGAGCCGCGCTCGGCGACCGCCATCACGGAGACGGCGTTGGCCATGCCCTTGGCGGTCAGGGTCGTGCCGTCCACCGGGTCCACGGCCACGTCGCACTCCGGGCCGGTCCCGTCTCCGACGCGCTCGCCGTTGTAGAGCATCGGGGCGTGGTCCTTCTCGCCCTCCCCGATGACCACGACGCCGTTCATCGACACGGTGTGGATCAGGGCGCGCATGGCCTTGACCGCCGCACCGTCCGCGCCGTTCTTGTCGCCTCGGCCCACCCAGCGGCCCGATGCCATGGCACCGGCCTCGGTGACCCGCACCAGTTCCAGGGCGAGGTTGCGGTCCGGGGCCTCGGGGCTGACCTCGAGTTGGGACGGGAGATGATGCTCGGTCATCGAGCGCACCTTTCTGTACGGCGACGGCCGTGAAGGATGAGGGTGATACGACTTTATCCGTACGTCGCCAAAATGAGCAGTGGGCCCTTCGCATGAGCGGCGTCAAGGATGGCCGAAACCCGACGTCGGTGCAGGTGGCGGCCATGACCGGGGGGCCTGTCGGGAGCGCCGCGGCCATGAGGGACGATAGAGGCGTGGCAGGTATGCGAGGCAGGCAAACGGTGCGGGACATGGTCCTGTCGCTGGCGGTGATCGGCGTCGTGGTTGCGGCGGTTTATCTCTTCATTCCGCACGACGACAGCCGGAGCGCCGAGAACCAGGCGGTCAAAACGGTCGACTACCGGGTCGAGGTCGCGACCGCCCGGCGGGCCGCGCCGTACCCGGTCGCCGCACCGCAGGGCCTGCCGAAGACCTGGCGCGCCACCTCGGTCTCGTACAAGGCGAGCGACGACGGCAAGGGCGGCGCCTGGCACCTGGGCATGCTGGACCCGGAGCAGCAGTACGCGGCCATCGAGCAGAGCGACGCGCCGGCGAAGAAGTTCATCCGCGAGGTCACGCTCGGCGCGACCAAGGTCGAGGGCAAGCAGGCCGTCGGCAGCAAGAAGTGGGACCGCTACAGCGGCGACACCTACCGGGCACTGGTGCGTCGGGAGGCCGGAGTGACCACGGTGATCACGGGGACGGCGCCGTACGGCCGGCTCGCGGATCTGGCCGCGGCCCTGGTGGCGAAGAAGGGCTGAAAGGCCGGAGAGGTCCGAGAGGGCCGAGAGGCCTGAGAAGACCGAGAGGCCAGGGCGTGCGCCCGGCCCTCGCCTTCCGGCCCGGGACGGCACAAGGCCGCCGCATCCCTCCGGATGCGGCGGCCTCTTTGCGTCGTACGGGGTGCGTTACAAGAACGCGCGACGGGCTCAGACCGTGGCGACAGCCTCGTCGAAGGCCAGGCGCGGGGAGCGCGGGAAGAAGGCGTCGGGGCCCGGCTTGCCGACGTTGATGACCAGGAAGGACTTCTGCGTGCCGTCGCCGAAGAACTCCTTGTCGATGCCGGTGAAGTCGAAGCCGGTCATCGGGCCGGCGGCCAGGCCGGCGGCGCGTATGCCGAGGATGAGGTAGCCGGCCTGGAGGGTGGCGTTCTGGGTGCCCGCGACCTCGCGGACCGCGGCCTCGGCGAAGAAGGTGTCCTTGATGCCCGGGGCGTGCGGGAAGAGGTGCGGCAGCTTCTCGTGGAAGTCCAGGTCGACGGAGAGGACCAGGGTCAGCGGCGCGGAGAGCGTCTTCGGGCCGTTGGCACCCATGGCGTGGTTGACCAGGCGCTGCCGGGCCTCCTCGGAACGGACCAGGGTCAGGCGCAGCGGCGACTGGTTGAACGCGGTCGGGGCGTACTTGACCAGGTCGTAGATCGCCTGGACCTGCTCGTCGGTGACCGGCTCGTCCGTGAACGTGTTGGCGGTCTGGGCCTCGCGGAACAGGAGGTCCTGAGCGGCGGCGTCAAGGGCGAGAGACATAAGGGGCACCTCGTTGAGTCGGCTGGGTTTCAGGTCTGCGGAAACCACTGTAAAGCGGATAGGTTAAGTTTCAACTAACACGTGATGGATTGTGAGCGGGTTCACATGGTGCCATCTCCGGTGGCCGGGTGATCAGGGTTCCCCGCACCCCGCACCCCGCTCCCTGCACTGCCCCGATCTGCGCTGCGCGCCTACGCATCCCCCGGCGACTCCGCCAGCGCCGCGTCCAGCCGCGCCCGCGCCCCCTCGAGCCAGTGGCGGCAGACCTTCGCCAGCTCCTCGCCGCGCTCCCACAGCGCCAGCGACTCCTCGAGCGTCGTGCCGCCCGCCTCCAGGTTGCGGACGACCTCGATCAGCTCGTCCCGCGCCTGCTCGTACCCGAGCACGGACTCCACCTGGGGCTCCGTCCCGGCCTCCGCGCCCTCTGCGGCGCCCGTCCCGCCGTCCACCGCGCCGTCCGTCGTCGTCTTCGCCTTTGCCATGTCTTCCTCGTCTCCCACCCTATGAGTCCGTGTCCGCGGCGGCGGCGACGTCGTCCGGGACGTCGGCCACCCGCACCCTGAATTCGCCCTCCGCCACCCGGGCGCGCAAGGCATCGTCCGCGCGCACCTCCTGCGGCGAGCGCACCGCCGTCCCGTCCGCCTTCTGCAGCACCGCATAGCCGCGCTCCAGCGTCGCCTTGGGGGAGAGCGCGACCACCCGTGCCAGGGTGTGCGCCAGCTCCGAGTCGGCGCGGTCCAGCAGATGCCCCAGCGTCCGCCGTCCGCGCTCCAGCAGCGCGGTGATCTGCTCCTCGCGCTCCTCGACCATGCGCTGCGGCCGCTGCATCGACGGCCGGTGCAGCGCCGCCGCCAGCCCCCGCTCCTCCCGTTCCAGGAAACCGCTCACCGCGCGCAGCGCCCGCTCCCGCAGCTGCCGCACCCGGGCCAGCTCCTCGCCCACGTCCGGTACGACCTTCTTCGCCGCGTCCGTGGGTGTCGACGCCCGCAGATCGGCGACCAGATCCAGCAGCGGGGTGTCCGGCTCATGGCCGATCGCGGAGACGACGGGGGTGCGGGCCGCGCCCACCGCGCGCACCAGCTGCTCGTCGGAGAACGGCAGCAGATCCTCCACGCTGCCGCCACCGCGCGCCACGATGATCACGTCCACCTCGGGCAGCGCATCCAGCTCCTGCACCGCCTCGATCACCTTCGGCACCGCATGCACGCCCTGCACCGGCACATTGCGCACCTCGAAGCGGACGGCCGGCCAGCGGTGCCGGGCGTTCTCCAGGACGTCGCGCTCGGCGGCGCTGGCCCGGCCGCAGACCAGCCCGATCAGCTGCGGCAGGAACGGCAGCGGCTTCTTGCGGTCACCCGCGAACAGCCCCTCCGCCGTCAGCGACTTCTTCAACTGCTCCAGCCGGGCCAGGAGTTCACCGACCCCGACCGGCCGGATCTCGGCGGCCCGCAGCGACAGCTGGCCGCGCGGGGCGTACCACTCCGGTTTCGCGTGCACCACCACCCGGGCGCCCTCGCTGATCACGTCGGCCACCTTGTCGAAGACCTGGCGGTAACACGTCACGCTCAGCGAGATGTCGTACGAGGGGTCGCGCAGCGTCAGGAACACCACGCCCGCGCCGGGCCGCCGCGAGAGCTGGGTGATCTGACCCTCGACCCAGACGGCGCCGAGGCGGTCCACCCACCCGCCGATGAGCCGGGACACCTCGCCGACCGGGATCGGCGTTTCCGCAGACGTTGAGACAGCCATACGAGCGAGAGTAGCGGCGGCCACTGACAGTGCCGGTCCCGCGGCGGTCAGTCCCGCGCCGCCCGGCCGCGCGCCCGGCCCCCGTACTGCACCGCCAGCACCACCAGCCCCACCGCCAGCCAGGCCGCGCCCACGGTCCGCGCCGCCGCCGACGCCTCGGCGATCACCGCGACCACCACCGCCAGCCCCAGCAACGGCACCACCACATGCCGCGGCACGCTCGGCACCCCGGACCGCCCGCGGAAGCAGAACCAGCCGATCACCGAGGCGTGCAGCAGCGCGAACGCGGTCAGCGCGCCCACGTTCACGATCGACGACAGCTGGTCGAGCCCGTCGCCCCGGCGCGCCGCCCACACCGCCGCCACCAGCGTCACCAGGGCCGCCCCCAGCAGCGCCCGGCGCGGCACGCCGCTGCCCGCGTCCACCTTCGACAGCGCCCCCGGCAGCCGCCGGTCCCGCGCCATCGCGAACAGCAGCCGGCCCGCCGCGGCCTGCCCCGCCAGCGCCGCGAACGCCGCACCGACGGCCTTGCTCACCGCCACCAGGTCGTGCAGCCAGCCGCCGACCGCCGCATCGACCGTCGCGTAGAAGGCGGCGCCCTGCTCACCGGGCTCCGCCGCCAGCTCGGCCGCCGTCATCGGGGCGAGCAGCGCCGCCAGATACGTCTGCACGGCGAAGAGCACACCGGCCACCACCAGACACGTGATCACCGCCCGCGCCACCCGCGTCGTCCCTCCGGACGCCTCCTCCGCGAACGACGCGATCGCATCGAAGCCCAGATAGGACAGCACCGCCACCGACACCGCCGACAGCACCGCATGGACCGAGAAGCCGCCCTCCCCGGTCAGAGGCGCCGCCCAGCCGCGCTGCGCCCCGTGCGCCACCAGCTCCGCGACGGCCGCCACCACGAACACCGCCAGCACCGCGATCTCCAGCGCCAGCACCGCGAACCCGACGACGGCCGCGACCCGCACCCCCCACAGATTCAGCAGCGTCGTGACGGCCACCGCGAGCGCCGTCCACACCCACTGGTGCACCGACGGCACCAGCGCGTGCATCGCGATCCCGGAGAAGAGATACGCCACCGCCGGGATCAGCAGATAGTCCAGCATCGCCATCCACCCGGCGACGAACCCCGCCCCCTCGCCCAGCCCCACCCGGGCATACGTATAGACCGACCCGGCCTGCGGCGCCACCCGCACCATCTGCGCGTACGAGTACGCCGTGAAGGCCATCGCGACCGTGGCGACGACATAGACGAGGGTGATCGCGCCGTGCGAAGCGGCCTGGAGCGTGCCGAAGATCCCGACCGGCGCCATCGGGGCGATGAACAGCAGTCCGTAGACGACCAGATCCCGGAACGTCAGCGTCCGCCGCAGCGATCCGGGCTCCCCGCCGGTGCTCGCGCCCGCCTCGTCGCCCGTTCCCGCGCCGATCGTGCCCGGCATCCGACCTCCTTGGTACGCCCTCCGACAGTCTGGGCCACCAGCGCGATCGATCGGCCTCGGGGCACGGCCTACGATGGACGGCATGACTTCCACGCCCGGCCAGCAGTCCGCCCGCAAGGTCCTCCTCGCCGCCCCCCGTGGCTACTGCGCAGGCGTGGACCGCGCCGTGATCGCCGTCGAGAAGGCCCTCGAGCAGTACGGCGCGCCCGTCTACGTACGCCACGAGATCGTGCACAACAAGTACGTCGTCAAGACCCTCGAGAAGAAGGGCGCAATCTTCGTCGACGAGACGGAGGAGGTGCCCGAGGGCAACATCGTCATCTTCTCCGCGCACGGCGTCGCCCCCGTCGTCCACGAAGAGGCCAAGCGCGGCAAGCTCGCCACCATCGACGCCACCTGCCCGCTGGTCACCAAGGTCCACAAGGAAGCCGTCCGGTTCGCCAACGAGGACTACGACATCCTCCTGATCGGCCACGAGGGCCATGAGGAAGTCATCGGCACCAGCGGCGAGGCGCCCGAGCACATCACCCTCGTCGACGGCCCCGCAGACGTCGGGAACGTCGAGGTCCGCGACCCCGACAAGGTCGTCTGGCTCTCCCAGACCACCCTCTCCGTCGACGAGACCATGGAGACCGTCGACGCCCTCAAGGGCCGCTTCCCCAACCTCCTCTCGCCGCCCAGCGACGACATCTGCTACGCCACCCAGAACCGCCAGATCGCCGTCAAGCAGATGGGCGCCGAGGCCGACCTCGTCATCGTCGTCGGCTCCAAGAACTCCTCGAACTCCGTCCGCCTGGTCGAGGTGGCCCTGGGCGCGGGCGCCCGCGACGCCCACCTGGTCGACTACGCCGAGGAGATCGACGAGGCCTGGCTCGAAGGCGTCGGCACGGTCGGCGTCACCTCCGGCGCCTCCGTCCCCGACATCCTCGTCCACGGCGTCCTGGACTGGCTCGCCGCGCGCGGCTACGAGGACGTCGAGACCGTCACGGCCGCCGAGGAGTCCATCACCTTCTCGCTGCCCAAGGAGCTCCGCCGCGATCTGCGCGCCGAGGCGAGGGCGGCCACCGAAGGCTGAGCGCGGCCCGGGACCCGCCCAGGGACTCGCCGGACGCCGTCCCACAGGATCCGGTAAGCGATTCAAGGGGTGAGCGGCCGCCCGCGCGCCTAGCCTTTTCCCATGAGGGTCTTCGGTGTGGACATCGGCGGATCGGGCATCAAAGGTGCCCCGGTGGATCTCGAACGCGGCGATCTCGCCGACGAGCGCTACAAGGTACTGACCCCGCACCCGGCCACCCCGGAGGCGGTCGCCGACTGCGTCAAGCAGGTCGTGGACCACTTCGGCTGGTCGGGCCCGGTCGGCGCCACCTTCCCCGGAGTGGTCACCGGCGGTACGACCCGTACCGCCGCCAATGTCGACAAGGGCTGGATCGGCCTCGACGCCGCCGGCCTGCTCAGCGGACGGCTGGGCGAGAGCACCCCCGTCACGCTGCTCAACGACGCGGACGCCGCCGGTCTGGCCGAGATGCAGTACGGCGCGGGCCGCGGCCGCACCGGCACGGTCATCGTGCTCACCCTCGGCACGGGCATCGGCAGCGCCGTCTTCACCGGCGGCCGCCTCGTGCCCAACACCGAGCTCGGCCACCTGGAACTGCACGGCCACGACGCCGAGAAGCGCGCCTCGACCAAGGTCAAGGAGGACGAGGAGCTGAGCTGGCAGCGCTGGGCGCACCGGGTCCAGAAATACCTCGCCCATGTGGAGATGCTGTTCTCGCCCGAGCTGTTCGTGATCGGCGGCGGGGTCAGCCGCAAGGCGGAGAAGTTCCTGCCGCTGATCGAGGGCATCAGGGCCGAGATCGTGCCGGCCCAGCTTCAGAACGATGCGGGGATCGTGGGCGCCGCGATGGCCGCCCATGCCGGTCGGGCTGCTGCGCCACCTCGCGCGGACGGTGGCCCTTCCCCCGCCCCACCGGCCCGCCCGGTTGTGGACTCACCGGTCGGCTGGCCCGACGCTGCGCGATGAGCATCGCCTTACGGAACAGCGCCACGAGCGCGCAGATCAGGGTGCCCGCGTAGAGCCAGGGCGCATTCAGTGCGAGGATCGTGAAGAGGCCCATCAGCATCCCGCCGAACCCGTCCGGCCCGCGCTGGATCGGCAGCGCCCCCAGCGCGAACGCGATCGGCAGGACGACCGGCGCGGCGATCAGGTCGTACGGCCGCACCCACAGCGACGCGCACGTGCTGACCAGCACGAAGAACACGCCGTACGGGACCTGTGCGGCGCCGAGCAGCAGCCGGTCCAGGAACGCGAAGACGACCAGCGCGAGGGTGGCGAGCAGCCAGCAGCCGAGGCCGGTGAGCATCGGACGCGGCATCCGGCGCAGCAGTTTGGCCAGTGGGGCGGGGGGTGGTGGCCGCCGGGGCCGGGCGCGGTACACGGTCGCGGTTTCGCCGCCGAGCGGTACCGCGGCCTCCGCCGGACGCGGCAGCCGGGCATCGGGACCCGCCGCGGCGGCCCGGCCGCTTCGTGACGGACTGTGCTGGTGCCTGCGCGCTTCGTGTTGCTCCACTCGCCAACGGTAGGCCGCTAAGTGGGATTAATTGCTCGCAGGACACGCGCTTTGGGCGAGCCGGGCGGTCTGTTCGGTGGACGGGCGGGATGTCCCGGTCCCGGCCGGGCGGCCACCGCCCGTCCGCCCGTCCCCCGCCCCGTAGACTGGTGGATCGGCCCTCCCGGGACCCGGTCCCGGAACGGCTGCCCACCCCATCACCTCCCCTTCGGAAGTCGAGTCGCCACCGTGTCGCTCACGATCGGAATCGTCGGTCTGCCGAATGTCGGCAAGTCGACCATGTTCAACGCCCTGACCAAGAACGACGTGCTGGCGGCCAACTACCCGTTCGCCACCATCGAGCCGAACGTCGGTGTCGTCGGCGTCCCCGACCCCCGCCTGGCCAAGCTCGCCGAGATCTTCGACTCGCAGAAGATCCTCCCGGCCACCGTCGACTTCGTCGACATCGCGGGGATCGTCCGCGGCGCCTCCGAGGGTGAGGGCCTGGGCAACAAGTTCCTCGCGAACATCCGCGAGTCCGACGCGATCTGCCAGGTCATCCGCGCCTTCAAGGACGAGAACGTCGTCCACGTCGACGGCAAGGTCTCGCCCAAGGACGACATCGAGACCATCAACACCGAGCTGATCCTGGCCGACCTCCAGACCATCGAGAAGGTCCTGCCGCGTCTCCAGAAGGAGTCGCGGATCAAGAAGGACGTGGCGCCGAAGGTCAAGGCCGTCGAGGAGGCCAAGGCCATCCTGGAGAAGGGCGACACCCTCTTCTCCCAGGGCATCGTCCAGGGCTCGGGCCGGGAGGAACTCCTCCACGACCTCCACCTGCTCACCACCAAGCCCTTCCTCTACGTCTTCAACGTCGACGAGGACGAGCTGACCGACGACGACTTCAAGAACGAGCAGCGCGCCCTGGTCGCCCCCGCCGAGGCGATCTTCCTCAACGCCAAGCTCGAGGCCGACCTCGCCGAGCTCGACGAGGACGAGGCCCTCGAACTCCTCCAGACCGTCGGCCAGGAAGAGCCCGGCCTCGCCACCCTCGCCCACGTCGGCTTCAACACCCTCGGCCTGCAGACCTACCTGACGGCTGGCCCCAAGGAAACCCGCGCCTGGACCATCAAGCAGGGCGCCACCGCCCCCGAGGCCGCCGGAGTCATCCACACCGACTTCCAAAAGGGCTTCATCAAGGCCGAGGTCATCTCTTTCGCCGACCTGGTCGAAACCGGCTCGGTCGCCGAGGCCCGCGCAGCGGGCAAGGCCCGCATGGAGGGCAAGGAGTATGTGATGCAGGACGGGGATGTGGTGGAGTTCCGGTTCAACGTGTAGCGGGCGTCGAAACGCCACGTCGCTGATCTGGCAAACGTACAGGTCAGAAGGGGTCCGACTCTTCGGAGTCGGGCCCCTGGTTTTTCCCGTGCCGGGGTGGTGCTGGGATGCCGGTTAGGCCCCCGTGCTGGATCGCGGGCGGATTTCCGCGAGAGGGCGTGCGGCCTCGGGCGGTGCCGGTCGCCGGTACTGAGGGGGGCGAGGCCGAGCTGTTTGGCTGGTAGCGGGAGCGGTCGGATCAGGCGATGGTCCGGTGACACAAGCGCGCGGTCGCCCATGCAAGCATCGTCCGGTCGACCCCTTCGGCCACACCGCCTGGATAGATCTCGGTCGCCATGACAGCCCGCCACGGCGTTTGAGTTCGTTCGTCTCCCGGTCCCCTCCTCCCGCCCTTGCCCAGGTCTCGGGGCAGGAAGGGCTCCCCCGGCCGCGGTGTGTGGTGAGGGGAGCCCCGGAGAGCCGACCGCCTACTGGATCAGCTCCCGTCGTCGTCCTCGTCCGTTGCGCGAGGTGCGGCGGGCCGGTGCGGGCTGTGCGAGGTGTCCCAGAGGTGCGGAGGTGTCATGTCGTCCTCGCTCGTCTCCCACCAGCCTTGGTTTTGTTCGCCCGCGCCGCTCTCCGCCGCTCCCCGCCTGACCGTGCCTGCGCCCGCGTCGGTATCCGGGTCCGCGGCCTCGTCGCTGAACGGCGAGCCCTCGGGGGCTGGGAAGCCCGCCGACCAGGGCCCCGTGGTGCCCCCTTCGCCCGAAGGGCCACCCTCCGTCCCCTCGCCCCCGCCCTCGTCGGGTGCCGGCAGAAGGGTCCGCCTGATCTCCTCGGCGGCCTCGTCCAGCCCGGCCGCTTCCAGACTCCGCACCACGCGGTGCACGAACACCGTGTACTCGTCCATGTCCGGCTTCAGGCCCACCGCCGCCAGCAACAGGAGCAGCCGATCCGAAACCCCTACCTCCTCCTCGCGTTCGAACGCCCCTCCTCCCTGGCCGTGTCCGTCCCAGAGCGGGCCCCCGACGGTCGCTTCGCTCCGTGCGCCCATAGACGGGACGAGCAGGTGGCGGAAGAGCTCGGGCACCTCCTCGTCGTTGGCCGCCGCCGCGATCTGGGCGAGCGGGCCGATCATGTCGACCGCCTTCTCGATTTCGTTCTCGTGACGGGACAGCCACCACACCACCGCGCTGCCCGCGCTCTTGAGCACGTCATCACCGAGGTAGCGCCGCTTGTTGCGCTCGTGCTGACGCTCGTACTCCCAGATCTCCTCGTCCTTGCGAAGGTCTTTCAACTTCCGCAGGCGCTCGCGGTCGGCGGGGGCGAGGGTCAGCGTCACATCGGCCGCCAGGGCCCTCACCCGTCCGCTCAGGTCCGGGACCGGGATGCCCAGCTCCCCCTCCAGGAGATACCGCGCGAAGCTCGCCCTGCCGGGCTCTTCGCGGCGGACGACCTCCAGGGCCCGGCTGACGATCGAGGAGACGGCGAGGGTCGGGGAGGCGCCATTGGACCGTTCGGCGTGGTCGAGGGCCGGCCTCCACCACACGGTGGCGGAGAAGAGGAAGTCGTAGCCTTCTGCTGCGCTCGGCAGTGCCGCGTCGACCACCCGCGTCTCCTGGTACGGCTGCTCCGCCGGCGCCGCGGGTGGCTCAGGCTCCCCGGGCTCGTACGGGTCGGCTGATGCGCGGCCACCGCTGAGGACCGTCAGCACGAGCAGCAGGGAGCCAGAGGCCGTGACCATGGACATGAAGCCCCACAGCCATGCTGACCAGTGCAGGAGGTTTCCGAGAGCAGCCGGTGCGAGGCCGCAGAGAGCGACGAACAGCAGGCTGTGAAAGCGGTGATTCATCGTGCCTCTTCCGTGGTCCGTGGTCCGGCGCCCGCACGTTCCGTACTCTCCGTGCGGGCGTACTGCGCGTGGTCGATGTGCTGCCAGAAGAGGGCGGCGACGGCCGTCGCCCGGGAGGGGCGGCGCACGGTCCCCGCCCAGTCGCAGGCGATGGCGTAGAGGCGGTGGAGAGCGGCCGCGCGGCCGCGCGTCGCACCGACCATCACGCCCAGCGCCATCTCCCGCGTGCTGTCGCCCGCCGCGGCGGTCAGCCAACTGCTCACCAGCGGCTTCCAGAGCTCCGTCGGCGGTTGGGAGAAAACCGTCTCCCAGCCCAGGAACAGGTCCGGCCACTGCGGCGGGTCCGGTGCCCGGTCGCTCCTCAACAGCTCCGTGAGCAGCCTGAGATGGGGCTCCGCCCCGCGCGGCTCCCGACGTGTCCAGTCCCGTAGGCGGTTGATCAGCGGCCGGTAGAGCCGACGGTCGCGACCGCCGAGTTCGAGAAGGGCCTCCCGGGCTTCGCGCGCCGCCTCCCCTTTCCGTACGGCGAGGTAGTGGAGCCGCACCATCGCCTGATTCGGGTGTGTCGCGCCAAGGCTCTTTCGGCACGCGACGGTCAGGACGCGGACGAGGCCGTCCGACAATGGGCCGGACGTCGCGCACTCGTACATCCGCCTGCGGAACCATCCCCCGAACCTCTCGTGGCTGAGACCGAGTTCGAGGGCCGCCACGGCTCGCGGGTCGCAGGTCGCACCGGTCGCGCTGTTCGCCCAGCGGACCACAAGGTCGAAGAGGTGGTCGGGCCGCCCGACGGCCAGGGACCGCTCGCCGAATCGGACGACGACGTTCACCCGGTCGTCGGCGGTCAGACCGCGGAGCCCGGCGACATGGCCGATCCAGTCCCTGAGGTCGTCGCGCGTCCCGGGGAAGTTCGCCCAGAAGTACGTCCGTACCGCGTCGGCGTAGGCCAGCCGCTCGAAGCGGAGCCGTCCGTCCGGATCTCGCTCGATCCCGAGCGCCGCCAATCGCTCCCCGAAATCCGTTCGTGCGAGCTCGGTCGTCGTTTCTTCCTCGTGCCTCACCGTCCTCATCAGGCCGTGCCACGCCTCGTAGACGGTGTCGGCGTGAGCCTCCTCGAACACCGCCGTCGCGAGCAGCAGGGCCCGCTCGGGCGCGGTGCGGACCGTGGCCACCTGTCGGCCCGCCTCACCGGCACGGTCGGTCACCGCGTGCAGCGCCTGGTCGAGCCATCCCGCGAAGTCGGCACCGAACCGGCCGCTGTCGCGAGCGGCCCTCACCAGCCCCGCGAGCCGCGCCAGTTCCCGCATGGGGGAGCGGTCGTACAGGCGCTGGAGGTCGGCGCTCCCCAGGTCCGCGGGGCGGAAGGTCATCCGGTCCATGCGGAGGTACCGGGTGACGACGGCGACGCCCCGGGGGCGCCCCAGCGTCACCGTGTGCGGTTCGAGGTCCGGCGTGTGGGCGTGCTCCATGCCCGACGGCAGGACGACGACCATGTGGGCCCCCGCCTCCTGGACCTGCGACCGGCGCACGGCCAGGTGATGCTGAACCTTGGCGTACGCCTCCTCGTCGGCGGTCCCGGAGAGGTCGAGGAGGAAGCGGTCCCCCTCACCTGGGGCGAGAGGGGCCTCGTCCTTGTCCGCGACGGCGGGAAGCTCCTCGAACCGGACCCCCTCATCGTTGGCGCCCCCGTCCTCACCGAGCTCGTGCAGCAGCATGATCGCCGCGGCGCGGCGGCCGCTGCCGGGCGGCGCCTCCAGCAGCACCACCGATCCGGGCTTCTCCAGGCGGTCGGCGGCGACGCGGTAGCCCACCGGCGGAACGAACCGGTCGGCCAGGCGCATCCGGTCCTCGCGGACGATCCGGAGAGACTCGACCCCTTTGCGGATCATCCAATCCGAGCCGGCGCCGTAAAAGATGTACTGGGGCCCCGTGCCGTTGTTCACCGGGCCACACGGATCGTTGACGGTGACGCGGTCCTGCTCGGTCATCGTTCGTCGTCCGAGCGCCGGGGCTCGCGCTCGAAGCGCTGGTGGACCGTACCGCTGTTGTCACCCGCGGTGAATTGGACCCCGGTGTTGTCGCCCTGGAAGTGGGGGGCGTTGTACTGGTGGCCCCGACCGGTGTTCACGGGCCCCTGCGGCTCGTTGACGAAGGTGCCGGACAGGTCTCCGTTGAGGTTTCCGATGCCGCCGCGCACGTGCTGCTCGACGTCGCGTGTCCGCATCCGGGTGTGCCCGTCATTCTGGGCCGACTTCTTGCGGGACTTCGCCTCCGCCCGCTCCCGCGCCGCACGGGCGTCGCGGTCCACTGCGCCCAGGTCGGGCAGCAGCCGGGCGAGGGCGTCGCCGAGCGCCGTCAGGTCCGACTCGGCGTTGCGGTGGTCGAACCGCCTGTACTGGCAGTCCGCCAGCTCCCGCAGGTCGTCCGGGAGGACGGCGCGGTCGATCCGCGTGGCCTTTCCGACGAGCACGGGGATCACCAGGATCCCGCGGTCGAGCGCGGTCTGGATCTCACGTCGGGTCCAGTCCTGCTCGGCTTCGAGGGCGGGGCGGCCGTCGGCCCCCCGCACCTCCGCCCAGCGTGGGCCGATCACGGCGAGGAGTGCCTCGCACTCCTCCACCGCCCTGACCAGTTCCACCGGGAAGCGGTGTCCGAGCTCGATCGAGTTGCTGGCGAAGAAGATCCGCTCGGCGCCGAACCGCCGGGCGAGCTCCCGAGCGATCATGGTCGCGGCGGATTCCTCGTCGCCTGTGCGGTAGTTGACGAAGACGTCGGGCATGAAGGTTCCCTTCGTGAGAGGAAGACGGAAGACGGGGGTGAATGGGTGCGAGCGCGGGGGACTGCGGGCCTGGGCTCCGAGGCCCCGGGCCATGAGGTCCCGACCGTGTGACGGCATGGCACGTCCACGGGAGGGCGTACGGATGGAGGTGCGCCGCCCGGCGCGTCACTGGTCGCGGGCAGCCCGAAGAAGCCGGGGGCGCGGTGCGACGCATCGGACGGGGATCAGAGAGTTCCGCCGGGGATCGTGGGATCCGGAGGGCTGGAGGGACCGGGTGGCCCGGCGAGCCGGGCGGCTCGAGCCGGTGCCGGTCGTGGAGCCGGTGTCAGTCGTGCGCGGGGGCGAGTACCCCTGCCAGCGCCGGCTGCAGATCGCGTACGGCCCGGCTGCTCCGGAACCGGGAGAGTTCCCGCGCGAGACGCCGGACGTCGCTGTTCACCGTCGCCGAGGGCACGGTCGGCATCACCGCCAGGAGCTCCCCGGCGATCGTGCACGCGTGCTCGACTTCTCCGGAGGCGGCGTGGGCCAAGGACCTGCGGAAGCCGTACCGAGCACGGGTGCGCAGCGCGTGCGGCGGGAGGCGGCGGTACTCCCGGTCGAGGACCTCGGCGGCGGCCTTGGGACGACCGAGGTCGTGCAGGCACCAGCCGGTCGTCATCGCCGCCGGATCGCTCACGTGGGTGGTGCCGATCACGGGCTCGGCGCCGCTGCGGGCGTCATCGCTGTCGAGCAGCTCCCGCGCCCTGTCGAGACTGCGGAGACAGTCGCGTTCGTCGCCGACGAGCGCGTGTCCCTGCGCCTCCCGCTGGGCCGCGAGTCCCCGGATGCGCGGCGGGAGCTCGTCGCTCTGGGCCCGGCGGGCCAGGGCGACGGTGCCCGCGGCGTCCCCGCCGTAGAGCGTGACCAGGGCGCGTCGCACGAGCGCGTAGGAACCGAGGTACGGATCGCCCCCGGCACGCGCCAGTTCGGCGGCCTCACCGGTCCAGCTGAGCGCCGCGCCGCTGTCCCCGGCCTCCTGGGCCATCCAGCCGGTGAACTCCGCGAACCGCGACGCGAGCAGGAGCGCGGGGGCCCGAGTGGCGGACGGGGTGTCGGCGGCCAGCCCGGCGACGGTGCGCGTTTGCGTCTCCAGCAGGGGAAGCAGGACCTTCGGCGCGGTGGACTGGCCGAGCTGTCGTAGCTGGTCGAACTGCATGCGGAAGGAGGGAAGGAGGGGATCGGCGGTAGAGGGCGCCTGACCGCCGAGTTTCAGGCCTAGCTTGATCAGCGACCCCGTCCCCGCCGCAAGGACCGCCCGACGTCCGACGAGCCAGAGGCTCGGGGTGGCGGGGGTTTCGGTGGTGTCCGAGTCGGCCTCGGGGCGGACTACCAGGCGCTGCAGCTCACCGTTCGCGCCGAGGAAGGCGTCGCACCGCCGGGCCAGTTCGGGGGACGCGGAACGCTCCCCGCGCTCGACCTTGCTGAGATGCCCCTTGTCGTAGTTGAGCGCCACGGAGAACTCGGTCAGAGTAAGCCCCGCTTCCTGTCGCAGACGGCGAAGTTCCGGGCCGAAACGTAATGTTGTACTCATCATTAACCTCCCCTTGAACAGCGACCGTGAGAGCCGTGCGCCCTCACGGGGAACTTTCGTTCGACGTTCACTGGCCGACACGAAGACCGACGCGAGCACTTATCGTGACGGTGTCGTTTCGCTTCGCATCCGAGAGTGAGTTTGGCACGAGGTGTGCCTCGAGAATCGGGGTTCGACGGGGTTGCCCGTTGCCTCTTCTGTTCTCCGTTGTTCTCCGTCCGATCCTTGCCGTGACCGGAGTCGACCATGATCGGGGCCAAGCGATCGAGAATGGCAGGGTCGACGGCCTCCGGCTGACTGGCGAGGGCGGGCCGCTTCAGCGGTTGATCGAGCGGCTGCTGGAGTCCGCGCTCCAGGGCGAGATCGCCGACCACCGCCTCGGCATCCACCTGGGCACCGAATGCGTGAATTTCCCCCAAGGCGCCGGCGTGGCCTTCGGTGGCGTCGCTTTCGTCTGGGATGCCGGCCTTCGCCCCCGCTTTGCGCGACCGGCCCGGTGCCGCGCGGTCCTTGAAGCGCAGGTCCATGACTCGTGATCGTGAGCGATAGCCGGCGAGGCTATTGACTAACGCCAATGTTAGTAACATCGCCGTTAGTGTCACGCGTGGAGGTCGGTGGACATGGCGGACTTTGTAGGCCGTCGCCAGGAGCTGGCGACGTTGGAGCGAGAGCTGCAGAAGGTGGCGGCGGGGGTTGGCGGGGAGCGGCCCGGTCGGTGCGTGATGTTGCGTGGGCGGCGCCGGGTGGGCAAGTCGCGACTGGTCGAGCGGTTTGCGGAGCGCTCCGGAGCCCCGTTCTTGTTCTACGCGGCGACCGGTGCGTCCCCCAGGGATGATCTGGCACGGCTGGCTCGGGACGCCCGAGCATCGACGCTGCCGTTGGCGGGGCTGGTGGCCGCCGCACGGCCGGAGAGCTGGGACGCCGCGTTCGACGTGCTGGCTGCGGCGCTGCCCGCCGACCGGGCGAGCGTGCTGATCATCGACGAGGTGCCGTACCTGATGGATGCCGATGGCGCCTTTGAGGGGATGCTGCAACGGGCCTGGGACCGGGTGCTGGAGACCAAGCCAGTGCTGCTGGTCCTCATCGGCTCCGATCTGTCGATGATGGAGGCTCTGAACAGCTACGGACGCCCCTTCCATCAGCGAGGCCGGGAGATGGTGCTGGGACCGCTGAACCCCGCCGAGGTGGGGCGGATGCTCGGGCTGGATCCGGCAGAAGCCTTCGACGCCTCGCTGGTCACCGGCGGGCTGCCGCTGATCTGCGCGGAGTGGCCGCGGGGTGCAGGGCTGTGGGATTTCCTCGGCGAGGTGCTGAGCGACCCGGTCTCGGCCCTGCTGGTGTCGGCCGAGCGCTCGCTGGCTGCCGAATTTCCACCGCAGGCTCAGGCGCGTACGGTGCTGGCGGCTATCGGCAGTGGCGAGCGGACCTTCACCAACATCGCCCGTGCAGCTGGCGGAATCGGGGCCACGCCGCTGCAGCGAGCGCTGGAGCTGCTCACGGACAAGCGGATCGTCGCTGCGGAGCTCCCCGTATCGCTGCGTCCGTCGAAGGATCGCCGCTACCGGGTGACAGATCCCTACCTGCGGTTTTGGCTGCACCTGCTCGGCCCGTCAATGGAGGAGATCGAGCGGGGGCGGGGCGATCTGACCTTGGCGCGGATCCGGGAGAACTGGACCAGCTGGCGCGGCCGTGCCGTCGAGCCCCTCGTCCGTGAGGCCCTGGCGCGGATACTGCCCGACGACCGGCTGCCCGCGGCCCCCGCAGTGGGCGGCTACTGGACCCGTACCAACGACGTCGAGATCGACATCGTCGGGGCGGACCGCGCCCCCATTGCCAAGGAGCTGCTCTTCGTAGGCTCCATCAAGTGGCTGGAGCAGTCGCCCTTCGACCGGCACGACCTGGCAGCTCTCCATCGACACCGGGCCGCCCTCACCCACGAGCCTGTTCCGATCGTGGCGGTCTCGCGCAGCGGAGTCGACTGCCCGGGGCTCGATGCTGCCTACGGCCCCGATGATTTGCTGACCGCTTGGCCGCTGTGAGTCGCGGGTTGCAGGCGAGGTATGGGAAATGGTGAGCGCGATCAGGCTGCAGACGTTGCCGTGAATTCCCTCAGACTTCGGCCGGTAGCCGGCGCTGCTGTGTAGCGCCGGCGATCCTGATCGCTCTCGTGCTTTGTAGCGGATCCCGTGCTGGGATGGCACTGGGATGCGCCTGTATTTCCGCAGGTCACGGCCTATGGTGGAGTTCCGGTTCAACGTGTAGCGCTCGCCGGGGCCTTATCCGGCCGGTTTGTGCAGAAGTAGTTAGGACAAGCGGGGTCGCGCCTTTCGGGGCGCGGCCCCGCTTCCGTGTTGTGTGGCGTTCTTGCTTTGGTGTGCCGTCCTCGATGGCCCGGCTCATTCATGTCGGCGAGCAAACGGGTGACCGCGCATCGGCTCCCGTGACCCTGCCGGGGGGAATTCTCGTTGCTCTCCGGGAGGGAGCAGCGAACGGGCCCGCGGTGGCCGCGCCCTCGGTGCTCCCTGAGGGAGTGTCGGATGAGTCTTCGGTGGACTGTGCCGGGATCGGGCGGCCTGTGCGGGCTGTTCGGCAGTCGCCCGCGCCTCGTCGGTAACGGCCGGCCGGGACCCTGCCCCGCCTCGGCCGGCGTCATGCGGCTCGCGCCGAGCGGGCCGCATCGCCGACCGCTTCCTTGCTCCATTTGGCCGTCGCGGGCTTGCGAAAGGCTTCCGTTGTGGTCCGACACGGGCGCAAAGGCGGCTAAATCCCAGAATGACTACTTTTAGTGTGTATATGCTCACATTAAGTAGTCGTCAGGGCTCCATGCACATGTAATGAAGGGTCAACGGTTCCATGCGCAAACTTCAGCAACTCGCGATCGTCGTCGGGGCGGTCGCAGGTCTGTCCAGCCTCGGTGCAGGCGTCGGCTTCGCCGACGCTCCCCTCCAGTACCAGGGTGCTTCGTACCATGGTCCGCAGGCCACTGCATGGGCTACTTCGCAGTCCGCTGCCGGAGCCTCTTCGCAGGGCGGCGACTCGTACGCCCCGCACGCCGCTCCGCAGGTCATGGCCCCGCAGCCGGCCCCGCAGGTGATGGCCCCGCAGCCCGCTCCCCAGCCGGCCCCGCAGGTCATGGCCCCGCAGCCGGCCCCGCAGGCCATCGCCCCCCAGCCGGCCCCGCAGGCCATTGCCCCGCAGCCCGCTCCCCAGCCGGCTCCGCAGGCCATCGCCCCGCAGCCGGCCCCGCAGGCCGCCGGCTCGTACGGACACGGGGGCGAGCGCAAGCGCATCGACCTCCGGCAGAACACCTCCTGCAAGTCGCACGACCTGAACGTCAACATCCTCGGCACGGTCGGGATCCTCAACGGCGCCCTGGGCAACGCGCTCAACGGCGAGGGCCACCCGGGCAAGCAGGGCACCCGTCAGGGCTCGAGCATGGGCTGCAACAACGCCGCCCTCAGCAAGTAACCAACGGAAATGGGGTCCCGGTGTCCTGGCCATGAGCCCGGCACCGGGGCCCGTTTTCGCCCTTCGCAAGGGCCCGGGCGCGCGCCGGTTCGCGGTGCATCGCGCCCGGGCATCGATCACAAAGGAACGCACCACATGTTCAGTCGGAAGAAGATCGCGGCCCTCTCGGGGCTTCTGGGCGGCCTCGCCATGACCTACGCCGGCGCCACCCAGGCGTACGCCGGAGGATCCGAGGGCGACTGCCACCGCTCAGCCCTGGGCAACCGCATCTGCGTCTACAAGGGCCAGAGCCTCTACAAGAGCAAGCACGGCAGGATCGTCATCAGGCAGGCGAAGGACTGCTCGGCGGCCTCCCGGCAGCGCGTGTTCTGGCCCGAGAGCGGTCTGCTGAACAGTGGGTTCGGGATCACCAGGATCGGGCCCGCCATGGAGTGCTCCAACAAGGTTCACCTGCCCAAGAAGTTCAAGCTCTCCCACCTGGGGGACTGAGGACCGCGAACCCAGACCCGCATCGTGGTGGCCGGACCGGGGTGTTCCCGAGTCCGGCTTCACGGTTTCCTGGGCCGTGGATCCCCCGCGCGCGCACCGGAAGCGGCATCGCGCCGGGCGGTGCGACGTAGCGATACCGCGCGCGACCTGGGGGGTGCGTCCCCACTCGTCACTCGGTGAAGGACATGTGGGACGTCAGGGGGACCGATCCCCGTCCCGTACCGGAGGTCGTCCCGTACGGGAGGTCGTCCCGTCATGGCGGACAGTCCCGTCATGGCGGACAGTCCCGTCATGGTGGCCCGTCGCAGGTCATCCGTGCGCGCTCGTCACTCTCCGAAGACCTTCGGCTCGTGTCCGAGGTCTCCCAACGCATCCCCGATCGGGGCGAGTTGGGGACCGGCGCGCCGTCCAGGTGTCATACCGCGCGGGCCCGCACATGCCGACGGGGCGACGGCGTGTGTCTCGCCGTCGCCCCGGAGATGGCAGTTCTCCCGTGCCCGTACCGTCCGGCCGGGCCGGCCTTTCAGCGCTGAACGGGCCTCCCCGAAAGGCCCGTTCAGCGGTCCTTCACCCCGGCTGCGGAGCGGGCGGATGCTCGCGCCGGCTCGCCGGAGGCCGGAAGGGCGGGCCCCGGTGCCCGAGTCTGTGGCGCGGGCACCGGGGCCGGTTTCCGTTACTTGTCGAAGGCGCTGTTGTTGCAGCCCATGCTCGAGCCCAGCGTGGTGGACTGGGCGCCCGGGGAGCCCTCGCCGCCGAGCAGGTTGCCGCCCAGGCCGTTCGCGATCCCGACCTCGCCGAGGATGTCGACGTTCGTGTCGTGCGAGCGGCAGGAGCTGCCCTGCTTGATGTCGAACTGGATGCCGCTCTTCCAGCTTTCCTTCCCGCCGTCGGCGTGGGCGGTGCCGGCACCGAGGAGGGCGACGCTGCCGAGGGCGGCGAGCACTACGGCAGCCTTGCGAAGCTTGCGCATTTCATCTCCGGTAGATTGAGCGGATGCGATCAGTCATCGATCGACTTCGTTCAGTTACTAAGGCTAATGCGAAATATCCTGCAATCACACGGTGACGCGCCGAATTCCCATGACTGTTGTGAATTGGCGCGCCAGTATGAGGAATCCCGCGCACCCGAACCGGTACGGAACGTCGACCGGCCGCGGTGGGCGCCGGCCTTCCGCCCCAACTCCCTTGTGCCGTACCGGCGAAAGGCCCCAGGTGCGGGTAACTGAGGCCCCAGGGCCCATGGGTGGCGAGCGGGTCGGCCGGCCCGTGTGTGCGCCGTAGGAATTCCGCATGGCGTCGCGGGCCGCACATGTCGGCCGCGGTCCGGAGGGGGCGGACGGCAGCTGAAGGCCGTCCCGCGACGAATAGATTCATCTCCACCGAATTCCGGTCTGATTTTCGTTTTGTGAGACATCGGACGCTCATTCGGAATGCGCAATTCTTGTTCGCCTCGCGGGCGCGGCCGACGCTTCCCGTGGTGTTGCGCCCCGCGGTGCTTCTGCGACTTTCCCCCGCCCTCCCGGTGCCTCCCGAATGAGGCCGGTTCCCCTCCCTGCACCCTTTGCCGCGACAAAAGCCCCGAGGCGGTCCCGTACGTCGTCCGGCGCAGCGGCGGACCGTGGTGCGCGCACGGGGGCTGTCGCTGCCGAGCCTGCGCACTTCGCCGGAGAGGGTGCTCGCCGGTCCGCTGCGAGGGGTCGCGGTCGGCGTCGACGGGCCGGGTGGTCGACCTCGATGGGCCGGGTGGTCGGCCTCGATGGGTCGGCGGCCGGAAGGGCTGTGACGGAACCTCGGGGGTGCCGGTGCCGCCGTCACGTCAACTGCTGAGCGGTCGCTGTCCCCTGCGTTCGTCACTCGGCGTCGGCACCGGAGGCGGAAGCGGGGCCATGGTCGGGAACGCGAATGGGTCCCGGCACCGAGCTTTGTGCTCGGTGCCGGGACCCATTGCGGCGACCTACATGCTGACGGGCGCTCAGAAGGCGCTGTTGTTGCAGCCCATGGACGAGCCCATCTTGGTGTCCTGCGCGCCCGGGGAGCCCTCGCCGTTGAGCGCGTTGCCCAGCAGGCCGTTGAGGATCCCGACCTCGCCGAGGACGTCGACGTTCAGGTCGTGCGAGCGGCAGGAGCTGCCCTGCTTGATGTCGAACTGGCCACCGTCCTTACCGCCGCCGTACTTGCCGCCTTCGGCGTGGGCGGTGCTGGCGCCGAGGAAGCCGACGCTGCCGAGGAGGGCGGCCACTACGGCAGCCTTGTGAAGCTTGCGCATTTCATCTCCGGTGGATTGAGCGGATGCGATCGGTGAGCGATCGACTTCGTACAGTTACAGGAGGTTAATAGGAAATTCCGGGCAACTCGCTCAGCGACGCGCGGATTTCTGTGATCGTCACGAACCCGCGCCTGCCCGGACTCCCCGCCCGAGCGGGGCGCTGCGCCGGCGGGCCGAGGACAGGCGCAGACGCTCCGTGGGGAGCCGTTCCTCCGGCCGCACCGCGCACGAACGGGCCCTTCGAGGAATCACCCTCGAAGGGCCCGCTGCGAGCATCGCGTGTGGCCGTCCCGGCGGTCCTACCTGGCGGTGGCGAAGGCGTTGGCCTGGGTGTTGGCCTGGGTGCAGGTGGTGCCACGGGTCTCGGCGGCGGCGAGCACGGCGACCGGGAGGTTGGCGTCGAGCAGGTTCTGCGGACTGCACTCCTGGTACGGACGGAAGAGGTTGTTCTGATCCTGCGGGGCGCCGCCCTGCGGGGCGGCCTGCGGGGTGATCTGCGGGGAGAGTTGTGGGTTGATCTGCGGGTTGAGCTGCGGATTGACCTGCGGAACGGTCTGCTGCGGGGCAGCGGCCTGCGGGCCGGCGGCCTGCTGCGGACCGTTCCCCGAACCGGCGGCGTGCGAAGTGGCCTGCGAAGCGGACCAGGCGGCGGTCTGGGGGGTGTCCGGCTGCGGAGCAGCGGGCGGGACGGCGCCGTTGTACCCGACGGGAGCGTCGGCATTGCCGATGCCGGCACCGATGGCGGACAGGCCGCCGGCCGCCGCGAAGATGAGCGCGACCTGGTGAAGCTTGCGCATGGAACCCTCGGCCCTTCATTACCTGTGCATGGAAATCTGAATTACTTGGTGCAGTCTTGTGCGCGCTGACAGTGGCAATCCCGGGGCTTCGTGCCCTGAGCACCCCCGAGTCGGGCCACGGTGCCCCAGCGCCGGACCACGACGGAAGCCCCTCGCGGAGCCCGCAACGGCATCCGCCGCGCCGTACTCCCGCGCCCCGCGAAGCCGACGGCGGATTCCATCGTCTCTCCTCTGCATTCGCGTCGGACAGTAATTCCGGTGTGGCCGCCGCGGGCCGCCCCTGGCGCCAGGGAGGAGGATTTCCCCGGCGGCACCCGACGGGCCCCTTCACTGTTCTCTCCCAGCGGGCAACGAGATTTCTCCTGGCCCGGTCACGGGAGATGCGGCGTCGTCACCCATTTGCCAGCTGGCGTAAATCATTTGGGGTGTTGGTGGACCGCGGTCCGTGCGCGGATGACGCCCACGATTTCGGCTGCGCCGGGCGGCCGGCGGAGATACCGAAACGGCTGGCGGCGGTGATCGTGCGACGGATTTCGGTGACCATGTCAAGGAAATCCGACGGGTCTTGAGAGAGCGTCAGAATGCCATGATCCGATGCCCGATCCCGATGTCCAATGCCCGATACCGATGGCGGCGTCTGCGGCGCGATGTGTGGCGTCGCGCGGTGAGCCTCGCCTACGTCGCCAGGATGCGTCGTCGGACGGGTAGTTGAGGGTCGGCGTCTCCTGCGGCGCCACCGAAGCCGGGGCCGGGGCAATCCGGGAGGGCGCATGAGTGTGGGGCCCGATCACCACCGGGCCCCACACTCATTCATGACGGAGCGACAGCCTCAGCCGGCCGTCGCCATCCGCGTTCAGTCGCGGGCGGCGGCGCGGCGGCCCCGGCGGTAGAGCAGGACGCCACCGAGCATCAGCCCGGCGCTGGCCGCGGACGCGAGGCCGAGCTTCTCCGCGGCACCGGTCTTTGCCAGCTCGGGGCGAACGGGCGACGCGACGTGGTGGCTACGGTGATGCCCGACGGCGGGCGTGATGACCGGAGCCGCCGGGTGGTGGACCGGAGCCGTCGACGGGCGGTGCTGGGGCGCCGGCCTGTCGCGGTGCTGCTGCGGCTTGTGGTGCATCTGCGAGTGGTGCCGGCCGTGGACCGGACGCTCGACGTTGGCGCAGCGGTTGCCGAAGGCGCCGTTGAGTACTCCGAGCACACTCGCGGTGTTGCCGCACACGTTCAACGGCAGGTCCACCGGGAGCTGCACCAGGTTCCCCGACAGCACTCCCGGGGAGTGCGCGGCCACGCCCTTGGCGCGGGACCCGCCGCCGTGGCCGTGGCGGGAGCCGCGGTTGACGCAGGTGTTGTCGAGGGAGGGGCTGAACAGTCCGACGGCGTCGACCGTGTTGCCGCAGACGTTGGTCGGGATGTGGACGGGTGCCTGGACCAGGTTGCCGGACAGGACGCCGGGAGAGCCGACGGCGGCCCCCCGGGCACCGCTGTCGGCGAGGGTCGTGCCCGCGCTCGCGAGCAGCAGGCCGCCGGCAGCGGCCGAAGCGGCGATGACCTTCTTGATCACGTTTCTCCTTCGTGGCAGTGCGGTCACGCCCGCGGACCGCGCAAGACACAACGAGCCCGAAGTAGGTAGGCCACGAATCCGGCATTTCGATCACTCTTTCAGCCTGGTGTGTACACCCACTTGGCCGAGGAGTGGCATCAATACCGATTTCATGAAGAGGTTTTCAGCGGTGATCGCTCCAGGCCCGGCCGAGGACGAGCCCTGCCCTGACGGTCCGGTCCCCGGCGCCCGCCCGACGCGACGGCCGCACCACCGCCCCGCCTCCCCCCCTCACCGGACGGCGTGCCGTCACGAACCGCTGTCCGGCACGGGAGTTGGAGGTGGGTGACGATCGGCGGCTCGCGTCCGGCGGATCAAATACGGCCTGGGGAAGGGGGCTTGGTCGGGATTCCGGTTGGCCCGAAGGCCGCCGGACGGCTGCCGCCGACCGGGCGGAGGAGCGCCCGCCGCGGGCCAGGGCCCGTCCGTCCTCGCTTTTGCGCCGCGGCCGGTGCGCGGCCGCGCTCAGTTGAACCGGGGGAGATCGAGCAGCGGCAGCTGCCCGACGTGCAGCGGACCGATGGTGGAGTTGGCCTTGAGGGGGATGCCGAGGACGCCGGCGACGGGGTCCGAGGTGGGACCGTCGGCGTGGGCGGGGAGCGAGAGGGTCCCGGTGAGAGCCAGGGCTCCCAGAAGGGTGGCGAGTACGCGGCGCATGGCGGCTCCTGCTTCCTGAGTGTCGTTGGCGCGTTGCTTGCACGCGCCACCCTTCCATCCGTGCGGTACAGGCCCCGGAGTCCACGCCAAGCGATCACCTGAACGCACGCCCCGGTTGCTACGCGTGGTGAAACGGATTCACCGGATTCACGACAAGCGCCTTCGCCGACACCGTCGAAGAATTCCTGCTCCATCGATCGGATCATATGGACAACGGCTGGGGAGAGGATTCTTCGCGCCTTTTTCGGCGGCGCCGCCACCGATATCCCGATAATCCGCACAACGGCAAATGGGTGACGGCGTCCCGGCTCCCGTGACCGGACCAGGGGAAATCTCGTTGCCCGCTGGGAGAGAACAGCGAATGGGCCCGTGGGCCGCCGCCGGGAAATGCTCCTCCCTGGTGCCGGGTGCGGCCCGTGGCGGCCACTGCGGCGACGTTGTCCGACGCGAATCGGAGGAGAGGCGATGGGATCCGCCGTCGGCTTCAAGGGGCGTATCAGGGCAGCGCCGCGGGTGCCGTCGCGGGTTTTCGGGGGGATTCCGCCGTGGTCCGACGCGGGGTACGCCGGGTGTGAGACCCCAGATTCCCACTGTTAGCGCGCACCAGACCGCAATAAGTATTCAGATTTCCATGTACAGGTAATGAAGGGCCGAGGGTTCCATGCGCAAGCTTCACCAGGCCATGCTCGTCGTCGCGGCGGCCGGCGGTCTGTCCGCCATCGGGGCCGGCGTCAGCCATGCCGACGCTCCCGTCGGCTACAACGGCGCCGCCCCGCCCGTTGCTCCGCAGCCGGTGGCCGCTCCGGTCGCGGCTCCCGCTCCTGCCCCGCAGCCGGTCGCGGCCCCGGCGCCGGCTCCACAGCCCGTGTACGCGCCGGCCCCGGCTCCGCAGCCCGTGTACGCTCCGGCGCCCGCGCCGCAGCCGGTGGCCCCGCAGGCCGCTCCGGCCCCCGCCCCGCAGCCGGTCGCCGCCCCGGCGCCCGCGCCGCAGCCCGTGTACGCTCCGGCACCGGCCCCCCAGCCGGTGGCCCCGCAGGCCGCGCCTCCTGCCCCGGCTCCGCAGCCCGTGTACGCTCCGGCGCCCGCGCCGCAGCCGGTGGCCCCGCAGGCCGCCGCTCCGCAGCAGCAGTCCGGCCCGCAGACCACCGCATGGGCCTCTTCGTCGGGCGCCGCGCACGCTTCCGCCTCGCAGGCCGGTCCGCAGCAGTCGGCTCCTCAGCAGGCGCCTGCCCCGCAGGTCTTCGCGCCGCAGCAGCCGGCGCCGGCGCCGGCCGCTCAGGTCGTCCCGCAGGTCGCCCCCCAGGCGGCCCCGGAGGTCACCCCGCGGGTCGCCCCGGAGGTCGTCGTCCCGCAGGTCGTCCAGCCGCAGTCCGTCCCGCAGGTCGGCCCCCAGGTGAACCCGCAGGTCAACCCGCAGGTGAACCCGCTGGTCAACCCGCTGGTCGCCCCGGGCGTCCCGCCGGTCTCCCCGCTCGGTCTCGGGCGGCTCGCGGCGGCTCCGGTGGGGCAGCTCGATCTGCCCCGACTTTCCTGACCGTTCACGGACGGTCAGGAGTGGCCCGGCCTCCTGGAGTGCACGAACGCGGGAGGCGGGGCCACTCCTGGCCGCCATCGAGACCGGCGTCCCGATCGGAATGCGCGGCGTCCCCGAGGCCCGGGGTGTCGCCTGTACCGGCCGCGGGGCGTCTTCGCAGGTATCGGCCGGTCGAAGCCGTGCCGAGCGGTGCAAGGCAGGTCCCGTCGGTTCCTGCCGGCCTCTCGTAACTGTAAGAACTCGATCTTCAACGGAGAAGAAATGCGCAAGCTTCAGAAGGCCGCCGTCCTGGGCGCCGTCCTCGGCAGCGTCGGCTCCCTCGCGGCCGGTACCGCCTACGCCCACGGTGAGGCGGGCGCCCACGACATCGGCGTCACGCAGAACACCTCGTGCCGGACGCACGACATGAACATCGACGTCCTCGGGAACGTGGGGGCGGTCAACGGCCTGGCGGGCAACCTGCTCAACGGCGAGGGCTCCCCGGGCTCGCAGCCCACCCGCATGGGCTCGAGCCTGGGCTGCAACAACGGGGCTCACTGAGCGCCGGGCAGCCGTGTAGGCAACGGAAAGGGGTCCCGGCACTTGGCCACAGGCCAGGTGCCGGGACCCCTTTCGACGTTCTTCAGGGTCCGGTCCCGGCGCCCGGCCCGTGGCCAGGACGCCGGGACCCATTTCCCTTACTTGCCGCCGCCACCGCCGACGCTGTCGTTGCAGCCCATGCTCGAGCCGATCGGGGTCGACTGCGCGCCCGCGGCGCCCTCGCCGTTGAGCGCGTTGCCCAGCACGCCGTTGAGGATCCCGACCTCGCCGAGGACGTCAACGTTCAGGTCGTGCGACCGGCACGAGTTGCCCTGCTTGACGTTCCACGAATCGCCGCCCTTCCCGCCGCCGTACTTGCCGCCATCGGCGGAGGCGGTGCCGGCGCCGAGGAGGCCGACGCTGCCGAGGACGGCCACCACAACGGCAGCCTTGCGAAGCTTGCGCATTTCATCTCCGGTAGATTGAGCGGATGCGATCTGTGACAGATCAACTTCGTACAGTTACGAAAGGTATTACGTACTATCCCGCAACCGCTGAGCGACGCGCCGGATCTCCCGGCCGTCGTGACCGGGGTGCCGGTCCGGAGTAGCCCTGCACCCTGATCGCCCTCCGCATCGATCCGTTCGCGTGGCGCCGCCGCGCGCGGCGGGTCAGGTGGTGCGCCGGATCTGCGGGAAGGTGGCGGCCGCAGCGAGGAACAGCCACGTGGTGATGATGAACGGCCAGCTGAGGGTGCGTCCGCCGAACGGCGCGAAGTAGGCGTTCAGGGCGGCCGTCAGCACCGTCGCGACCGCCGCGCCCACCAGGGTGTAGAGCGCGGCCGGCACCGTCCTGACCAGGAAGAGGGTGCCCAGGGCGATGCCCACGAGGACCGCGTTGTAGCCGTAGACACCGGTGGCGACCACCCCCGGCGGGGCGCCCAGGGCCCAGGCCAGAAGCACCGCAACGGCGCTGCCCAGGACGGCGGCCAGCCCGTGGCGGATCCCGCCGACGAAGAGCCCCACCAGCATGATCAGGCCGACGTACCAGTGTGCCGAGAGGCCGACCTGGGCGATGTTGGCGAAGAACCCGTGCCACAGGTCGGTCCAGGTGTACTCGACGCCGGGGACGGCCGCGACCGGCAGCGCCGAGGGACTGCCGCCGGGCCAGACCCGGGTGAAGGCCGGGGCCGCCGCCAGTACCACCCCGACGACCACACAGAACGGCGCCGTCAGCACCGGCAGTTCCCAGGGCGCCAGCATCCTCGTCAGCGCCGAGACGGCCAGTACGCAGACGACGGCGCCGCCGATGGTCAGCAGGTACGTCGAGGGGTGGGGGCCCAGGAAGATGTACAGGGCGATACCGGTCAGGCAACCGCTGAAGCCTTCCACTCCCAGGTCGATGGTGTTCCTGTCGACGCCCATGGCGTACGCGGTCGCGGTGGAGACCGCGGCGCCCAGCAGCCCGAAGACGCCCGTCTGCCAGTTGCCGACGAAGAGCGCGAGCATGAACAGGATGCCGGTCCAGACATTCGTCAGCAGGCTGAGCTGGCCGAAGCTGCGGACCAACTGCGCCGTGAGGCGGACCGGGCCGGGAAGCCCGGTGGCGACCTCGGTATCGGCCGTGGCCGACTTCGAGTTCAGTGTGTCGGGGGTGATCACGGTGTCTCCTAGGTGGTCCGGGTGCGCCGCTGCCCCGCCCGCTGCGGGAGGGGCAGCAGCGCACGGACGCGGCGCACAACCGTGTCCGGCCCTACGGCAGGACGCCTTGCGGCAGGCCGTGTGCGGGCGGCGGGCCGTTTGTCGGCAGCGGGGCGTGCAGCGGCAGGGCGTGCCGTGGCACCGGATGCGGTGACATCGAGGCGCGCGGCGGCGCCGAGGCGTCGGGGGCGATCTGCCACCGCCCTCCTTCCTCGCGGATGGCGAGGACGCGTCCGCTGCCCGTGTGCCCACCGGGCCCCGAGAACCAGCGGGCGTCGCTCGGGTCCCACCAGCGGTTCCCGACCCGGAGCACCTCGTGATGGACCGCCATCCGCCCGATCCACGCGTCGGCGACCTGCGCCTCGTTCCAGACGGCCCGCCAGTGCGCGGGGGCCAGCGGCGGGGTCAGCACGGCGGCGCGGGCACGCGAGTGCGGTACGGACTTCCGGGCCAGGAGCGTCGCCGCCACATCGGCGTGCACCCCGCAGTCGCCGATGAGGTCACCGTGGTCGACCAGGTCGCACCAGTGCGCCGGCCACTGCACGGGCCCCCATTGGAAGAGCCCGGGAATGGCGGCGAGCGCGGTCCCGGTGTCCCCGAAGTGTGTGAGCCGGGCGAACACGCCGTGTCTGACCATCCGGCAGCACGCCTTCGGGTGACTGGCCACCCGGGACAGGCCGATCCGGTCGAACCGCTTCAGATCGGTGATCAGGCCGCTCATGACTGCCCCAATTCCCGCGGCGCGGACCCGCGCCCGAAGTCGTAGGCCATCGAGGTGTCGTACCCGCCGCACATGCCGAAGGCGAGATGGTCGCCCTCCCGGACGTCGGCCAGGTCCAGCCGGACCGAGAGCACGTCGTGCTCCATGCAGGACCTGCCCAGAATCCAGTTCGGGCCGGGCCGCAGCGGCACCCAGCGGGAGCCGTCGAAGCGGGCCACGGGGTGCGGATGGAACGGCGCTTCGGGCATGTCGCCCTCGGCC
The DNA here is from genome assembly GCF_044544985.1 of Streptomyces sp. NPDC053427. NCBI lineage: Bacteria > Bacillati > Actinomycetota > Actinomycetes > Kitasatosporales > Streptomycetaceae > Streptomyces > Streptomyces sp. NPDC053427. The sequence continues at coordinate 85,889 of NZ_JBITYA010000004.1, read as the reverse complement.
GCGTCGACGACGATGTCGATGCCGCGGTGGGATTCCCGGCGCGCCAGGACCTGCGTCACGACGGCGGCCGACGGCTGGGTGAGGAGCTTGCCCGGCTCCATCACCAGCAGGGGATCCCCCTCGAGTGCGGCGGCGGGGCCCTGCGCGAGCACGTGCTCCACCGAGGCGCGCAGATACGGCAGGTCGTCGACGTGCCAGCCGCCGCCGATGTCCAGTACGTCCGGGGGCCCGCCCAGCTGGTCCGCCAGCGGGTCGGCCGCGCTGAGCGCCGTCACGCATTCGCGCTCCCAGCGCGCCGAGCCCAGGATGCTCTGCGCGAAGTGGAAGTGCAGCCCCCACCCGGCCCCGAGCCGCTCGGCGAGAGTGCGCAGCAGCCGGGCGGTGTCCGCCATGGTGTCGCGCTCGTGCAACGGGATGCCGAAGCGGCTGACGAGCCCGGCGGGCGCCACACGGACGCCGACGACCTCGGCCTCCAGCTGGAAGCCGTCGTCCAGCAGGGTGTGGAGTCTGCGCAGTTCCGCCACCGAGTCGACGAAGAAGGCGAAGCAGCGTACGCGGTCGGTGGCGGGCCACCACTTCGCCGGCCCGTTGAGGATCGCCCGTTCGGCCGCCAGGCCGTGACGGTCGGCCGCTTCGAGTTCGCCCAGGCTGATCGCCTCGGCGGCCAGGCCCAGCCGGGCGGCCTCGCGCAGCACGGCGGGCTGGGGGCAGGTTTTCACGCTGTGCGCGAGGAGTACCCGGCCGAGCCCCTCGACCTCCCGCTGCAGGGCCAGGACCTGGTCGGTGAACAGGGGCAGGAGGAGTTGTCTGCGGGGCGTGGCCGCGCTCCCGGGGGGATCGAGCAGTTCCTCGAAGCCGCTGGTGGCGGCGGCCGAACTCGTCGCGTGGGCGGTCGTTTCCGCCATGGGCGCGGCCGCTCCGCCCATGCGCGCGGCGGATGCCGGGCGGCTCACGACCGGCTCCTCGGTCACCTCGGCGTCGTCGGGCGGGACCAGACACCGCTGGCCCAGCGACGGCATCCCCGAATGCCGTTTGTCGCCCGGACGGGAGACCCCGCCCGCGACCCAGGCGATGGGGGTGATGCCCAGGTCCGGGTGGACCGGGATCTCCTCGACCACGCGGGTGAAGCCCGGCGTCAGGAGTCTGCCGGGGTCGGCGGCCCGTCCCGTCACCAGAGCGGCGGGCAGGTTGGCGCCGCACACCGAGGCGCCGTGGATCCAGGCCGGAAAGCGCGGGTTGATCTCCATGAGGGTGAGTTCGCCGCTCCAGCTGCGGATGAGTTCCAGCTCACCGCCACCGGTCCACTGGGCGTCGGCGACCAGGTCGGCCAGACGGGCGCGCAGCGCACCGTCCAGCTCGGAGACTTCGCCGGCCCAGGTCTTGCCCTCGGTCGTGACCATCGCCTTCGCGATGTACACCGCGTCGAGGAGCCGGCCGTCCAGGGCGCAGAACGTGATGCTGCACTCCTGGCCGGCCACGTGCGCCTCCATGTGCCAGGCGCCGCCCCACGTCCGCTGGACGACATCGCCCAGCGCCAGCGCGGCCCCGGCGGTGTAGGCCCGGTACGCGTCGTAGTGCTGGCCCTTCACCCACGCCCCGTAAGGGGACCGGCGGATGAACTGGTCGACGGCCGGCCAGCTGGTGTCCGTCTCGTACTCCGCGGTGCGCAGGCCGAGCCGTTCCGCCGCCTCGGCGGGGGGTTTGCACACCAGCTCCAGCGCCGTCTTCGGGGGCCCCAGGATCCGGTCGTGGGACCCGAGCTCACGCGCCAGCAGCCGCACTTCCAGATCCAGGCAGGGGATCAGGACCGCGTCGTCGGGCTCCAGAAGGCGGCCCATCTGGTCGATCCACGTGGCCAGATGCGCCTCACGCCACGCGGGGAGACAGACCAGGTCGTCGAGAAGGTCCGAGTGCAGTCCCGAACTCTCCCGCGAATAGTCCAGGCCGACGATCCGGAGATCGGGCCGGGCGAGACGCAGCGAACGGGCCACGCTCAACCCCGGCGAGGGGTTCGGGCCACTGTGCATACCGCTGACGAAGACCGTGCCGACCTCGGCCGCGGTACCGCGGGGGACCACCGCGTCCTCCGGGCACGGGGTCATCACCTGCGCTTCCTCGGGTCTGGTGCCGTCCCGGCCTGCGCCTACCGGCTCGCGTCTGGTGCGTGCTTGAAGCCCCATGCCGACATCATCAGCAGAGCTTCTCGCCGCGCGCACCCGGTGGGACCCGGCAGGGTGAGGCGCCGCGACGGGCCGCCGAAGCCGCGGCCGCGGCGCCCGGGCCGGCCGAAGGCCCGTGTCCCGCCGCCCAGGGGCGACCGGGGCCGGCCCGTGGTGGCGCGCCCATCGCCGTACGGACCGGGGCGGCGGCGTCGGTGTTCGCCGGACCTTCCTGCCGCCCGCCGCGCAGGGTGGCGACGCGCCTGGCCGTCGGCCGGGGAATGACGGGGGGAGGGCAACGCGCGCGAGGAGCCGGGCGTGGCGCCGGGCGGCACCGGGGCCGGCTGTGCGACGCCCCGATGGCTACCTGTCAGATATCACCCGTGGTGGCGCCGACGGGCCCGCTGCCGCCCCCGTGCCGCGCTCGTGCGGGCATGCAAACGGTGGATGGCCGGGCCGGAATCGATCCCGGCCCGGCCATCCACCGCTGGGGACGACCTTCTCTGCGCCTTCAGCCCTTTGCGGAGGAAGGGGGAAACGGCCGGCGATGCGGCCCGCTCGGCGCGAGCGGCATCACGCCGCCCCGGGCGCGGCGGGGCCTCGGCCGGCCGCGGCCGGCGGGCCGCCGCGGGAGTCCGCCGGGCCGGCCGCGCGGGCCGCCCGGCCCGGACGCCACCCGTGGCGGATCCCTCTCACCGGGTCTGGGGCTCGGCCGCCAGCGCGGGCGGCTCGAAGGCATCGGTCGACGGCGCCGCGTTGGAGCAGTTCACGGCGGGCCCGATGCGCGTCGACCCCTTGTTCAGCAGGCCGTCCGCGGGCCACGACAGGGGCTTCGTCGCCAGGCAGTCCTGCGCCTGGTGGACGACGTATTTGCCGTCGTCGCTGGTGTAGCCGTTGTTCCTCTGCATGCAGGTGATGTTGCCCTGGGTGTCGCGGATGCAGGTGCCCGCGGACCCTCCGGCGTACGCCTGGGTGGCGCCGGCGCAGATCATGACGAGGCCGCCCAGGAGCCCCGAGGCGGCTGCGATCTTCTTCCGACTGAACATGTGCTGTGTGTTCCTTTGCGATCGATGCCCGGGCGGCGTGCACCGCCAACCGGCCCGCGCCCAGGGCTCTGAGAAGGTCGAAAAACGGGCCCCGGCGCCCGGCCCGTGGCCAGGACGCCGGGACCCGCTGCCCCTTACTTGCCGAAGGCGCTGTTGTTGCAGCCCATGCTCGAGCCGATCGGGGTGGACTGCGCGCCCGCAGCGCCCTCGCCGTTGAGCGCGTTGCCCAGCACGCCGTTGAGGACACCGACCTCGCCGAGGACGTCGACGTTGAGGTCGTGCGACCGGCACGAGCTGCCCTGCCCGATGCCGAACTGACCGCCGCCGCCGCCGGCGAAGGCGGTGCCGGCGCCGAAGAAGCCGATACTGCCGAGGGCGACTGCCACGACCGCAGCCTTGTGAAGCTTGCGCATTTCATCTCCGGTGGATTGAGCGGATTCGATCTCTTAGCGATCGATTTCGTACAGTGAGGGCAAGTTAATACGAAATACCCGCAACCCCTCGGCGACGCGCCGGATTTCATTTGCGTCGCGGACGGGCCCGGCCCGAGGGCCGAACCGCGCGTTCGCCCGCACCGCTCGCGCCCTTTCGCTCGCGCCACATGCGAACGGGCCCTTCGGGGGAGATTCCCGAAGGGCCCGCGACGAGCGGCGCGTGCGGCTGCCCTCGCCGGTCTTATCCGTGGAAGGCGTGGTTGAACTGGCCGCAGGTGGTGTCCAGGGTCTCCGCGAAGCCGAGCGCGCTGATCGGGAAGTCGGTCGCGGCCACGGTCTGCGGGCTGCACTCCTGGTACGGACGGAAGACGTCTTTCACCCGCGGGGCGTGCCCGCCGTCGGCGAAGGCGGTGCCTGCGCCGGCACCGATGGCTGACAGACCGCCGGCTGCTGCGGCGACGATCACGACCTGCTGAAGCTTGCGCATGGAACCCTCGGTCCTTCATTGCCTGTACATAGAGGCCTGATTGCCTACTGTGACCGTATGCACACTAGCAGTAGTGATCCTGGGGGTTCCACACCGTTTTGCGCCCCGTGTCCGGCCGCGGCGGGTGAGGGCGGTGGGCGGATCGTCGCGGCCGGCCCGCTCCGCTGCACACGGCGGGAGAGGCCCGGGGGCTGTCGGCGCGCGCCCCGGATGCCGGATGTCCGGGGGTTTGCGGGGCCGTATCCCCGGACAAGAAATAGCCGGACATTATCCGGACACGCATTTCCCCTTTCCGGAATCACCGTCGAAATCATCTCCCGAACATTTCAACTGGCCCAGCGATCAGTAATTCCGAGTTGAAATCCGGATGCGTAAAAGGAAGGATCTGGTCACGAGGAAAACGCGTGGCCGCATCGGGTCATGCTTTCGCGGGTGAAGGGGAAATCGAATTGTCCAGGTCGCGTATGGCGGTCGTCGGTGGTGCGGTGCTCGCGGCCGGGCTGGTGGTCAGTGGCTGTAGTGCGGACGGGGACGGGGGCGGCGGGAAGGGCGATGCCGGGGCGGAGTCCGCGGCCGCCCAGGGGGCATTGCTCAACCAGGTGCCGATGGCCAAGGTCGGCGAGCTGACCGGCGCCATGGGGATGTGGACGACGAAGAAGAATTTCGTCAAGGCGGATCTGAAAAAGATTGTGGGTTATCCGCTGGACGGCGGAAAGGCTCGGTGGACGGTCCCGCTCGGCGGCGAGGTCTGCTGGTCGTCGCCGCGCCCCACCGACGACGGGCTGGTCGCCGTCGTGTTCAAGAACGACAAGGACGACCCCGCGGTCTGCACCGAGATAGGCCTGGTCGATCTGAACAAGGGCGCGATGCGCTGGCACAAGCAGGCGCTCGAGGACGGCAGCGCGCAGATGTTCGACGAGGTCGCCATCGGCGGGGGCACCGTCGCCGCGGGCGGTACCAGCGGTTCCGCGGCCTGGACGGTCGACGGCAAGCCGCTGTGGAAGTCCGACTCGGGCGAGAAGTGCCAGGACGACGGGTATGCGGGCAGCGGCGACAAGCTGATTGCCGTGCGGGACTGCAGCAGCGACCCCGAGCACCCCGAGCTCGCCGTCCAGACGGTCGACCCCAAGACGCGGGCGGTGACATCGAGTTACGCGCTGCCCGTCGGCACCGAGAACGCCCATGTGGTGTCCGTCGATCCGCTGGTCGTCGGGATCGACGACGGGACGGCGCAGGGCGGCTCCGCCGTCTCGCAGTTCCTGTCGATCGACGACAGCGCGGCGCGCGGCAAGCTGCTCACCACGATCGACACATCGGGCGGGAAGTACGGCAAGTACGAGATCGACTGCCCGGCCACCGAGGTCGACGGGTGCAGCCAGTTCGCGGTGAGCAAGAAGGCCGGCGCGCTGTATCTGGGGACGCGGGACCCGCTCGATGCGAGCTCCGACGCCGAGAACGACGTCGTGGCGCTCAGCCTGAAGACGGGGAAGCGGATCGGCACGGTCGCGGGGGCCGAAGAGGGCCGGCTGCTGCCGATCGGGCTGGACGAGGGCGGCCAGGTGATCGCCTACCAGGAGGCCGACGCGATCTCGGAGGACGCCGGCGCGGTCTGGCGGATCGACCCTGCCTCGTACAAGAAGACCAAGGTCCTGCAGAACCCCGCCGCCGAGGCCGAGGCCGAGGGGCGGTTCACCTCGGCCCGCGAGCTCCGCTACGCCGACGGCCGGCTCTATGTGGGGTCCGGCGAGGTCAGCGCGCCCGACTCCGCCGACAAGGACAGGCAGCCGCTGGTCATGGTCTTCGGGCCGAAGAAGTAGCCGATCCGGGCGCCCCTGGCGCCCCGCCGACCGGGCCGTGCCTCTCCTCCGGGGCACGGTCCTCGGCATTCTCGGGACCGTGGACGGCCGGGCAAGAAGCCGTACGGGAAAGGGGGTTGATTCATCATAGGCCGGAAAAGGCGGCGATTGCATCGGCTATGGAGACGAATTCGACGGCTTTTCGCGGGCCTAGCGTGGGCGCATGACCGAGAAATGGACAGAGGGCACGTGTGTGACGGGCGACGGTGCGGCATTGGCCGTACGGGATTTCGGGGGTGAGGGGCCCGCCGTCCTGCTGTTGCACGGGGCGGGGCGGACGCTGGTGGACTGGGAGTCGATCGCGCCGCTGCTGGCCGCGGGGCACCGGGTCGTGGCGATGGATCTGCGGGGGCACGGGCGGTCGGAGGACGGCGCCGTGCCGTGGACGTTCGAGGTGGCCGTCGAGGACGTGGCGACGGTGCTGCGCGCGTACGGAATACCGGATGCCGTGGTCGTGGGGCATTCGATGGGCGGGATGATCGCGGCGCTGTGCCTGGAGCGGGGGACTCCGGCGGCGGTGAATCTCGACGGTCACGGGATGGGGCGGGCCGAGCAGTACGCGGGGCTGGACGCCGGGTATGTGACGGAACGGCTCGCCGAGGCGCGGAAGTTCGCCGACGAGGCCGGCGGGCGGCCGTTCCCGGCCGAGGCATTGGCGGGGATGCTTGACCATCAGGCCACCATGGCAGGGGAGTTGGGGATTCCGTACGCGCTGCTGGAGGCGGGGGTGCGGCGGTCGCTGGGGGAGACCGCGGACGGGCAGCTGTTCCTGCGGCCGGGCCGCGAGCGGGCCCGGCAGGCGCAGGAGGCGATGGCGGGGCTCGATCTGTTCGCGCTGTACCGCAGGGTGACGCGGCCGCTGCTGATCGCCCGCGGGCTGCGGCCGAATCCGCCGGTACCGGGCGTACCGCCCTGGTTCGACGTGCTGATGGAGGCGTACCAGGAGGGGCTGCGGCGGGATCTCGACGAGCTGGCGGAGGCGTGCGAGCGGGTGACCGTCGCCGGGGTCGACGGCACGCACGCCATGCTGCTCGAACGGCCCGCGGAGATCGCCGGTCTGGTGTCGGGGTGGCTGGCGGCCGTGCACGGCGCCCGCTAGCCCCTGATCCACCAGGCCTAGTGCGGGAAGAGCTGGAAGAGGGTCGCCGGATGGCCCCGGTAGCGTTCGCCGCCCGCCCGGACCATCTGCTCGATGAAGGTGCGGGCGTAGGCGGCCGGGTCCTGGTCGGGGCCGCTCAGGCCCTTGATGTACGCCTCGTGGGCGGCCAGTGAGGCGATCGCCCGCTCGATGCCGGGGCCGACCTCCGCGGCATGTGTGGGGTAGGGGGAGCCCGCCACGGCCACCCAGCGGACGCCCGTCCAGGGGGCGAGCCCCTGGGCGTCCTTGAGCTCGGGAAAGATCCAGCGGTTGCCGGCGTCGCCCGCCGCGTCCAGGACGGCGCGGCCGACGGCCCGGTGGTCGGGGGAGTTCCACTGGACGCCGCCCCAGGTGTCGTGGTGGTTGAGGGTGAGCAGCAGCTCGGGGCGGTGGCGGCGGATGGCCGCGGACAGATCGCGGCGCAGTGCCGTACCGGCCTCGATGACGCCGTCGCGGTGGCCGTCGAGGAATTCGACGGTGTGGACGCCGACGAGCGCGGCCCCGGCCCGCTGTTCGGCCTCCCGGATCACGGCGCACTCCCTCGGGGGCAGCCCGTCGATACCGGCCTCGCCGCGGGTGACCAGGACATAGGTGACCTCGCGCCCGGCGGCGGTCCATTCGGCGACGGCGGCCGCGGCCCCGTACTCGAGGTCGTCGGGGTGGGCGGCGATGGCGAGCGCGCGCTGCCAGGTGTCGGGGAGGGGGGAGAGGCGGCGCTCGTCGCCCGTACGGGAGGGAGTCGACGTCGGCGAGGGCGGTGAGCCGGGCTCGTCGGGCATGGGCTTCCCTTTGTTCTCTTTGTCTGGATTCGTGCGGTTCGATGGTGTCACGCCGTGGCCAGGAGCGCCGGGTGGTCGGGTTGCGTGGTGGGGGTGCGGGGGCGGGGGCGCATGGGGGCGCGTACGGGGCGTGTGGGGTGTGTGGAACGCGGGGGGCGCGGCGTGGCGCGGCCCGATTTCCCGGCGGTGCGGGCGCGCGTATGCCGGTTGAGCTGGGACGCCTCGCTTCCGGTCAAGCTTTGGCCCAAGGTTGCGGTCATGAACGCGTGGTTGCCACGCTGTTGCTGACTGTCAAGCTGTTGGGAGGGGCACGTGCCTTTCGGTGAGCAGCCCGCGTACCTCCGCGTCGCAGGCGACCTGCGCCAGAAGATCGTCGACGGATTGCTGCCGCCGCATACCCGCCTCCCCTCCCAGGCCAGGATCCGCGAGGAGTACGGCGTCTCGGACACCGTCGCCCTGGAGGCGCGCAAGGTCCTGATGGCCGAGGGGCTGGTCGAGGGCCGTTCGGGGTCGGGCACCTATGTGCGCGAGCAGCCCGTACCGCGCCGTATCGCCCGCGCCGGCTATCGGTCGGGCACGTGCTCCACCCCGTTCCGGCAGGAGCAGACCGACGAGCGGGTGAAGGGGACCTGGGAGTCCAGCAGCCGCCAGGAAGGGGCCGGTGCGGTGGTCGCGGCGCGGCTGCGCATCCCGGCCGGCGCGAGGGTGATGCGCACGCGCTATCTCTTCCGGGCGGAGGGCGAGCCCGCGATGCTCTCCACCTCCTGGGAGCCGCTCGAGGTGACCGGGCGGACGCCCGTGATGCTGCCGGAGGAGGGGCCGCTGGCCGGGCGCGGCGTGGTCGAGCGGATGGCGGCCATCGACGTGGTGGTCGACAACGTCGTGGAGGAGGTCGGGGCGCGGCCCGGGCTGGCCGAGGAGGCGATGGCGCTGGGCGGGGTGCCGGGGCATGCCGTGCTGGTCATCTCGCGGACGTACTTCGCGGGCGGCCGCCCGGTGGAGACGGCCGATGTCGTCACGCTCGCCGACCGCCACCGGGTCAGTTACCACCTGCCGGTCAAATAGCCGGCGGGGCCGCCCCGCCGTCTCCTGCGGTGCGGCCCCCGGCGGGTCCCGTAGGTCCGCACAACGGATCCCGCACGGCCCGCAATCCGATATCCACGTGTCCCATTTGCTCGCATTTTTCCGCGAATGGGGTCCGTATATCGGTGTTGGAAACGTCACACCGCCTCAACTGGGCGGGTCTTTTTCCTGCGTTCGGGAACCCGATCTTCGGATTCGCTCTTACGATGGCGAAGTTTGTGCACGGACCGGGGAAGACCAGGAGACCAGCACGTGAGCACGACGAAAACGCAGGGTGCGGAGCAGGGATCGCATTCGAATTACCGTCGGTCCCTCGGGACCATCGCCCTGACCGCCACTGGTCTCGGGTCCATCATCGGTTCCGGCTGGCTCTTCGGGGCCGAGCGGGCCGCCGCCATCGCCGGACCGGCCGCGATCGTGGCCTGGATCATCGGGGCGCTGGTCGCCCTCACGATCGCGCTCACCTACTCCGAGCTCGGCGCGATGTTCCCGAAGGCCGGCGGCATGGTCCGCTACGGCCAGTACTCGCACGGCTCGCTCGCCGGATACCTCGCGGCCTGGGCGAACTGGATCGCCATCGTCTCGGTCATCCCGGGCGAGGCGACCGCCTCCGTCCAGTACATGAGCTCGTGGGACTTCGGCTGGGCGCACGCCCTGTACGACGGCAAGGAGCTGACCGGCACCGGCGTCGGGCTCGCCAGCATCCTGCTGGTCTTCTACTTCTTCATGAACTGGTTCGCGATCTCGCTGTTCGCCAAGACCAACACCGCCATCACGGTGTTCAAGGTCGTGGTGCCGGTGCTGACCGCGAGCGCGCTGATGGCCGCGCACTTCGACACGGGCAACATCGCCCAGCACGGCGGCTTCACCCCCAACGGCTGGAGCTCGGTCTTCACCGCCGTCGCCGTCTCCGGCATCGTCTGGGCCTACAACGGCTTCCAGTCCCCGCTCAACCTCGCCGGTGAGGCCCGCAACCCGGGCAAGTCCCTGCCCAAGGCCGTCATCTCCTCGATCATCATCGCGCTGGTCATCTACGTCGCCCTCCAGGTGGCGTTCCTGATGGCGGTGCCGGGCGACAAGCTGGCCTCCGGTGGCGGCTGGGCCGGGCTGAACTTCAACTCCCCGCTCGCCGACCTCGCCGTGGCCTGGGGCCTGAACTGGCTGGCGCTGCTGCTGTACGCGGACGCGTTCGTCTCGCCGTCCGGTACGGGCATGATCTACGCCGCCACCACCTCGCGCATGATCCACGGCGTGCAGGAGAACGGCCACCTGCCCGGCGTCTTCGGCAAGGTCGACAAGAAGACCGGTGTGCCGCGCCCGGCGCTGCTGCTCAACCTCGTGATCGCCTTCCTCTTCCTCGCGGTCTTCCGCGGCTGGGGCTCGCTCGCCGAGATCGTCTCGATCGCCACGGTCATCTCCTACATCACCGGCCCGGTCGCCGTGATGTCGCTGCGCCGCATCTCGCCGGACCTCACGCGCCCCGTCAAGCTGCGCGCGATGCCCGTCATCGCGCCGGTCGCCATGGTCTTCGGCTCGCTGGTGCTGTACTGGGGCCGCTGGCCGCTGACCGGCAAGGTCATCCTGATCATGGCCGTCGGACTGCCGGTGTGGGCCTGGTACGAGATCGGCAAGCCGCTGACCCAGGGCCGCAAGCCGTGGGCCGAGCTGCGCCCGCACCTCAAGGCCGGCGCCTGGATGGTGGCCTATCTGCTGATCATGGCCGCCGTGTCGTACGCGGGCGGCAAGGAGTTCGGCGGCAAGGGCTACATCCCGGAGGGTGCCGACCTCGCGCTGGTCGTGGCGCTGGGCCTGGCGTTCTACTTCTGGGGCGTGCGCAGCTCCTGGCGCAACCCGTCGCTGGTGCAGGCCGAGGCGGAGCTCGAGGCCGTCGCCGAGGCGGACCGGCAGGCCCAGGAGGCCGAGGAAAAGGCCCCCGTGGGCGCCTGAGTCCCCGTACTCGCACCGTTTCTCACCGGCCACTCGCGGGCCGCTCCCGGTTCCCGGGGGCCCGCGGGTGGCCGGTTCGGTATCTCTTTGTGCAAATTCGTATGCGGTGCGTGAAGGTCGGGCGTACGCTCGGGCATATGCGGATTGCGATTTCGGCATCAGCACAGGAGGGGCGCATGACGGCGCACTGCACGGCGGACGGAGCGGCGCAATGACCGACACTGGGGCCGTACTGCCCTGGCTCGTCATCCGCCAGGACGAAGGCGGCAACCGCTATCGCGTCGGCCGTTATGCCACCCGGGCGGAGGCGGAGCGGGTGGCCGACCGGCTGGACACCCGGGGTCACCAGCAGCTTTACGTGGTGGAGAGGGTGGGTCGGGCGATGACCTGAGGGCGGCCGAGGGGGAGCGGGACGACGGCGGGGGACGTAGGCTGCGGCGCATGACGACCGTGCGCGTAGTGGTGGGTGCGGCGGTGTGCGACCGGGGACGGCTGCTGGCCGCCCGGCGCAGTGCGCCGCCCGCCCTGGCAGGCCGCTGGGAGCTGCCCGGCGGCAAGGTGGAGGACGGCGAGACACCCGAGCAGGCGCTGGTACGCGAGCTGCGCGAGGAGCTGGGTGTCGAGGCCGCGCCCCTGGAGCGGATCCCGGGCGAATGGGTGCTGCGGCCCGGCTTCGTGCTCCAGGTGTGGACGGCCCGGCTGCTGTCCGGCGAGCCGCGCCCGCTCCAGGATCACGACGAGCTGCGCTGGCTGCGGCCCTCCGAGGAGCAACAGGTCGACTGGCTCGACCAGGACCGCCCGGCCGTCGCCGAGGCGATGCGCCGGCTGTCGGCGACGCCCGTACGGCAGCGCACCGCGTCGTGAGCGTCATCGCGGCGGCCGCGGCGTCATCGGCCGCGTCGTAACGGAACGCGCTGCCCTGGTCAGCGTGCACGCCCGCAAACAAGGCGCACGGCCGCGGCGGCGCGCGTGCGGCGGCCGCAGCGCGCGGCGATACCCACCCGGTCCGCTCGCCGCGCCAAGATGCGCCATTTGTGCCACAGTGCACGGTTGAAGGCGATACTTGGGCCCTGATACCGGGTATGTCGTGATTAACCCCGGCAGAGCAGGCGAATGACGCAGGCGAATCTGCGGGGATCCCCTCGGGCTGGGAAGTGATCGGCGTGAGCGACAGCGCAGCGGCAGGGGTCCCGGAGTCGGCCTCCCCGAGCGTCCGCAGGCGCGGCATGGTCTCCGGCTCACCCATCGCCGAATGGAGCTTCCCGGCCGATCCCGGCGCGGTGCGCACCGCCCGCTCCAAGGTCCGCCAGACACTCGCCGACTGGGGCCTGGACGGCGCCGTCGACGTGGCCGTCCTGCTCGTCAGCGAACTCGTCACCAACTCCCTGCGCCACGCCACCGGCCCGATCGGCGTCCGCATGGTGCTGCTCAGCAGCGGCGCGCTCCTCGTCGAGGTCTCCGATCCCCTGCCCGATCCCCCGCAGGAACGCACCGCCACCCCCGACGACGAAGGCGGGCGCGGATTGCAGCTGGTGGCGTGCAGTTCGCGACGCTGGGGCACCCGGAGGGGAAAGAGTGGCAAGACAGTGTGGTTCGAGCTGTCGGTGGCTGGTTAGGAGACATGTGGAGTCCTGATCGTTGCCATTTCATCGACATTTTGTAGATGGGCTGCGATCGAGACTGTGCTGTGATCGTGAAGACCGTGTTCCGGATAGCCGAGGTGCTGGATACTCAGGCTGGTCCGGTCCGGGCACGATGAGCTGGAGGGGACGGGGCTCGTGAGCGAGATGTCATGTGGCGGGGCTATGCCCGCGCAGACCGAGGACCAGGGCGGTGCGGACGGCCCGGGGCACCCAGGCGGACTACGGCCTGCGCACGGACCGCAGGGCCCGCCCGTCTGGCAGAGCAGCCAGCCCGGATCGATCTATGACTACATCCGCGTCGCCTCCTTCTCACTGGGGCCCGACGGACGCATCGACCAGTGGAGCGAGCGCGCCGCGCAGATGCTCGGCATCCCGGCCCGCTACGCCGTCGGCAAGGACCCCGTCGAGGCGTTCGTCCCCCGCGAACTGCGCGAGACCGGCCGCCGCAAGGTCACCGAGATCCTCGACGGCCGCGAGTGGACCGGCCTGGTGCCCTACCGCAGGGATCCCGACGGCGACACCGACGGCCTCGCCGAGATCTATGTGATGCCCTCCGAGACGGAGAACGGCGAACGCGCCGCGGTCTGTCTCGTCGTCGACGTACGGGCGCTGCGCGGCATCGAGACCGACCTCGCCGCCTCGCAGGCCGTTTTCGGTCAATCTCCCATGGGCTTCACCCTGTTCGGCACGGATCTGAAGCTGCTGCGCGTCAACGAACGCTTCGCCACCGTCTTCGGCGGCCCGGCCGGCAAGTACCGCGGCCGCACCCCGCACGACTTCCTGCCGCGCCCCGAGGCGGAGCGGATGGCCGCCGCGCTGCGCCGCGTCCTGGACACCGGCGAACCGGTCACCGAGATGCAACTGGTCGGCACGGTGCCGGGCGAGGAGGACCGCCGCCGCTGGTCGGTCTCGCTCTACCGGCTGCACGGCGCCAGCGGCCGCCCCATCGGCGTCGCCGCCCTCGCCGCCGACGTCACAGGCCGCCGCCGCGCCGAACGCGAGGCCGCCAACGCCCGCCGCAACCTCGCGCTGCTGAACGAAGCGGGCGCCCGGATAGGCAATTCGCTCGACCTGGAGACCACCGCCCGCACCCTCCTGGACGTCGCCGTCCCGCAGTTCTGCGATCTGGCATCGGTGGACCTCTACCAAGGCCTGCTGGCCGGTGACGAGGCCCCTCCGGGGATGAGCGACGGCAGCGCGGAGCTGCGCCGGGTCGCCTTCGCCAGCGCGGTCTCCGACGCCCCGCTGGCCACCTCCCCCTGCTGCGTCCCCGAGGGCGGCTCCCCGGACGGCGCGGTCCCGGTCGGCGCCGTCCACCGCTACCCCTTCAACTCGCCCTGCGCGGGCGCCCTGCGCACCGGCCAGGCACAGATCATCCCCGGCCGGGAGAGCGACGACCGCCAGGAACTGGGCGCGGTGGTGCACTCCACCCTCGCCGTTCCGATGGTCGCCCGGGACACCGTCGTCGGACTGGTGCAGTTCTCCCGTACGAAGGGCAGCGAGCCGTTCGGCGAGCGCGATACGGCCCTCGCCGTCGAGCTGGCCGCGCGCGCCGCGGTCTGCATCGACAACGCCCGCCTCTACCGCCGCGAGCACGAGCGCGCCCTGATCCTCCAGCGCAGCCTGCTCCCGCCGGGCGACCCGGAGGCGGCCGGCCTCGACATCGCCTGCCGCTATCTGCCCGGCAACACCGCCACCGAGGTCGGCGGCGACTGGTTCGACGTCATCGAACTCCCCGGGCACCGCACCGCGCTGGTCGTCGGCGACGTCATGGGCCGCGGCCTGCGCGCCGCCGTCGCGATGGGCGAACTGCGCACCGCCGTACGCACGTTGGCGCTGCTGGACCTGGAGCCCGCCGAGGTCCTCTCGGCCCTGGACGAGATCGCCCGCGGGCTCGGCGGCAGCGGCGACGGCCGGTCCACCGCACGCGCGCCGCGCAGCCTCACCGGTGCGGCCGCCAAGGTCACCGAGCACCGCGCCCCGGCCCATGCCGCCGATCTCTCCGAGGTCTACCTCGCCACCTGCGTCTACGCCGTCTACGACCCGGTCACCCGGCGCTGCACGTTCGCCAACGCCGGGCATCTGCCGCCGCTGCTGGTCGAGGAGGGCGAGGACGCGCTGCTGCTCGACGTGCCGCCGGGGATGCCGCTGGGCGTCGGCGGCGAGCCCTTCGAGGAGATCGAGGTCGATCTGCCGGACGGCGCGCTGCTCGCGCTCTACACCGACGGCCTGGTGGAGTCCCGCGACCATCCCCTCGAGGAGGGGCTGCGGGCCTTCCGGCAGGCCCTCTCGGACGCCGACCGGCCGCTGGAGGACGCCTGCGACCACGTCCTGAGCGCCCTGGACACCTCGCACGGCGAGGACGACATCGCGCTGCTGATGGCCCGGGTGCACGGCCTGCCCAAGGACGCGGTGGGCGACTGGAGCCTGGCGCCGGAGGCGCGTTCGGTGGCCCGCGCCCGTGAGCTGGCCCGCGACCAGCTCACGGACTGGGGCCTGCAGGAGCTGGTCGACACGACGGAGCTGCTGGTCAGCGAGCTGGTGACCAACGCGCTGCGGCACGGCCACGGCGAGATCCGGCTGCGGCTGCTGCTGGACCGCACCCTGGTGTGCGAGGTGTGGGACGCCGATCTCGCCCAGCCGCGCCGCCGCCGCGCCCGGGACACCGACGAGGGTGGCCGCGGCCTCCAGCTCGTCGGTCTGCTCAGCACCGGCTGGGGCAGCCGCCGCACCCCCCGCGGCAAGACCGTCTGGTTCGAACTCGCCCTGCCCGACGGCGAGTCGGCGGCGACGGACCCGACGGAGGCCCTGCTGAGCCTGTTCTGAGGGCGTCCGCGTCCACAGGCCCTGCCGCGGCGAGTGGCCCCCGCCTACCCTGGGAGACAGGGGGCCCGTCCGTCCCGTAGGGGATATCCCGTACGGGACGCCTCGCCGCGCATCCCCGGTGCGGCCTGCCCGGTACGGCGCCCCCGGTACGGCGCCCCCCGTGCGGCCCGCCCGGTACGGCGCCCCCCGTGCGGCGCCCGGTACGGCATCCCCTGTGCGGCGCCCGGTACGGCCTGCCCCGTGCGGCATCCCCTGTGCGGCGCCCCGGTACGGCGTCCCCCGCGAGCCCGCCCCCTCCCGGCCGACGGCTCAGGCCTCGCGGAGGTGTTTCGCGGCCCGTTCCGCCTCCCGGACCACCTTCTCGGTGTCGACGTGCACGAGTTCGCCGTGCGCCTTGCGCAGATGGCCGTCGACGAAGACATGGCTCACGTTCGGCGGCTGGCCGTTGAGCACGATCTGGCTGGTCCAGTCGAAGCGCGGGGCGAAGTTGAGGGTGCCGGGGTCCAGGACCAGGACGTCGGCGCGCTTGCCCGGGGTCAGCGAGCCGACCCGGTCGGCCATCCCGATGCACTCCGCGCCGCCCAGCGTCGCCATCCGCAGCACGGCCGGAATCGTCGGATGGATCCCGGCGTCCTCGTGGCGGGCCCGCTGCAGCCCGACGGCCGCCTTCATCACATTGAACATGTCGGAGGTGTCGTTGGTCCCGCCGTCGTGCCCGAGCCCCGCCCGGACGCCGCGCCGGTGCATCGCGGGCAGCGGCATGATGCCGGACGCCAGCCGCATATTGCTGAGCGGGCAGTGCGCGACCCGTACGTCCCGCTCGCCGGTCAGCGCGATCTCCTCGTCGGTGAGATGGATCGCGTGGTTCATCAGCAGGTCCGGGCCGAACGCGCCGATCTCGCGCAACGAGCGGATCGGGTCGTCCTTGCGGTCGTCGCGGTGCTCGAGGACATGGGAGTTGAGCATCACGCCGAGGTCCCGGGCCACCTCGTGGAACTGCCGGAGCTCCTCGAGCGCGGACATTCCCGCATGCACCGACACCTGGGCGGAGGCCAGCGGCAGCGGGTCGAGGAAGTCCTTCTTGATCTTCGGGATGAGGTGGATGTCGGGCGCGCCCTGCGTCGAGGCGTAGACGAATCGCAGCCCCGCGTCGTCCAGCGCGCGGATGTAGCGCTCGCTGGTGTCGTACGGGATCGGATGCACCCAGTCGACGACGGTGGTGACGCCGGCCTGGAGGGCGTCGAGGGCGGCCAGATGGACGAAGCGGTACATGTCGTCGGCGTCGATCTTGGGCAGGGTGACGCGGTTGCAGCCGGCCAGCCAGCCGTAGAGGTCCTGCGTGGAGCAGCCGCCGCGGATGCTGGACTGCCACAGGTGGTTGTGCAGATCGACGAAGCCGGGGAGGACGATCCGCCCGCTCGCGTCCACCACCTGGGCATCCTGCGGCACCCGGATGCCCTTGCCGACGGCGGCGATCCTGCCGTTCCGCATCAGGACGTCGGTGCCGCCCTTGAGCTCGCCCAACGAGCCCTCGCCCACCTCGGGATCCATGGTGAGCACCAGGTCCGCGCCGCGCAGCACGGTGGTGTGCCGCCCGGCCCGTATCTCCTGTGGTGCGCCCGGTCTCCGCGGCCGTTCCCGGCGGGCCGCGGGCACACCCGCGGCGGCCGCCAGGGGAACGCCGCCCATGCCCGCCAGGACCCTGCGCCGGCTCATTTTCGGAAGGTTCATTCCGTTCTTATATCGCGGCGGTGAGCCGGCGCCGTGAGATCACTTCCAGCCAAGTGATGTGCCGTCAGAAACTCATGAGTGAGGCGAACTTGAGGGGGTTCGGGGCCGCCCGGCGCGGGGCTTTCGCGCACTCCTCGCATGGTTTCCGCTCACTCGCCGCGCCGCCGGATCTTGTTCCCGAGCCACACCAGCGGGTCGTACTTGCGATCCGCCGCGCGCTCCTTGAGCGGGATCAGCGCATTGTCGGTGATCTTGATGTTCTCCGGGCAGACCTCCGTGCAGCACTTGGTGATGTTGCAGTAGCCCAGGCCGTGGTCGTCCTGCGCGGTGCGCCTGCGGTCCAGTCCGGACTCCGGGGCGGCGTCCAGCGGATGCATGTCCAGCTCGGCGATCCGCATCAGGAAGCGCGGTCCGGCGAAGGCGGGCTTGTTCTCCTCGTGGTCGCGCACCACATGGCAGGTGTCCTGGCACAGGAAGCACTCGATGCACTTACGGAACTCCTGCGAGCGGTTCACATCCTCCTGCTGCATGCGGTACTCGCCGGGCCCGAGTTCCTGCGGCGGGACGAACGACGGGACCTCGCGCGCCTTGGTGTAGTTGAACGAGACGTCGGTGACCAGGTCGCGGATGACCGGAAAGGCCCGCATCGGGGTGACCGTGATCGTCTCCGTACGGTCGAACACCGACATCCGCGTCATGCACATCAGCCGCGGCCGCCCGTTGATCTCCGCGCTGCACGAACCGCACTTGCCCGCCTTGCAGTTCCAGCGCACCGCGAGATCGGAGGCCTGGGTCGCCTGGAGGCGGTGGATGATGTCCAGCACCACCTCGCCCTCGTGCACCTCGACCCGGAAGTCCTCCAGGGCGCCGCCGTCCGCGTCGCCCCGCCACACCCGGAAGTGCGCCTGGTACGCGCCGGACTGCCCGTTGGGCGGCCGGCCGTCGGGCCCCGGCCCGTTCGCCTGCTGAACTTCCGTCCGCTGCCCGTTCGCCTGCTGCCCGCTCACCGGCTCAGCTCCTCGTCCGTCAGATACTTCACCAGCTCCTCCTTCTCGAAGAGTTCGAGGAGATCGGGGCGGATCGGCGGGGTCTCCCGGCGGGACAGCCGGATCTGGCCCAGCCCCGGGTCCGTATCCGCCCCGGCGGTCCGGTAGTCGGCCAGCTCGCAGACCAGATTGATGTTGCGCCAGTTGCGGTCCATCGCCGGATGGTCGTCGCGGGTGTGCCCGCCGCGGCTCTCGTCGCGCTCCAGCGCCGCCCGCGCCACACACTCGCTGACCAGCAGCATGTTCCGCAGATCGATCGCCAGATGCCAGCCGGGGTTGTACTGCCGGTGCCCCTCCACGCCGGCCCGCCGGGCCCGGGCCCGCAGCCCCGCCAGCCGCTGCAGGGCCTCGGCCATCTCGCCCTCCCGGCGGATGATGCCGACCAGGTCGTTCATCGCCTGCTGGAGTTCCTGGTGCAGGGTGTAGGGATTCTCGGCCGGGGCCGTGCCGGCCACCGCACCGCCGGCGGCCTCCCGCTCTTCGTCCTCGGCGCTGAAGGGGCGCAGCGCCTCCGCCTCGGCCGCGTCGATCCCCCGCTCGTCGGGGACCGGCCGGCCGGTGACCGCCGCGGCGTACTCGGCGGCGTGCAGCCCGGCCCGGCAGCCGAAGACCAGCAGGTCGGACAGGGAATTGCCGCCCAGCCGGTTGGAGCCGTGCATACCGCCGGCCACCTCGCCGGCCGCGAACAGGCCGGGCACGCCGGTGGCCGCGGCGGTGTCCGGGTCCACCTCCACCCCGCCCATCACGTAGTGACAGGTCGGCCCGACCTCCATCGGCTCCGCCGTGATGTCCACATCCGCCAGCTCCTTGAACTGGTGGTGCATGGACGGCAGCCGCCGTTTGATCACCTCGGCCGGCATACGGGTGGAGACGTCCAGGAACACCCCGCCGTGCGGGGAGCCGCGGCCCGCCTTGACCTCGGAGTTGATGGCGCGCGCGACCTCGTCGCGGGGCAGCAGCTCGGGCGGTCGGCGGTTGTTGTCGGGGTCTTCGTACCAGCGGTCGCCCTCGTCCTCGGACTGGGCGTACTTCTCCTTGAAGACGTCCGGGATGTAGTCGAACATGAAGCGCTTGCCCTCGCTGTTGCGCAGCACCCCGCCGTCCCCGCGGACGGATTCGGTGACGAGGATCCCCTTCACCGACGGCGGCCAGACCATCCCGGTCGGATGGAACTGCACGAACTCCATGTTGATCAGCGGCGCCCCGGCCAGCAGCGCCAGCGCGTGCCCGTCGCCCGTGTACTCCCACGAATTCGAGGTCACCTTGAAGGACTTGCCGATCCCGCCGGTGGCCAGCACCACGGCCGGCGCCTCGAGGACGAAGAAGCGGCCGGACTCGCGCTCGTAGCAGAAGGCGCCCGCGACCTTCTCGCCCTCCTTCAGGACCCGGGTGACGGTGCACTCCTGGAACACCTTCAGCCGGGCGTCGGGGGAGCCGAATTCCCGCTCGTCCTCCTGCTGCAGCGAGACGATCTTCTGCTGGAGGGTGCGGATCAGCTCCAGGCCCGTACGGTCCCCGACGTGCGCCAGCCGCGGGTACTCGTGGCCGCCGAAGTTGCGCTGCGAGATCCGGCCGTCCGCGGTGCGGTCGAAGAGCGCGCCCCAGGTCTCCAGCTCCCAGACCCGGTCGGGGGCCTCCCGGGCGTGCAGCTCGGCCATCCGCCAGTGGTTGAGGAACTTCCCGCCGCGCATGGTGTCCCGGAAGTGCACCTGCCAGTTGTCGCCCTCGTTGACGTTGCCCATGCTGGCCGCGATGCCGCCCTCGGCCATCACCGTATGGGCCTTGCCGAACAGGGACTTGCAGATCACGGCCGTCCGCATGCCCGCCTCGCGGGCCTCGATCGCGGCGCGCAGCCCGGCCCCGCCGGCGCCCACCACGACCACGTCCCATGCCTGCCGGTCCACATGCGCCATCAGAAGACACACCTTTCCTTCGATGAATGGGGAAACAGCGCGCTCAGAAGAAGCGCGGATCGGCGAAGGCCCCGGTGGCCAGCAGATAGACGTACAGATCCGTGACCGCGACGCTGATCAGCGACGACCAGGCGAGCAGCATGTGCCGCTCGTTGAGCTTGCCGACCCAGCCCCACAGCCGGTAGCGCACCGGGTGCTTGGAGAAGTGCCGCAGCCGGCCGCCGACGATGTGCCGGCAGGAGTGGCACGAGAGGGTGTACGCCCAGATCAGCCCGATGTTGGCGAGGAAGACCAGGGTGCCCAGGCCCATATGCCCCCAGGCGTAGTGCCCGTCGCGGAAGGTCAGCGCGGTGTCGTACGTCAGGACGCAGGCCACCAGCACCGCGAAGTAGAAGAAGTAGCGGTGGATGTTCTGCAGGATCAGCGGGAAGCGGGTCTCGCCCGTGTACTTCTTGTGCGGCTCGGCGACCGCGCAGGCCGGCGGCGAGGCCCAGAAGCCGCGGTAGTAGGCCTTGCGGTAGTAGTAGCAGGTCAGCCGGAAGCCCAGCGGGAAGATCAGGATCAGCAGGGCGGGGGACAGGCCCCACCAGGGGCCGAAGATCTCCCAGTTGGGGCCGCCGTGCATGGTCTGGCAGTTCTGTGCCAGACACGGCGAGTAGAACGGCGACACATAGGGCGCGTGGTAGTAGTCGGCGTTCGCGAAGGCCCGCCACGTCGAATAGGCGATGAAGGCGAGCAGGCCGGCGGCGGTGCAGGCCGGGGCCAGCCACCAGCGGTCGGTCCGCAGATGGCGGGCGGGGATGGCGGCACGCGAGGCGGCATGCACGCCGGTCGCGCCCGCTTGCGGTGAGGGTTCGATGCCAGTGGCCAACGTCGGTCTCCGTGAAGGGCGCTCCGTGAAGATCGCTGCGCGAGGGGTGCTCCGCGAGGGATGTTCCGTGAGGCGTGTTCCGCGAGGCATGTTCCGCGAGGGATGCTCCGCCGGGGCGGTAACGGGGTAGGGGTCTGAGTGGGGCGAGGGCACCCCTTGAGGGATCTCAGCCAGGGGTCCTTGCCGGGGATCTCCGCCAAAGGCCTCCTCTCTAAGGCGCGTGCCGGTCCTTGGCGCCGAGCCCCTCGTCCTCGGCGTCCGTCCACAGCGCGGCGTCGTACGGGGCGTCGGAGACGGGCACCATCTCGTCGTCGGTGGCGCCGGACCGGGCCGGCTTCGTGCCCGTGGCGCTCTCCTTCAACAGGCCGAGGCTCTCGCGCAGATGGTTGGTGTCGCTGAGCACCCGGCGCATGTCCAGCCCGGGCCCGATCTGCTTCTCCAGCCGCGACACGGACCGGACCAACTCGGTCAGGTTGCTTTCAACCGCCGTCATTTCGTCCTGAAGGGACATAACGTGCCCTCACCTCCGAAGGCGTGGTGGGCGATCTCATGCGCCCGCGAGTGTCGCGCGTCACAGTAGGCGTTGGGAAGGGGTCCGGCGCGACTACGACTCGAACCGGTGCGTTTCGGCAAACATGCGCCGCGGCGGAGGTCGAACGGAAGTGCGGGGGCGGCGCGTACGGACCGCCCCCGCAACGCCGTCCGGGGCGCGTTCCGCGGGCCTTCCGGTCCCGGTATTGGGCCGGCCGGGTGACCTTGGCGGGGTGGTCGACGTGTCGCACGGCCGCGCCGGGACCGGTCGCCTTCAGTGGGGGAGCCATAGATGTGATGAGCCGCAAAGTCGGCCGAACGTGTTGGTGCGGCGCGGGCGAGCCTCGGAGGTAACTGCCATGACCGACCCAGTCAGCTCAGCGTGCCGCAGGCGCCGCTGTGCCGCGCTGATCGCGGCGGGGGTGCTGCTCCCGCTGCCTGTTCTGGCCGGATGCAGTGGCGACGACTCGGACGCGGCCGCCGCGTCCCAGGACATCGCGCCGGCCGCCCGGGAACGGCTGAAGGACGGCGGCACGATCCGCTGGGCCGTTGACAGCATGCCCGGCACCCTCAACGCCTTTCAGGCCGACGCCGACGCCACCACCACGCGGATCACCGGCGCGGTGCTGCCCACCCTGTTCACCCTCGACGACCGCGGCAGACCGCAGCGCAACGCCGACTACCTCGTCGCCGCCGACGTCACCGCCCGCGACCCGAAGCAGGTCGTCACGTACAAGATCAACCCCAAGGCGCGGTGGAGCGACGGCCGCAAGATCGGTGCCGCGGACTTCATCGCGCAGTGGAAGGCGCTGCGCGGCAAGGACAACGCCTTCTGGACGGCCCGCAACGCCGGCTACGACCGGATCGCCAAGGTCGCCCAGGGGGCGAACAAGCGCGAGGTCAAGGTCACCTTCAGCAAGCCGTATGCCGACTGGCGGTCCCTGTTCACGCCGCTGTACCCGCAGAGCGTGATGGGCGACGCCGACGCCTTCAACGACGGCACCCGCGAGCGGCTGGCGATCGCGGCCGGGCCGTTCATGATGAGCGAGCGGGAGAAGGACAGCGACCGCGTCACCCTGGTCCGCAACCCCAAGTGGTGGGGTGCCCGCGCCAAGCTCGACCGGATCGTCTTCACGGAGCTGCCGCGGGACAAACGGGCCGCCGCCCTGGCCGCCGGGGCCGTCGATGTCGCCGAGATCGACCAGGGCGCCGCCAGGAAGGTCGCCTCGGCCGGCCACCCCGCGGGCTCCGGCGCCAAGGCCGGTACGGACGCCAAGCCCGCGGCGCCCGCCAAGCTGCGCGGCTACACCGTTCGCAAGGCCCTCGAGCCCGCCTACACCCAGCTTGCGCTCAACGGCAGCACCGGCCCGCTCACCGACGAGCGGGTCCGCCGCGCGGTGGCCCGCGCCATCGACCGGCAGGCGCTCGCCGACACCGTCCTCAAGCCGCTCAGCCTGCCCGCGCAGCCCCTCGGCAGCCATCTGCTGCTGGCCGGGCAGGACGGATACGAGGACCACAGCGACGCGATCGGCGGGCAGGACGCCGGCGCCGCCAAGGCGCTGCTCGCGGACGCGGGCTGGAAGCCGGGCGGGACCACCGAGCAGGCCAAGCAGAAGCCCGGTGCGGCCGCGCCCAGCGCCTCGGACGCCGCCGCCGAAGCGTCCCCCAAGGGCGGCTCCTCGGACGGCCGCAACCCGGAGCGGCCGGGCCGGGCCGCTGCGGGCGCCCGGGCCGACGTACGGGGCCCCGGTGCCCGGCCCGCGGCCGCCGAGGCCCCGCTGTCCGCCGCGGGCGCGGTGGGCTCCGAGGTCCAGCAGTCCGCGCTGCTGCGGCAGAGCGCCACCCTCTACAAGGCGGAGGCCGCGGACCGGAGGGAGGCCGACGGCAGCGACACCACCGCCTCCCGGCACTACCAGCTGCGCGCGGCGCGGGCGATGGGCGAGGCCGAGCGGGTCGAGACCGGACAGGATTCCGCGACCGGCGAGGCGCACCCGATGAGCGCCGAGCAGGCGCGCGAGGCGCGGGCCGACGAGGAGCGGGCGCACCCGGTGGCCGCCGCCCAGGTCGCCGCGGGCAAGGACCCGGAGGCCAAGGGCGCGCCGGAGCGGAAGGGAAGGCCCGCGACGCTCGCCGCGATGCGCAAGGACGGCAAGCCGCTGACCCTGCGCTTCGTCCTTCCCGACGGCGCGGGTTCGGAGCAGCTGCGCACCGTGGGGGAGCGGATCTCGGCGATGCTCGGCAAGGTGGGCATCCAGACCTCCGTCCAGCGGGTCGCCGACGCCAGCTATTTCCAGGACCACATCGCCGCCGGCGACTACGACCTGGCGCTGTACTCCTGGCCGGGTACCGCCTACCCCGCGACCGACGCCCGCCCGATCTACGCCAAGCCCGAGCCCGCCGCCGACGGCTCGCTCACCGTCGAGCAGAACTACACCCGGGTGGGCACCGACCACATCGACCAGCTCTTCGACCAGGCGACCTCGGAGCTGGACGAGGACGAGGCCGGCAAGCTCATGGCGCAGGCCGACGCCCGCATCTGGGCCGCGGCGGGCTCCATCCCGCTCTACCAGCGCCCGGAACTGGTGGCGACCAAGAAGTCCCTCGCCAACATCGGCGCCTTCGGGTTCGCCTCGCCCCGCTTCCAGGACATCGGCTACACGAAGTCAGGGTGGAGCCAGAGCTAACATCGGGTAAGAAATCGCAGGTCAGAGGGTATGTGCACGGGCTGTGGCGGCCGAAGTCGCCGCAGCCCCGTACCATGGGGTGAGGTCGTGGCGTATGCAAGCCCGGCCGAGAGGCACACGTACCGGACCGTACGTGCCGCCACCCACGATCCGGGAGAAGCGCCGCCAGTATGCCCACCCGCCACGACATTCGTAACGTAGCCATCGTCGCCCACGTCGACCACGGCAAGACGACCCTCGTCGATGCCATGCTCAAGCAGGCCGGCTCCTTCGCCGAGCACGCCGCCGAGAAGCTCGACGACCGGATGATGGACTCGAACGACCTGGAGCGTGAGAAGGGCATCACGATCCTGGCGAAGAACACCGCCGTCAAGTACCACCCCAAGGACGGCGGGGACCCGATCACCATCAACATCATCGACACCCCCGGCCACGCCGACTTCGGTGGTGAGGTCGAGCGCGGCCTGTCGATGGTCGACGCGGTCGTCCTGCTCGTGGACGCCTCCGAGGGCCCGCTGCCGCAGACCCGATTCGTCCTCCGCAAGGCCCTCGCGGCCCGGATGCCGGTCATCCTGTGCATCAACAAGACGGACCGCCCCGACTCCCGGATCGACGAGGTCGTCAACGAGACCTACGACCTGTTCCTGGACCTGGACGCGGACGAGGAGCAGATCGAGTTCCCGATCGTCTACGCCTGCGCCCGTGACGGCGTGGCCTCGCTGACCAAGCCGGAGGACGGCACGGTCCCGGCCGACAGCACGAACCTCGAGCCGTTCTTCAGCACCCTGCTGTCGCACATCCCGGCCCCCGAGTACGACGAGTCGGCCCCCCTCCAGGCGCACGTCACCAACCTCGACGCGGACAACTTCCTCGGCCGTATCGCGCTGCTCCGCGTCGAGCAGGGCGAGCTGAAGAAGGGCCAGTCCGTCGCGTGGATCAAGCGTGACGGCACGGTCGCGAACGTCCGCATCAGCGAGCTGATGATGACCGAGGCGCTCACCCGCAAGCCGGCCGAGAAGGCGGGCCCCGGTGACATCTGTGCGGTCGCGGGTATCCCCGACATCATGATCGGCGAGACCCTGGCCGACCCGGAGAACCCGATCGCCCTCCCCCTGATCACGGTGGACGAGCCGGCCATCTCGATGACCATCGGCACCAACACCTCCCCCCTGGTCGGCCGCGGAGGCACGGGCAAGGGCGCGGATGCCAAGGCGGCGATAAAGGACCGCAAGGTCACCGCCCGCCAGGTCAAGGACCGCCTGGACCGCGAGCTGATCGGTAACGTCTCGCTCCGCGTCCTGGACACCGAGCGCCCCGACGCCTGGGAGGTCCAGGGCCGCGGTGAGCTGGCGCTCGCCATCCTGGTCGAGCAGATGCGCCGCGAGGGCTTCGAGATGACCATCGGCAAGCCGCAGGTGGTCACCAAGCAGGTCGAGGGCAAGACCTACGAGCCCGTCGAGCGCATGACGATCGACGTGCCCGAGGAGCACATGGGCGCCGTCACGCAGCTCATGGGCGTCCGCAAGGGCCGCATGGACAACATGTCGAACCACGGCTCCGGCTGGGTGCGCCTGGAGTTCGTCGTCCCGTCCCGCGGCCTCATCGGCTTCCGTACGGAGTTCCTGACGCAGACCCGTGGCACGGGCATCGCGCACTCCATCCACGAGGGCCACGAGCCGTGGTTCGGCGAGCTGAAGACCCGTAACAACGGCTCCCTGGTCGCCGACCGCGCCGGCGCCGTCACCGCCTTCGCGATGACGAACCTCCAGGAGCGCGGCGTGCTGTTCACCGACCCCGGCACCGAGGTGTACGAGGGCATGATCGTCGGCGAGAACTCGCGCGCCGACGACATGGACGTGAACATCACCAAGGAGAAGAAGCTCACCAACATGCGCTCGGCCTCGGCCGACTCCTTCGAGGCGATCGTCCCGCCGCGGAAGCTGTCCCTGGAGCAGTCCCTGGAGTTCTGCCGCGACGACGAGTGCGTCGAGGTGACCCCGGAGGCCGTCCGCATCCGCAAGGTCGTCCTGGACCAGAAGGAGCGCGGCCGCACCGCCTCGCGCGCCAAGCACGGCTGAGCCGTCGACTGTGTGAGACGGGGCGCCCCCTTCCGGGGGGCGCCCCGTCTGCTGTGGGCGGTCGGGCGAGGGGACGAAGGGAGCTGATGCGGCGGCATGGCCATCGCCTACGACCTCCAGATGGCGACCGCGGCGCCGGTGGGGGAATGCGCCCGGGAGCTGTGCGACGTCGCCCGGTCCGCCGGGCTGCTCGACGCGTCGGTCACTGCCGGGCACCTCATCGGCGAGGGGGCCGTGACCGGCGCCGGGACATGGATGCGCGTGGGGGAGGAGAGGCCGCCGCCGTGGGGCTGCCCCGTTACCGAGGACCTCGGGTTCGCGCCGACGGTGTACGCGCTGTTCCGGCTCGGCAAGTCGAGCGACCCCTCCCTTCAGCAGGACGACATGATCCGGCTGGCGTCCGGCCTGCTGACCCGGATCCCGGGTGACGCGGTGCTCCATTTCCAGTACGAGGTCATCTGGCTGCTGCGCCGCAGGGGCGAGCTGAGCCTGAACGCGAGGGACGACCTGTGGCGCCCGCACCGCCTGGCCGCCGTCGCCCCGCCCTACCGTCGCGCCACGTACGCCTTCGCCGAGGAGTGACCGGCCGTCCCTGCGTGCGGCCTCCCCTTGTGCACCGTCGCCCCCGTGACCGCCGTGGGTCTCGCCGGCGCGGCTCCGCTGACGTGTTCGGCACCATGGCCGCCGATGTGGTCCCCGTCGGTCCGGGAATCCCCTACCTGAGCCGCGGTGGGACGGGCGAGACGCGGGCTCATCGCAGCCGCGTTGCCGCGGGCGGCCGGAGGGCGGGTCGCGCACGGGCCCAGATCTCGCGGGGATCGCAGCGGTCGGCCGTCCAGGTGGCCGAGGTCAGGGACCCGCGGCCCCGGTAGCGCCGCATGATCGCGACATGCGGCGGCCAGGCGACGAAGCCGTGCAGGGCGGCCTCGTCGCGCCAGACGGCGACCGCACCGCAGCGACGGGCGAGCGGGGCCGCCCACAGCCACACGCCGACCGCCCCCTCGAGGTCCGTCCAGCCGGCGGTGAGACGGCGGGCCGCGCGGTGGACGCCCGGCAGGTCGGTGATCCGGACGAGCGTGAAGTCGGTGACGCTGACCAGGGCCGGGCCGTGGTGGGCGCCGGCCGGACCGGGCGTCCAGGAGGACCTCAGCACGATGCCGGTGCGGCCCAGGACGGTGCGCGCCCCAGGGTCGTCAGGATCTCGTCCAGCAAGTCCGCGTGACCTTCCGCCGGGAGCCCCGGGCGGAAGGCGCTCCCCGGGGCCAGCCGGGAGGCGTCGTCGGGGACGGCCCGCGCGATCGGGAGGGCGGCCCGCAGGAGCGCCGGGTCCGGGTCGTACGGCAGGCCCAGCGCCCTGGCGACGTCCCAGCCGTGGACGACGTAGTCGATGAAGTGGAAGCCGATCGCGAGGGTGGCCGGGAAGGTTCGGGCGGCGGTGAATTCCGGGAGGGCGAAGGGGCGGTCGGGGTCGTCGACCTCCGCGAAGGCGGCGATGACGTCGTCGGCCGCGTCGGCGTACCGCGCCACCGGGTCCCCGCTCGGCGGGTCGGCCCTCCAGTGCGCCAGGTCCCGGCCGTCCCCGCGTGCGGCCGCCGCGAAGCCCCGGTGCTGGGCGGTCATATGGGCGAGCAGATCCGCCAGGGTCCAGTCCGAGCAGGGGGTGGGGCGGGACGGATCCGCGGGCGTCATCCGTCCTACGACGGCCACGCTGTGCCGTACGGCGCGGGCGTTGAGGTCCCTGAGGTGAGTCAGGCGTTGCCGGTCCGGGGAGGGGCTCTCCGAGGTCGTATGCATGTGCTTACGATGTGCTCAAGCTTATGGTCTGTCAAGGGGTATTTTCTTGGCATGGGTGAGCGTGCGGGCGGCAAGGGAGCGGCGGCCGAGGGGGCCGGGGAGCGGGCCGCCCGGCCCGATCTGGCGGCGATGATCGTGCCGCTGGGCCGCGCCCTGATGGCGGCCGAGCAGCCGATCCTGGATGCGCACGGGCTGGCCATGTGGGCGTATGCCGTGCTGCTGCGGCTCGATACGACCCCGATCCGCTCCCAGGCGGCGCTGGCCGAGGCCATCGGGGCGGACAAGACCCGGATCATCGCGGTCCTCGACGATCTGGACGCGCGCGGGCTGATCCACCGCCGCCCCGATCCGGACGACCGGCGGGTGCGGCTGCTGTCGCTCACTCCCGAGGGGCGCCGGCTGCGGGACGCGGTGCAGGCGGACATCCAGCGGGGCGAGGAGGAGCTGCTGGCGCAGTTCCCGGCCGCGGAGCGGGACGGATTCGTGCGGGTGCTGCGGGCGCTGTCGGCCGGTGCGTCGGCTACGCCGAGGGGAACAGCCAGCGGATGACGGAGCCCAGCAGCATCAGCCCCGGCACCGCGAGCCACCAGCGGCTGCGCAGCCATTGGGTCGCCAGGACGAACAGCGTCAGCAGGGTGACGGCGAGGGCCAGCGCGCCGGACAGCAGCGACACCGCCTGGACGGTGCCGGCCGACCCGGATTCGTCCCAGGGGCCGTCGGGCGAGGCGACGACCGCGAGGACGAGCAGGTAGCAGGTGACCAGGTTCGACGGCAGCAGTATCGCGGCGCCGGCGATCGACCCGGCGAGGTCTCCGTGGCCCCGGCGGGTCTTCTCTGGGTGACTCATTGCAGGGCGGGCCTTGATTCGTCGCGTCATGGGGGCGGGTGCAGGCGTGTGCCGGGCCGGCGCTTCGGGGCGGGGGGCGTCGCGGGTGGTCACATCCCCGTGGATACGGCCGTCCTGGAGCGAACCGGCGGTCGCCGCCCGGAAAGGTGCACCGCTGTCGATGGATACGGGATCCGTCCCGTCGCCGTCATCCGTCCTCCCCCGATCGGTTCCCCGGAAAGGATGGTCAGCGGGAGGACGGGGCGTCAAGCCGGCCCAAGGGCGGCCCTGTCCGGCCGGACCGATCCGCCGGACCGATCCGCCGGGACGGCTCCGTACGGGCCGTCGGCCGTGACCGCGGGGGCGACGGCCGGACGGGCTCCCTTGTGGCAGGCGCCCCGCCCCGGTGCCGAGTACCGGATCGGGCATACGAGGGTTTTCTCGGGTTTTCGGAGCGCTGACGGTCAGCGCTGGGTGCATTATGTCTAATTTTGCGCTCTTATATGGCCAAAGCGTGTTCGGGAAACCTGAGGAGGCATCACCCCATGCGTGGAGCCACGCGCGCGAAGTGGGCCGTATGTGCCGTCGCCGTCGCCCTCGCGGCCACGGCCTGCGGGGGTGGGGGCGGCGGCTCGGACAGCGCCGGGGTGGTCAGCTCGTCCTGGGGGGATCCGCAGAATCCGCTGGAGCCCGCGAACACCAATGAGGTGCAGGGCGGCAAGGTCATGGAGATGCTCTTCCGGGGGCTCAAGCGCTACAACCCCAAGACCGGCGCCGCCGAGAACGTCATCGCGGAATCGATCGAGACGCCGGACTCGCAGAATTTCACCGTGAAGCTGAAGGGCGGCTGGACCTTCAGCAATGGGGAACCGGTCACCGCCAAGTCCTTTGTGGACGCCTGGAATTACGGCGCACTGCTCGACAACAAGCAGAAGAACGCGTCCTTCTTCCAGTACATCGACGGGTTCGACAAGGTGCATCCGGCCAGTGGCACGCCGACGGCCAAGACGCTGTCGGGCCTTGCGGTGAAGGACGACAAGACCTTTACCGTCAAGCTGAACCAGAAGTTCTCCAGCTGGCCCGACACCCTCGGCTATTCGGCCTTCATGCCGCTGCCGCAGGCCTTCTACAAGGATCACGACGCCTGGCTGAAGAAGCCGGTCGGCAACGGCCCCTACACGGTGGACTCGTACACCAAGGGCTCCGCGATGAAGATGCGCAAGTGGGACAAGTACCCGGGATCGGATCCGGCGCAGAACGGCGGCATCGATCTGCGGGTGTACACCGACAACAACACCGCGTACACGGACCTCCAGGCGGGGAATCTGGATCTCGTCGACGATGTGCCGGCCGCGCAGCTCAAGAACGTCAAGCGGGATCTCGGGAACCGGTACATCAATCAGCCGGCCGGGATCATTCAGACCCTCACCTTCCCCATGTACGACAAGGACTGGGGCGGCGAGGGGGAGAAGGCGAAGCTGCGGCGGGGCATCTCGATGGCCATCGACCGCAAGCAGATCACCGATGAGATCTTCCAGAAGACGCGGACGCCCGCCACGGACTGGACCTCGCCGGTGCTGGGGGCGAAGGGGGGATACAAGGCGGGACTGTGCGGCGACGCCTGCGAATTCAATGCGGCAAAGGCCAAGCAGCTGATCGAAGAGGGCGGCGGACTGCCCGGCGGGAAGATGACGATCGCCTACAACGCGGACACCGGGTCGCACAAGGACTGGATCGACGCGATCTGCAACAGCATCAACAACTCGCTGGGCAGCGACAAGGCGTGTGTCGGCGCCCCGGTCGGCACGTTCGCGGACTTCCGTAACAAGATCCAGGCGAAGCAGATGACCGGGCCGTTCCGGGCCGGCTGGCAGATGGACTATCCGCTGATCCAGAACTTCCTGCAGCCGCTGTACTACACGGATGCGGCGTCCAACGACGGCAAGTTCAGCAACGCCGACTTCGACAATCTGATCGACGAGGCGAATGCGCAGACCGACACCGGCAAGGCCGTCGCGAAATTCCAGGACGCGGAGAAGATCCTCGCCGAGCAGATGCCCGCCATTCCGCTGTGGTACCAGAACGGCAGCGGCGGCTATTCCGACCGGATCAGCAATGTGTCGCTGAATCCGTTCAGCGTCCCCGTCTACAACGAGATCAAGGTGGTGTGAGGCCCTCCGGGCCCCGCTCATGGGACGCTATGTGATCCGGCGGCTGCTCCAGATGATCCCGGTGTTCATCGGCAGCACCTTCCTGATCTTCTTCATGGTGTACGCGCTCGGTGACCCGGTTGCCGCACTCTTCGGTGACCGGGCACCGGACCCCGCCACCGCTGCCCAGATCCGTGCCGATCTCTACCTCGACCAGCCGTTGTGGAAGCAGTATCTGCACTACATGGGGCAGATCTTCCAGGGGAATTTCGGCACCGCCTTCAACGGCCAGTCGGTCACCGAACTGATGGCGGACGCCTTTCCCGTCACGTTGCGGCTGACGCTCGTCGCCATTGTCATCGAAATGATCGTGGGCGTGGTGCTGGGAGTGTTCAGCGGGCTGCGGCGCGGGCGGAGCGTGGACACCTCCGTGCTGCTGCTCACCCTCGTCGTGGTGTCCATCCCCACCTTCGTCAGCGGCTATGTGCTGCAGTTCCTGTTCGGTGTGCAATGGGGCTGGGCCGCGCCGACCGTTTCCACCGACGCCCCGCTGAACGAACTCCTGCTGCCGGGGCTGGTGCTGGCGCTGGTGTCGCTCGCCTATGTCACCCGGCTGACCCGCACGTCGATCGCGGAGAACGCCCGCGCGGACTATGTCCGTACGGCCGTGGCGAAAGGCCTGCCCGGACACCGGGTCATCACCCGCCATCTGCTGCGCAATTCGCTGATCCCCGTCGTCACCTTCATCGGCACCGATATCGGTGCGCTGATGGGCGGCGCCATCGTCACCGAGCGCATCTTCAATATCCACGGCGTGGGATTCCAGCTCTATCAGGGCATTCTGCGGCAGAATTCGCCGACCGTGGTCGGCTTCGTCACGATTCTGGTGCTGGTCTTCCTGATCGCGAATCTGCTCGTCGATCTGCTGTACGCCGTCCTCGACCCGAGGATCCGCTATGCCTGAGTCCTACGAGCCGTATGAGTCCTACGTCCCGAAGGAGGCCATCGGCCACGGGGACGGCGGCTCCGCCGCGCTGGCCATCGGCGAGGCCGAATCGCTGGAGCGGGTCCCGGGGGCCGGCCCACCGGGCGGCGAGCCCACCGGCAAGCCGCGCAGCCTGTGGAGCGACGCCTGGCACGATCTGCGCCGTAACCCCGTCTTCGTGATCTCCGCGCTGGTCATCGTTTTTCTGGTGATCATCGCGATCTGGCCGCAGCTGATCGCCACCGGCAACCCGTACCGCGGCGATCTGGCCAAGGCGCAGCAGGGTGCCCAGCCCGGCCACCCCTTCGGCTTCGACACCCAGGGCCGGGACGTCTACACCCGGGTGGTCTACGGCGCCCGCGCCTCCATCACCGTCGGCGTCTGCGCCACCGCGGGCGCCGCCCTGCTGGGCAGCCTGATGGGCGGCCTGGCCGGGTTCTTCGGCCGCTGGTGGGACACCCTGCTGTCGCGGCTGGCGGACATCTTCTTCGGCATCCCGGTGATCCTCGGGGGGCTGGTCTTCCTCTCCGTCATCACCAGCAGCACCGTCTGGCCGGTGGTCGGCTTCATCGTGCTGCTGGGCTGGCCGCAGATCTCCCGCATCGCCCGCGGCGCCGTGGTCACCGCCAAACAGAACGACTACGTCCAGGCGGCGCGGGCGCTGGGCGCCGGAAACGGACGGCTGCTGCTGCGGCACATCGCCCCGAACGCCGTCGCGCCGGTCATCGTCGTCGCCACCATCGCGCTCGGCACGTACATCTCCCTGGAGGCGACCCTGTCCTACCTGGGCGCCGGTCTGAAGCCGCCGACCGTCTCCTGGGGCATCGACATCTCCGCGGCCTCGACCTACATCCGCAATGCGCCGCACATGCTGCTGTGGCCCGCGGGCGCGCTGAGCATCACGGTGCTGGCGTTCATCATGCTCGGCGACGCGGTGCGCGACGCCCTCGACCCCAAGTTGCGCT
The DNA here is from genome assembly GCF_044544985.1 of Streptomyces sp. NPDC053427. Taxonomy (NCBI): domain Bacteria; kingdom Bacillati; phylum Actinomycetota; class Actinomycetes; order Kitasatosporales; family Streptomycetaceae; genus Streptomyces; species Streptomyces sp. NPDC053427. Next base: position 52,917 of record NZ_JBITYA010000004.1, on the reverse strand, counting down.
GAGGAGCGGGCAGATGACCAACCCGAGCGATGACGCGGCCCCGTCGGCGGACGGTGACGTCCTGCTCGACGTGCGCGATCTGCGGGTGGAGTTCCGTACCCGGGACGGCATCGCCCAGGCCGTCAACGGCGTGAGCTACCGGGTGGCGGCGGGGCAGACGCTGGCGGTGCTGGGGGAGTCCGGCTCCGGCAAGTCCGTCACCGCGCAGGCCGTGATGGGCATTCTCGACTCGCCGCCGGGGTTCGTCACCGGCGGCGAGGTCGTCTTCCAGGGGCGCGATCTGCTCCGGCTGAGCAAGGAGGAGCGGCGCAAGGTCCGCGGCGCGAAGATGGCGATGATCTTCCAGGACGCGCTGTCCTCCCTGAACCCGGTGCTGAGCGTCGGGGTGCAGCTGGGGGAGATGTTCCGGGTCCATGAGGGGATGTCCCGTAAGGGAGCGCGGGACAAGGCCGTCGAGCTGATGGAGCGGGTGGGGATCCCCGCGGCCAGGGAGCGGGTGGGGGACTATCCGCACCAGTTCTCCGGCGGGATGCGCCAGCGCATCATGATCGCGATGGCGCTCGCGCTCGCCCCCGAACTGATCATCGCCGACGAGCCGACCACGGCCCTCGACGTCACCGTCCAGGCGCAGGTGATGGACCTGCTCGCGGAGCTGCGGCGCGAGTACCACATGGGGCTCATTCTGATCACCCACGACCTGGGCGTGGTCGCGGACGTCGCCGACACGATCGCCGTGATGTACGCGGGGCGGATCGTCGAGACCGCCCCCGTCCACCAGCTCTACAAGGCGCCCGCGCACCCGTACACCCGCGGCCTGCTGGAATCCATTCCGCGGCTCGACCGCAAGGGCCGGGAGCTGTACGCGATCAAGGGCCTGCCGCCCAATCTCACCGCCATCCCGCCGGGCTGCCCCTTCAACCCGCGCTGCCCGCTCGCCCAGGACATCTGTCTGACGGACCGTCCGCCGCTGTACGACGTGGGCCCCGGCCGGGCCAGCGCCTGCCATTTCTGGAAGGAGACCCTCGATGGCGCACGGTGACGGCCCCCGGGCGCGGGCGGCGCTCGGCGAACCCATCCTGGAGATCCGCGACCTGGTCAAGCACTACCCGCTCACCCAGGGCGTGCTCGTCAAGAAGCAGATCGGCGCGGTGAAGGCCGTCGACGGGGTCTCGTTCGATCTGCGGAAGGGCGAAACGCTCGGCATCGTCGGCGAATCGGGCTGCGGGAAGTCCACGCTCGCCAAGATGCTGGTGGGGCTGGAGCGGCCGACGTCCGGTCGGATCAGCTATCAGGGGCAGGACATCACCATGCTGTCCGGGCGCGCGATGAAGGCCGTACGGCGCAACATCCAGATGGTCTTCCAGGACCCCTACACCTCCCTGAACCCCCGGATGACGGTCGGCGACATCGTCGGCGAGCCGTACGAGATCCACCCCGAGGTGGCCCCCAAGGGGGACCGCCGCAAGAAGGTTCAGGAACTCCTGGACGTGGTGGGGCTCAACCCGGAATACATCAACCGCTATCCGCATCAGTTCTCCGGCGGGCAGCGGCAGCGGATCGGCATCGCACGGGGGCTGGCGCTGCGGCCGGAGATCATCGTCGCCGACGAGCCGGTCTCCGCGCTGGATGTCTCCGTCCAGGCCCAAGTGATCAATCTTCTGGACCAGTTGCAGGACGAGTTCGACCTCTCCTACGTCTTCATCGCGCACGATCTGTCCGTCGTCCGGCACATCTCCGACCGGGTCGCGGTGATGTACCTCGGCCGCCTCGCCGAGACCGGCACCGACGAGCAGATCTACGAGCATCCCACCCACCCGTACACCCAGGCGCTGCTGTCCGCCGTGCCCGTACCCGACCCGGACGCCCGCGAGCACCGCGAACGCATCCTGCTGGCCGGTGACGTCCCCTCGCCCGCCAACCCGCCCTCCGGCTGCCGCTTCCGTACGCGGTGCTGGAAGGCGCAGCCGCTGTGCGCGGAGGTCGTCCCGCCGCTGGAGGTACCCGCCCCGTTCCGGGACACCGAGGGCCCGGCCGGGCACGCATCGGCCTGCCACTTCGCGGAGGAGCGGAAGGTGGTACCGAGCGAATAGCGCCGTGGGGGTGCCCGGCCTCCGCGGCCGGGCACCCCCACGTAGGACGGCTCGTCACAGGCTCTTGCCGGTCGCGCCCTTCTCGTCGGAGCCGGCCGGACCGTTGCCCGCCGCCTCCTCGATGGCCGCAAGCGCCGGGTCCAGGACGATGTCCTCGCCCCGCGCCGCCGTCGTCGGCTCCTCCGGGAAGTGGCAGGCGGTCAGATGTCCCGCCTCGTTCCCCGAGATCTGGACCAGCGGCGGCTGCTCGGTCGCGCACTTGTCCTGGGCCTTCCAGCACCGGGTGCGGAAGCGGCAGCCCGAGGGCGGGTTGATGGGGGAGGGGACGTCGCCGGCGAGGCGGATGCGCTCGCGGCCCTCCTCGTCGTCCTCCACCAGCTTGGCCTCCGGTACGGCGGAGAGCAGGGCGTGGGTGTACGGGTGCCGCGGGCGGTGGTAGATCTCCTCGCGGGAGCCCACCTCGACGATCTTGCCGAGGTACATCACCGCGACCCGCTCGCTGAAGTGCCGGACGATCGCCAGGTCGTGGGCGATGAACAGGAACGCGATGCCCAGCTCGCGCTGGAGCTTCTGGAGCAGGTTGACGACCTGCGCCTGGATCGAGACGTCGAGGGCCGAGACCGGCTCGTCGGCGACGATCAGCTTCGGTTCCAGGGCGAGCGCGCGGGCGACGCCGATGCGCTGGCGCTGGCCGCCGGAGAACTCGTGCGGGAAGCGGTTGTAGTGCTCCGGATTGAGACCCACGGTCTCCAGGAGCTCGCGGATCCGCTTCTCCCGGCCGCCGGGCGGATTGATCCCGTTGATCTCCATCGGGCCGCCGATGATGGTGCCGACCGTCTGCCGCGGGTTCAGCGAGGCATACGGGTCCTGGAAGATCATCTGGATCTCGGAGCGGACCGGCGCCAGTTGCTTGCGGTTGGCGCGCGTGATGTCCCGGCCCGCGTACGTGATCTTGCCGGAGGTCGGCTCCATCAGACGGGTCAGCAGCCGTCCGGTGGTGGACTTTCCGCAGCCCGACTCGCCGACCAGGCCGAAGCTCTCGCCGGCGTGCACGGTCAGGTCCAGGCCGTCGACGGCCTGGACCGCGCCGACCTTCCGCCGGAACGGGAAGCCGCCGTAGATCGGGAAGTGCTTGGTCAGCGCCTCGGCGGTGAGCAGCGGCTCGCCCAGGGCGGGCGCCGTATCGCGGGGCGTGGGGAGAGTGACGTTGTCGGTCATGGTGATGGCTCCCTAGCCCAGCCGGGGCTTGATCTGCTCGGTGAAGAAGGTCTGCTTCTGCTCGGCGGTCAGATGGCACGCGGCGGCGCGGCCGAGCGCCAGCGGCGGCCGGTCGTCGGCGCAGCGCGCACCGCTGACCTGGTCGACGAAGCCGCAGCGCGGGTTGAAGGCGCAGCCGGTGGGCGGGTTGAGCAGGCTCGGCGGGGCGCCGGGGATCGGGTACAGCGCCTCGTTGACGTCCGAGGACAGCCGCGGCATCGAGCTCAGCAGGCCCCAGGTGTACGGGTGCTGGGGCTGCGTGAGGATCTCCTTGACCGAGCCGCGCTCCACCGCCCGGCCGGCGTACATCACCAGCAGGTCGTCCGCGGTGTTGGCGACCACGCCCAGGTCATGGGTGATCAGGATGATCGCGGAGCCGAACTCCTGCTGGAGGTCCTTGAGCAGGTCCAGGATCTGGGCCTGCACGGTGACGTCCAGCGCGGTGGTCGGCTCGTCCGCGATCAGCAGCTCGGGGTTGCACACCAGCGCCATGGCGATCATGGCGCGCTGGCGCATACCGCCGGAGAACTGGTGCGGATAGTCGTCCACCCGCAGATTCGGCTGCGGAATACCGACCTTGGTCAGCATCTCGATCGCCCGCTGCCGGCCCTCGCGCTTGCTGGCGCCGGTGTGCTTGATGAACGGCTCCGCGATCTGCCGGCCGACCGTGTAGTACGGCGAGAGCGCGGTCAGCGCGTCCTGGAAGATCATGGCCATCTTGTCGCCGCGGAGCTTTTCCAGGGTCTTCTCCCGGGCCCCGGTCAGCTCCTGGCCGTCCAGGGTGATCTCCCCCGTGATCTCGGTCGACCTGGGGCTGTGCAGGCCCAGGACGGCGAGGTTGGTGACGGACTTGCCGGAGCCGGACTCGCCGACGATGCCGAGCGTCTGGCCGCGTTCGAGGTCGAAGGAGAGGCCGTCGACCGCCTTGACGATGCCGTCCTCGGTGGAGAACCGCACATGCAGGTCACGGACGGAGAGGAAGGGGTCCGATCCGGTCGGGACCGGCGCGTCCTCGGTCTTGGTGAGGGATGTGGTCACTTCAGGCTCTCCTAGGACAGGCGCACGCGCGGGTCGATGAGCGCATACGTCGCATCCACGATGATGTTGAACAGGATGATGAACGCGGCCGCGAAGAGCATCACGCCCATGACCGTGGGCAGGTCGGTGTTGAGCACCGACTGCATCGACAGGGTGCCCAGGCCCGGCAGCGCGAACGTCACCTCGGTGATCATGGCGCCGCCGAAGAGGGTGCCCAGGTCGATGCCGAAGATGGTGACGATGGGGATCAGCGAGCCCCGCCAGGCGTAGCGGAAGAAGACCGTCCGGGCCGACATGCCCTTGGCACGGGCCGCGCGGACGTGCTCCTCCTGGAGCTGTTCGATCATCGCGGAGCGCGCCATACGGGTGTACTGGGCGGTGAAGATGATCGACAGCACGCACCACGGGATCAGCAGGCCCATGAACCAGCCGGCGGGATCCTCCGTGATGGGCACGTACTTCGGCTGTCCCAGGAGATTGGTGTTGTAGACGAGCAGCGCCAGCACGATCGGGCCGATGAAATAGATCTGCATCGAGCTGAGCACCAGCGAGACCGAGCTGAAGATCTTGTCGATCAGCGTGCCCTGCTTCCAGGCGGCCAGCATGCCGGTGGCCAGGCCGACGAACAGGAAGACCGCGGCGCCGCCGATGGTCAGCGACAGGGTGATCGGGAAGCGATCGACGATGGTGCTCCACACCGCGTCGCCGGTGGCGAAGGAGTAGCCGAAGCACGGGGCGGGGCACGGCCCTTGGGCGAAGTCGCGGCCGGTGATGATGCCGGACATGAAGTGCCAGTACTGCACCGGGACGGGCTGGTCGAGCCCCAGGTTCTTGTGGATGATCGCGAGTGCGTCGGGGCCGCAGTTCCGTCCGCAGGCCAGCAGCGCGGGATCCCTTGGGGCGGCGAAGAAGAGGAAGAACGTGAACGCGCTGATGAGCAGCAGGATCACGAGCGCGCCGAGAGACCGGCGGACGAGGAATCGAAGCATGGCAGATCGCAGCTCTCGTGGGGCAGCGGAAGTGTGGAGGGTGGGGGCGGGCGCGGGGGGGGGGGGGGGGGGGGGGGGGGCCCCCCCCCCCCGGGGCCCCGGGTTTGGGTGGGGGGTGTAGATTTGAGAAAAAATGTTGTGGTGGGTTGGGGGGGTTTTTTACTGTTTTTGTAAAAACGC
>NZ_JBITYA010000004.1:0-47357 GCF_044544985.1 Streptomyces sp. NPDC053427 | reverse complement strand
TACGGGGGGGGGGGGGGGGGGGGGGGGGGGGGGGGGGGGGGGGGGGGGGGGGGGGGGGGGGGGGGGGGGGCCGCGGGGGGGGGGGGGGGGGGGGGGGGGGGGGGGGGGGGGGGGGGGGGGGCGCCGGCGGGGGGGCCCCCCCCCCCCCGGCGCCGGGGTAACCGTTAGGGGTGCGCGGTTACTTCTTGACGTACAGCTTGGTCGGGTCGATGGAGCTGATGATGTCGTTGTTGACGACGCCGCCGACCTTGGAACCGTGCAGCTGGATCTGCTTGTAGTAGAAGGTCGGGATCTGCGGCAGGTCCTCCTTGAGGATCTTCTCGCCGAGCGCGAACCAGTCGTCCGCGGCCTTCTTCTGGTCGGTCACCTCGGAGATCCGGTCGATCTCCTTGTTGGTCTCAGGGCTGTTGTACAGCGAGTAGTTGGTCCCGCCGTCCTGGATCTGCCGGCCGTCGTACACCGGGGGGAGCACCGTCAGCGCGCTCGGCCAGTCCGCGCCCCACGCCGAGGGGTAGACGTCGAACTGGTTGTCCGTCTTGCCGATGATGTCGTAGTAGGTGTCCGGCGGCAGTTCCTTGCTCTGGACGTCGAAGCCGGCCTTCTTGAGGTTGTCGACCACCTTGACGGAGTACTTCGACGGCTCGGTCGCCGTGTTGTGGGCGTAGGTCAGCTTCATGCCGGACTTGCCGGCCGCCTTCAGGATCTTCTTGGCCTTCTCGATGTCACCCATCGGCTTCTTGAGCTTGCCGTAGGGGTCGATGTCCTTGAAGCCGGTCAGCGTCGGGCTGATGTAGCTGCCGGCGAGCTCGCCGCCGCCCGGGGTGCCGTACTGGTCGAGGATGGCCTGGGTCGGCATCGCGTAGGCGATGGCCTCGCGGACCTTCTTGTCCTTCAGACGCCGCATGTTGAAGTTCATCACGCCGACGTAGGGCTGGTAGCCGGAGGTCGAACGGGCCTTGATCTTCGGGTCGTTGGCGACCTGCAGCATGCTCGCCGAGTCGACCTGGTTGTTGAAGCTGATCGCGGCCTGGTTGTCCGGGTTGTCGGCCATCAGACGCTGGGTCGACTGGGGGTAGGACACGCTGAACTGGATGTCGAACTTGTCGACGTACTGGTGACGCGAGATGTCGGTGTTCGGGTCCCAGTTGGTGTTCTTGACCAGCGTGATGCCCTTGCCGTTCTTGAACGACCCGGGGACGATCTTGTACGGACCCGAGGAGACCGGGGCCCTGTCGTACTTCTCCTTGGTGTCCTTGGCCTTCTCGACCGCACCGTAGCCCGCCATCGCCAGGGCGTAGGGCAGGTCACCCACCGGCTTCTTGAAGTGGAAGACGATGGTCTTGTCGTCCGGCGTGTCCAGGACGGTCTTGGGCAGGTGCTTCCCCGCGTAGGGGCCGCCCTTGAGGAGCTTGCGGTAGTCGGTGGAGTCGGCCAGCCAGCGCTGGACGTAGGTCGGGCCGCTGGAGATGAAGTTCGCGAACGTCCGCTCGATGGTGTGGCGGATGTCCGTCGAGGTGATCGGCTTGCCGTCCTCGAACTTGACGCCGTCCTTGAGCTTGTACGTCCACGTCTTGCCGCCGTCGGACTTCTGGCCGCTGTCCGTGGCGAGGTCGCCGACGACCGTGTACTTGCCGCTGTTGTCCAGGTGGTACGTGGTCAGCCGGCGGGTGAGCAGGAGCGAGAGGGTGCCCATGTCGGAGACGTACTGCTGGGCCGGGTCCAGGTGGGCGTAGGTGTCACGCTGGTAGACCTTGATCGTGCCGCCCGGCTTGGCGCCGGCCACCGGCTCGGCCGGGCCCTTGGAAGCGGCCGCGTCACCGAAGGCGATCTGCGCGCGTTGCTTTTCGGCATTGCGGCGGGCGCCGTCGTCGGACGCACCCTGCTTCTGGCCGGCGCTGCACGCGGTCAGGGCGAGCGCCCCGGCGGTCAAAGCCACGATCGCGGCCTGCGCTCTGCGCATACGGACATTGCTCATGGTGATGAATGCACCTGCCTGTCGTTGATCCGTTGCTGCTGCCTGACTGATGCGGTGCTGGGGTGGCAGCACCCCCCGTGGAACGGAGTTACCGAGCCCTCTTGGGGTCGAAGGCGTCCCGGACGGAGTCCCCGAGCAGGTTGAACGCGACGATGAAGAGGACCATCGCGGTGCCGGGGAAGAACAAGTACGTGATGTCGTTGCGGTAGTAGTCGGCCGCGTAGGCGAACATCCGGCCCCAGTCCGGGGTGGGCTCGACGAGACCCACGCCGAGGAAGGAGAGCCCCGCGATGGAGGTCACGAAGTTCGGCAGCATGTAGGTCGTCTGGACCAGGATCGGTGTCATCACGTTCGGGATCAGTTCGCGCCGGATGATCCGCCACGGAGACGCGCCGCTGATCTTGGCCGCCTCGATGAACTCACGCTCGCGCAACGACAGCACTTGGCCGCGCAGCAGCCGGGCCAGGCTCATCCAGCCCAGGAACCACATCACCAGGATGATGATCGTGACCCGCAGCCAGTCGGGCATCTGGTCCGCGGGAGCGACGAAGATGGCGCTCACAACCGGGACGAACGCGACATAGAACAGCTGGTTGGGGAAGGCCATCAGCAGGTCGATGACCCGGCCGATGAAGTAGTCGGTGCGGCCGCCGAAGTAGCCGGCGGTGACACCCAGCAGGATCGCGGTGAGCACCGAGACGAGCGTGATGGCCACGGCGAGGCCCAGCGTGTTGCGGATTCCGTAGAGCAGCTGCATGAACACGTCGCGGCCCAGGCTCGGTTCGATGCCGAACCAGAAGTCCGAGGAGATGCCGCCGTTGGGGCCGGCGGGGTACGAGTTGATCAGCAGGCCCGGGGTGTTCACCCCGTACTGGGTGTAGGGGTCCTTGCCGTAGATCTTGGAGATGACCGGTGCGAGCACCCCGATCGCGAAGAAGAACAGCACGACGCAGGCGCTGATGATGCCGGTCCGGTCGCGCTTGAAGCGCGCCCACATCAGCTGGCCCGGCGAGCGCCCCGTCAGCACACCGTCCTTGCGACTCTTCTTCGAAGTCACACCTTCGGAGCCCGGACCTGGGGTGTCGGTCTTGGTCACCGCGGTCTGGGATGGACTAGTCATCGCGAAGTGCCCCCGCGCCGAGTTCTTTTGGAACATGATGCGGCGCAGAGTCGCGCCGTCTGGATGAGCGCGACTTTCGCAAGTGATTTATGGCGGAGTCAAGGGTATGCGGTGTGCCGGTGTGCAGGTCGTCCGCTTCTTGAGCGAAGATTACGCAGATCGACGCATAGGCGTGCTTGACACCCTGCGCTCAAGTACGGCATGGGCGACATATCGCTCTGAACTTCTTTAACAAGAAGGCAACTCTGCCGTCGCAACACCGATATACGGACGCGGAACCATGAACAACGTACGGCCGTGCGGGTGCCGTAGACCGGCCGGGGACCGTCCGAAGGGACCCCGGCCGGTCACCGTTCCGCCGGTGTCCGCCGCCCCGGCGGATGCGGATGTGTTGTCCCGTTCCCTCGCGTGCAGTAGACCTGCGGTGGGCGCCCTCGCACCGGCGGGCGCCGAGGACGGCGAGGCGCATCGACGCGGACGGGGGCGGGCCGTGTCCACCAGGCAACGGAAAGATCTCAGCGACGGCGCGCGCGGCATCGGCGCGCTGGCCTGTCTGCTGCTGGCGCTGCTGAGCGTCGGCTGGATCATCCGGGACCTCGGAATCGCGCAGCAGCCCGCCGACGTGTGGTGGACGTGGCTGGGCGAGGCCCGACGGCCCGGCGAGTTCACCGCCTGGGCCACCTCCGCCCTCGACCCGCTGCTGGTGCTCGGCGCGCTCACCGCCGCGGTCACCGCGCTGCGCGCCGCCTCCTCGGTGGTCTCCGGCGCGCTGCTCGCCGTCGGGGCGGCCACGCTGCTGCTGCGGCTCCCGCTGCTGTGGGTGCTGGGTGCGAGCTGGCTGCAAGGACTGGAGAGCGGACTCACCGGCCGGGCCCGGCTGACCGCCGGAACCCAGATCGCGCTCGCCGCGGTGCTCGTCGTCGTGGTCGCGGCGGGCCGCCGGCCGGACGGGAGCGCGCAGCGGGGCCTGCGGGGCGTGGCACGCACCGCGTACGGCGTGGTCCACCGTCCGCCGTCCCAGGCATCCGGCGGCATGCCCGGCCGGCCGCGCAAGGGACCGGCCGTCGCGCTCGGTGTCCTCCTGGCCACCTCCGGGCTGGCGGTCGCCGCCTGGGAGGCCCACTGGTTGCTGCGGCTCGGCTGGGACACCTACCGCAAGGGGCTGCTGGGCGATGCCTCCGTCTTCCGGGTGCTGCTGCAGCCCCCGGTGCACTGGCAGGCGGCGGCGCTCGCCCTGCTGGCCCTGACCGGCGCCGCCGCGGCGGTCCGCCGGGCGTCCTGGGCTCGGCCGGCGGCCATGGCGGCCGGGGCGCTGCTGTTCGCCCAGGCGGCCGCCGCGCTCGCCTTCGCCGGCGCCACCGGGCAGCTGGACCGCTTCCCGGTGCTGCCCGGCCAGGCGCAGCTGGAGCTCGGCACCGCGCTGTGGGTGGCGGCCGCCGGGCTGGCCGCGGTGGTCGTGGCGGCCCGGCCCGGGGTGCCGGACGAGAGCCGGGACGCGGTCGCGGCGGTGGCGTACGGCGCCTCCCCGGGCGCGGAGCGGCCGCCGCACGCCCCACCCCCGCCGTCCACCCTCCCGCCCGGCTGGTAGGCCCCGGCGCCGGCCGCTCCGTCAGCGCATCCCCAACGACCGCTTGAGGAAGTCCACTTCGAGCAGCAGCAGGTTTTCGGCCACCTGTTCCTGCGGCGTCATATGGGTCACCCCCGACAGCGGCAGCACCTCGTGCGGGCGGCCCGCCGCGAGCAGCGCGGCCGACAGCCGCAGCGAATGCGCCACCACCACGTTGTCGTCCGCCAGCCCGTGCACGATCAGCACCGGCCGGTGCGGCTCCGCCGCCCCCGACAGCCCCTCGTCCGTGACCAGGGAATTCTCGGCGTAGACCGCGGGCTCCTCGTCCGGGTGCCCCAGATACCGCTCCTGGTAATGGGTGTCGTACAGCCGCAGATCGGTGACCGGCGCGCCCGCCACCGCCGCGTGGAAGACGTCCGGGCGGCGCAGCGCGGCGAGCCCGGCCAGGTAGCCGCCGAACGACCAGCCCCGGATCGCGACCCGGTCCAGGTCGAAGGGAAAGGATCCGGCCAGTGTATGGAGGGCGTCGACCTGGTCCTCCAGGACGACCGAGGCGAGGTTCCTCGACACCGCCTTCTCCCAGCCGGGCGAGCGCCCCGGGGTGCCCCGGCCGTCCGCGACGAGCACCGCGAACCCCTGGTCGGCGAACCACTGGGACGTCAGATAGGCGTTGTGCGCGGCGACCACCCGCTGGCCGTGCGGACCGCCGTACGGGTCGAGCAGCACCGGCAGCGGACCGTCGGCGTCCGTATATCCGGTGGGCAGCAGTACCGCGCACGGGATCTCCCGGTCGCCGGCCGAGGCGAAGTGGGGGCGGGCGGTGAGCGCCGGCCGCTCGGCGTACGAGGCGATCGGGGCGAGCGTCTTCTCGCCGCCGTCCGCGTCCAGTCGGATCACCTCGACCCGGGCGCCGGGCCACTCAGGCGAGGACTGCGAGAGCACCATCAGCCCCCCGCCGCGCACCGCGGAGGACACCGTCGGATGCGGCCGCTCGCCGACCCGCTCCCAGCCGCCCTGATCGCCGCTGCCGCGGAACCAGGCGCGGAAGACGCCGATGTCCTTCATGTCGGTGCCGCTCGCGGAGAAGAGGACGTCGTCCTCCCCGATGTCCAGTACGGCGCGGACGTGCAGCGGCGCGCCGGTCAGCGGGCGGTCCCCGACGAACAGCTTGCGCGCCCCGCCTTCGTCGGCGATGCGCACGAGGCGGCCGTCCGGCGTCCAGGCGGGCGTCCCGGGGAACGGCTCCACCCATGCCTCGTCGTCGTCCTCGTGCACCGTGCGGGTCGCGCCGGTCGCGGTGTCGACGGTCAGATACCGCTGGTCGCGCTGGTCGCGGGACTGCACCAGCAGCAGCGGGGGACCGGCCGCCGACCAGTGCACCCGCGCCAGATAGGGGTAGCGCTCATGGTCCCAGGTCACGTCCGTACGGGAGCCGTCCAGGCCGAAGAGGCCCAGCGTGACCACGGCGTTGGCGGTGCCCGCCGCGGGGTAGGCGACCCGGGCGGGCTCGCGGTCCGGGTGCGCGGGGTCGGCGATCCACCAGCGCCGCACCGGGGATTCGTCGACCCGGGCGGCCAGCACCTGGTCGCTCTGCGGGGACCACCAGTAGCCCCGGTGGCGCCCCATCTCCTCGGCGGCGATGAACTCCGCGAGGCCCCAGCTGACTTCGGGGCCGTCCGGCTCGGCGAGCACCCGGTCCGTGCCGTTCTCCGCGGCGTCCGCCGCGATCACCCGCAGCCGGCCGTCGGCCACATAGGCCACCTGCCGGCCGTCCGGCGACGGCCGCGGGTCCACCACCGGCCCCCGGACCGGGAGTTCGCGCGTGGTGCCGGCCCGCAGCTCGCAGACGAAGAGCCGGCCGGAGAGGGTGAACGCCGCCAACTCCACCGCGGCGTCCACCGCGTAGTCGACGATGCCCGCCGAGCCTTCCCGGGTACGCTCGCGGCGCGCCCGCTCCTGCGCGGTGAGTTCCTCGTCCGCGCCGGCCAGCAGCGCCCCGGGGTCGGCGGCCGTGAACTCCCGTCCCTCGTCCAGGTCGAGGACCCACAGCCGCTGCGCCCGGTCGCTGCCGCCGGGGGAGCGGAGGAAGACGACGCGGGCGCCGTCGGGCGAGAGGGAGTAGCCGCGCGGGGCGCCCAGCGTGAAGCGCTGGGTACGGGCGTACTGCCGGGGGAAGGAAGGCTGTCCGGTCGTCATACGCCGAGCCTAGAGGGGCGCGGACTCATGGCAGTCGCACTCGTGAAGATCGTGTGCGCCCCTCCTCTGCTTCCGTGCTCCGACTTATGCGCTCGGACGGAAAGTTATGATCCCTTGCGCGTCGTGGGTACGGGGTAAAGAGCCCATGGCATACCCCGGTGTGCGGGCCGTCGAGGCGGTTCGTGTGCCGTGAACTCTGTCCGGTCCGTGCGTACTTGGAGGTGAGCCGCCGTGGCACTCTCGATTTCGGCGGTGGTGCTGCTGGCGATCATCGTCTTCTTGCTTGTCAAGAAGTCCGGGCTGAAGGCTGCGCATGCGTTTGTCTGCATGCTGCTGGGCTTCTATCTGGCCAGCTCGTCCATCGCCCCGACGGTCAAGCAACTGACGACGAACGTCGCCAGCATGCTCGGCAACATCAAGTTCTGAAACGCCCCGCCTGCCGAGCGCTGGGCCGCATCGCGCGCCGAGTGCTCGGCACGGCACCGGGGCCGTCCGAGGGGGAGCCGCCGGGTGCCCATCACCCGATCGGGCGTATCGACGGCAACGGGAATCGCATGCTGAAGGCGGGACGGGCGGCTCGTAGGCTGTCCGTATGACCGCCCACCCTCGCCCAGCCACCGCTGGGAGGTGCCCCCAGCCCACCACCGGCCCCAGCGGAGAAGCGCCCGGCCTTCGTCCGGGGGGACCCCCGGCGCAGCGCAGTGACCTCCCCGCCCGCCGTCTGCTGCTGGTGCATGCGCACCCGGACGACGAGTCGATCAACAATGGCGTGACCATGGCCAAGTACGCCGCCGAGGGCGCGCTGGTCACGCTGGTGACCTGCACACTCGGCGAAGAGGGCGAGGTCATCCCGCCCGAGCTCGCCCATCTCGCGCCCGACCGCGACGACGCCCTGGGCGCGCACCGCGTCGGCGAGCTGGCCGCCGCCATGGCGGCCCTCGGCGTCACCGACCACCGCTTCCTCGGCGGGGCGGGCCGCTACCGCGACTCCGGAATGATGGGCGCCCCCCAGAACGACCGGCCCCATGCCTTCTGGCAGGCCGATCTCGACGAGGCCGCCGCCCACCTGGTGGCCGTCGTCCGCGAGATCCGCCCGCAGGTCCTGGTGACATATGACCCGAACGGCGGATATGGCCACCCCGACCACATCCAGGCACACCGCGTCGCGATGCGGGGCGCGGAGCTCGCCGGGCAGGCGGCGTTCCGGCCCGATCTGGGCGCGGCGTACGCGATCGAGAAGATCTACTGGAACTGCAACCCCCGCTCGGTCGTGGAGGAGGGCTTCGCCCGGCTGACGGCCGCCGGCGTCGGCTTCCCCGGGATCGCCGCCGTGGACGACGTCCCGGGCGTGGTGCCGGACGCGGATGTCACGGCCTCCATCAGCGGCGGTCCGGACCACGCCGCCGCCAAGACCGCGGCGATGCGCGCCCACTACACCCAGATCGCGGTCGACGGGCCGTTCTTCGCGCTCTCCAACGACTTGGGGCAGCCGCTGTTCGGCAGCGAGCACTATCAGCTGGTGCACGGCGAGCCGGGTGTCCCCGAAGGCGAGCGCGAGCGCGACCTTTTCGCGGGAATCGCCGTCGGCGGGGAACGGGACGAGAGCGTCCGGACCGAGGAGGCCGCGGAATGAGTACCGGAAAGGGCGGCAGCGCCGCAGGAAATGGGGCCAACGGGGCCAACCGGGCCCGTGGTGCCCAGCGGTCGCGGGCGGGCGGCGGCAACGGCTCCGGCGCGCGCCCCTCGCCGCCGCGGCCCGCCAACGGGATGTCCGCGCCGGTGACACCGGGCAGGATCGGCATATATGTCCTGCTGCTGGTCGCGGGGGTGCTGGTCGCGCTCGCCGGGACGCTCGTCCAAGCGGCGTGGTTCCCGGGCGGGTTGCTGCTGGCCCTGGCCGGGATCGGCGGGCTCTTCTACGGCGGGGTCACCGCGACCGGCACCCTGGCCGGCGCCCTGATCCCGGGCGCGGGCTGGCTGGTGGCGCTGGTCCTGCTGCTCGGCAACGTCCGGCCGGAGGGTGACTTCCTGTTCGGCGCCGGCATCAGTTCGTACCTCTTCCTGGGCGGCGGCAGCCTTCTGGCTGTGATCTGCGCCACCGTCGCAATGCGGCGGGCTACGGGCGTACCGTACGGCCGAGTTGGCGGATGACGTGGTCCATAACGGGACGGATGCCGCGCGGTGCCCGCTGAACGATTCGGGTGCAGGGGGTTCGCCCGTGCCAGCGGTCTTCGTACGCTCTTCGGGTGTCCATCGGCGGCGGACAGTATGGTGGTGCGCGCCGCCGCGCCGCCCTGGGGGCACCTCCCGGCCCGAGCCCGGGAATCATCTCTGACGAGCGGCGGAGCCAACCGGGAGAACCTGCTTTGAGTCGTGAATCTGACAGTTCGTCCTCCGGCCCCCAGGGCCGCGGCGGAGCCGCGTACCCCTCGGGCACGCAGCCGTACGGCTCGCCCGGGGGAGACGCCGACGAGGCCACGGCCCAGCCGGAGGAGCCGAAGACCGAGACCACGCTGACGACGCGGATCAAGATCAACATTCCGGGGTCCCGCCCCATCCCGCCGGTCGTCGTGCGCAAGCCCGTCGGTGAGGAGTCCGGCATGAACGCATCGGCTGCACCCGGCGGCCCCGCCGGATCCCGGGGCGCGCCCCGTCCCGCACCCGGCGCCGAACGGGCCGGCGAACGTACCGCGAACACCCCGCGGCCCGAGGCCCCGGCGGCGGACGCACCGCCCGCGGGCGGCCCCGCCGAGAAGACCAGCGACTGGTTCGCCCCGCGCAAGCCGCAGGCCGGCGCCGGCGGCGGATCGTCGAGCACCGGGTCGCACGCGGCGCCGCCCGTCCCCCCGGCTGCGACGCCGCCGCGCGCCCCGTCGGGTGCGAATCCCCCGCAGCGTCCCGATCTGCCCTACTTCTCCGACGGCCAGGCCGCGCCGGGCGGCGGTTCGCCGTTCGACACCGGGGCCCCGCAAGGCGGTTCGCCGTTCGACACGGGTGCGTCCCAGGGCGGCGCGCCGTTCGGCGGCTCCCCGTTCGACGGCGCCGCGCACGGCGGCGGTTCGCCGTTCGACGGGGCCGCGCGCGAGCACAGCCCCTTCGACTCCCCGATGGGCGGCGCGGCCGACACCCCCGCGCCCCCGAGCGGCCCGACGACCGGCCCCGCGCGCGGCGACAGCGTGCTGGGCCTCCCGCCCGGCTTCCGCGACCCCGTGACGGGGGGCACGCCCGGCAGGCCCGACGACACCGCCGAGCTCACCCCGCAGCCCCCGGCGCCCCCGCTGGCGGGCCCGAGCAGCGGCATCGGCGTCGCCGGAGGCATCTCGGGCGGGCTGCCCGGCAGCGCGGCCGCCGCGGCGCCCGGCGCCGCGAGGAAGGGCGGCCGCAAGGGCGGCGTGCCCGGTGCCGTCGGCGCGGGCGACGGCGTGCCCGGCGGCCGGGTGTCCGGTGACACCCTGGTCAGTGGCATCCCGACGGTCTCCGACGGCCCCTCGGCCCCGTCGCCGTTCGCGTCCGGCCCGGCCGACGGTGACGACAGCGCCGCCCCCGCGCCGCCGCGCCGCAAGATCCCCGAGCCGATCAAGCCGCCCAAGAAGGGCCGCAGCAAGATCGTCCTGGTGGGCGTCGGCCTGGTGGCCCTGGTCGGCGTCGCGTACGGCGCCGGTCTGCTGCTCGACCATGCGGACGTGCCCAACGGCACCACCGCGCTCGGCGTCGACATCGGCGGCATGGCGAAGGACGACGCCGTCAAGCAGCTGGAAAAGGAGCTGGGGGAGCGGCGTACCGCGCCGCTCAAGCTCACCGTCGCCGGCAAGTCCGTCACGCTCCAGCCCGCCCAGGCCGGTCTGGACATCGACCTGCAGGCCACGGTCCGTAACGCGGCAGGACGGGACTACAACCCCGTCTCCGTCATCGGCTCGCTGTTCGGGGGCACCCGGGTCGCCCAGCCGAAGATGATCGTCGACGACGAGAAGCTGGGGGTCGCGCTGCAGAACGTGGCGGGCTCCGCGAGCGCCACCAAGGACGGCGGGATCACCTTCGAGAACGGCAAGGCGGTGCCGCACTACGGCGTCCCGTACAAGTCGGTCGACACCGGAGCGTCCAAGACCAAGGTCTCCGACGCCTACCGCGACCGCGCCTCGACGGGCACCGACACCCCCGTCGTGCTGGCCGCCGCCACCCAGCAGCCGAAGGTCGGCAAGGCCGCGGTGGACAAGGCGATGAAGCTCTTCGCCGAGCCCGCGATGTCGGGCCTGGTGACGGTCCGTGCGGCGGGCCACCAGGTCTCCTTCAGCCCGGAGAAGTCGATCCCGAAGTTCCTGTCCATCACGCCCGACCCCGAGGGCAAGCTGACGCTGA
This sequence comes from Streptomyces sp. NPDC053427, assembly GCF_044544985.1. Taxonomy (NCBI): domain Bacteria; kingdom Bacillati; phylum Actinomycetota; class Actinomycetes; order Kitasatosporales; family Streptomycetaceae; genus Streptomyces; species Streptomyces sp. NPDC053427. Next base: position 36,143 of record NZ_JBITYA010000004.1, on the reverse strand, counting down.
AGTACGACCTGCCGGCCCTCCAGCAGCTCTACGGCGACACGTTCGACGGCGTGCTGGTCACGACGGGCAGCGGCGTCAAGAAGCCGGTCAGCGTCAACATGGTGGCGAGCACGGTGGGCAAGGCGCTCCTGGGCCGCACGCCCGCCGAGCGGGTCCAGACGATCGGGGCCGACACTCCGTGACCGATGCCCCGTGACCGGGGCCGGGGACGGCGACCGCCCGTCGCGGTGCGGGGCGAGCGCGCGTCGTCCCGTGCAGAAGCGCAGGTGAGGCCCCCTCGGGGCGATTCCTCAGGGAATCCCCTAGGGGGCCTCACCCATGACATCTGTCATGACGGAGTGGCTACACACGACACTGCCGCGCGGCCCGCGCATGCCGGAAGCTCAAAGGCATGACGACGACAGCCACCACCGAAGCCACCGCCGCGCAGGCCGCCGGTCCGGCGCCCGTGGTCAGCTTCCGAGGGGTCAGCAAGAGCTACGGCGCGGTGCGCGCGGTGGCCGATCTGGACCTGGAGCTGCACCGGGGCGAGACCGTCGCCCTCCTCGGGCCGAACGGTGCGGGCAAGTCCTCCACCCTCGACCTGCTCCTGGGGCTGCGCAGCCCCGACTCCGGCAGCCTCTCGCTCTTCGGGACGACCCCGCAGCGCGCGATAGAGCAGGGCAAGGTCGGTGCGATGCTGCAGAGCGGCGGCCTGATGGAGGGCGTCAAGGTCAAGGAGCTGATCGGGCTCGCCCGCGATCTGCATCCGCGCGGCTATCCCGTCGACCAGATCATGGCCACCGCCGGCATCACCGACATCGCCGACCGCCTCGTCGACAAGCTCTCCGGCGGCCAGGAGCAGCGGGTGCGCTTCGCCCTCGCCACCGCCGGCGCCAACGACCTGATCGTGCTGGACGAGCCGACCACCGGCATGGACGTCTCGGCCCGCCGGACCTTCTGGGGCACGATGCGCAGCCAGGCCCAGCAGGGCCGTACGGTCCTCTTCGCCACCCACTACCTCGAAGAGGCCGACGAGATCGCCGACCGGGTGATCGTTCTGCACCGCGGCCGGGTGCTGGCCGACGGCACGGCCGCCGAGATCAAGGCCAGGGCCGGCGCCCGCCGGATCACCTTCGACCTCGAGGGGCCGATCGACCGCGAGGCGCTGTCCGGCCTGCCGTTCCTGACCTCCCTGTCCGTGTCCGACGCCGGGTCCGGCTCCGGGCGCACGGTCCGCATCCGGTCCCAGGACGCCGACGCGACCGTGCATGCGCTCTACGGCCTCGGCGCCTACCCCCGCAATCTCGAGGTCTCCGGCCTCGGCCTGGAGCAGGCCTTCATCGCCCTCACCACGGCATCCGACGCGACCCCCACCACCGCCGAGGAGGCGGCCCGATGAGCACCCTGATCAAGCTGGAGATCGTCCGCGCGCTGCGCAACAAGAAGTTCATGTTCTTCTCGGTGATCTATCCGCCGGTGCTGTATCTGATCATCGCCGGCGGCGCGGACAGCAAGCCGATCCCCGGTATGAAGCTGGACATGGGGCTCTATTTCATGGTCTCCATGGCAGCATTCGGTGCCATGACGGCCGTCCTGCTGGGCAACAGCGAGCGCATCGCCAAGGAGCGCGAGAAGGGCTGGGTGCGGCAGCTGCGGCTGACGGCCCTGCCCGGCCGCGGCTATGTCGCCGCCAAGATCGGCGCGGCGGCGACGGTCAGCCTGCCCTCGATCCTGCTGGTCCTGATCGTCGCCGCGGCGGTCAAGGGCGTACGGCTCGAGGCCTGGCAGTGGATCACCATCGCGGTCGGCACCTGGCTCGGCAGCTTCGTCTTCGCCGCGCTGGGCGTCGCCATCGGCTATATGGCCACCGGCGACGCGGTCCGCCCGATCGCGATGCTCTTCTACTTCGGCCTGGCGTTCCTCGGCGGCCTGTGGATGCCGCTGACGATCCTGCCGGAGTGGGTGCAGAACATAGCGGAGTGGCTGCCGACGCATGCGTACGCCGCGCTCGGCACCGCGGTCGAGGCCGGCGGCGCACCGCATCTGAAGGACGTGGCCATTCTGGCCGGCTATCTGCTGGTCTTCGCCAGTGGCGCGGCCTGGCTCTACCGGAAGGACACCCGCAAGGCATGAACGAGCCGGAGGCCGAGCGGAGCCCCGTCATGATCGGGACGGCCCCCCGTAACCGCAGGCAGGCGCTGAGCAAGGCCGCATGGATCGCCGTCTGGTTCCTCTACCTGGCCGGTCCCGTCGGACAGCTGCTCGACGGCAGGATGTCCGCGGCCGACGAGGCGCTGGGCTGGAGTGGGCTCATCGTCTTCGTCGGTGGCTACTTCGCCGTGGTCTTCCGGCACATGATCCATCTGCCGACGCGCGGAAGCCTGGTGCGCTGGCTGCTGGTCTTCCTGGCGGTGCTCGCCGTACTGCTGTCCTCCACGCTCGGCCCCAACTGGCTGGTTCTCTTCACCTTTGTCTGCGTCGCCGCCGCGGTGACGCTGCCCTTCTCCCTGTCGCGGTGGGTCATCCCGGCGCTGACCGCCGCGCTGATCCTCATCGGGCTGCGCTACGAAGATGTGCGCATCTATCTCTTCTCCTACGCCCTGCCCTGCCTGCTGAGCGGCTTTGCCATGATCGGGGTGCAGCATCTGATCCGCACGATGGCCGAACTGCGCGTCGCCCGCGAGGAGGTCGCCCGCCTCGCCGCCAATGAGGAGCGGCTGCGCCTGGCCCGCGATCTGCACGATCTGCTCGGCCACTCCCTCTCCCTGATCACCCTCAAGAGCGAGCTGGCCGGGCGGATGCTGCCCGACCGTCCGGACGACGCCGCCCAGCAGGTCGCCGACATCGAGCGGGTCAGCCGGCAGGCGCTGGTCGACGTCCGCGAGGCGGTCACCGGATACCGCCGGCCGCGGCTCGCCGTCGAACTGGCCGGGGTGTGCGCGGCGCTCCGTACGGCCGGTGTCGAGGTCAGCGTCGACCCGGCCCTGGAGAGCGGGCGGCATGGGCTCGCGACCGTCGAGGAGGGCGCGCTGGCCTGGGCGCTGCGCGAGGCGGCCACCAACGTCCTACGGCACAGCGGCGCCCGCCACTGCGAGCTGCTGCTCACCGAGGAGTGGGAGTCCGACGAGCGCCGCTATCTGTGCCTTTCGGTGCTCGACGACGGCACGGGCCCGCCCCGCGCCCTGCACGACGGCAACGGCCTCAGCGGCCTGCGCGAACGCCTTGCGCTGGCCGACGGCCGCCTGGAGACCGGTCCCGCACCGCAGGGCCGCGGCTTCGCCCTGAGGGCCTATGTACCCCTGGGCGGCTCGGCACGGTCCGGCGGCGGCGTAACCGGTACGGCCGCCGGAACCGTTGGGCCACATGGCTGAAATTCCCCGACGAGGGTTTGAGTTTCTGCGGTTCGACGGCGTGGCGCACGGACATCGGCAGCACGATATGTCTGACATCCACCAGGACGAAGGCTAGGAGCGCCGTGAGAAGACTTATTCAGGCGGGAAGTGTCATCGGGGCATGCGGTGTGATGCTGCTCGCCGCCGGAACGGCCGAGGCGCAGACCCCGGATCCTTCCCTGCTCGAGGCCGCGGTGGGCGCCGATCTGGCCGATGTGACCGGCATGGTTTCCAATGTCATGTGTGACAACCGGCTGGCCGACTTCAATTACAAATCGCCGCAAGTCAAGTCGCCGCACCCCTGTATCAATGGTCCGGTGCGCAGCGGTAACAGCCTGCACAGTGGGAACTTCATCAACCGCGGGAATCCGAGCAACAGCGGAAATCTCAGCAGCGCCAATGGTTCCACCAATAGCGCCAATTCCGCATCGGGGAATGAAGCGGGCAGTGAAAACAATATTCAGCGGCTCCTCGGAGGGTTCCCCCACTGATAAAGCACCACTGAAAATTCCGCCGAATAGCCAACAAACCGCCTCCGCCCCCGTTACGTCGCGGGGGCGGAGGCGTGTGTCCGTCAGCGCTGCGTGCACACGCGCCACGAGGTTCGGCCCGGAGCAGGCCTAGAGCTTCTGCTCGTTGTTCTCGCTGCCCGCTTCATTCCCGTTGGCGGTGTTGCCGGAGTCGGAGGTCCCGTTGGTGTTGGTCGGGCTGCCGCTGTTGCTTGCCGAGCCGCCGATGTAGATGTTCTGCGCATTCCTGAGGTTTCCGCTGTTCACCGGCCCGTTGATACACACCCTGGCTCGGTGCCGGCACACCAGGTTGGAGTTCATCTCGATCCAGGTGTCGCCGTTCGCCGAACCGCCAATGTCGTCGTACCCGCCCCACGCCAGAGCGGGCGTCGCCCCGCCCAGCGCCATGAGCACCCCGCAGACACCTGCGATCAAATGATTGGTGCGTGCCGAATTCTTCACTGTGTGGTCCTGCCCCTCGCGGTTGGTAAGCCGCAGTCTTGCTATCGGGCAAGCCCCCCTCCGCCAAGCTTGAACGGCGGCCCGTCCCCGTATTCACTCTCTTTGACCGCCGGATTCACCGTGACGGCTCTCTCCTGCGTCAACTCCCGGGCGACGCTCCGTCCTGGCTACCCTGAGCGAATGATGGACCCGGACGGCGAGCGAGCCGTGAATCGCGTACGACTCCTCCTCGCCGAGGACCAGTCGATGGTCCGCGAGGCGCTGGCCGCCCTGCTGTCCCTCGAACCCGATCTGGAGGTCGTCGCCCAGGCGTCCCGCGGCGACGAGGTCCTCCCGGCGGCCCGCGCCCATGCCGTGGACGTCGCCCTGCTCGACATCGAGATGCCCGGCGGCAGCGGCCTGGACGCGGCGGCCGGGCTCCGGGACGAGTTCCCCGCCGTCAGGATCGTCATCCTCACCACCTTCGGCCGCCCCGGCTATCTGCGCCGCGCCATGGAGTCGGGAGCCGACGCCTTCCTGGTCAAGGACGCCCCGGCGGCCCGGCTCGCGGATGCCGTACGGCGCGTACTGCGCGGCGAGCGGGTCATCGACCCGGCCCTGGCCGCGGCCGCGCTCGCCGACGGCGCCAGCCCGCTGACCGAACGGGAGCGCGAGGTGCTGCGGATGGCCGACGGCGCCACCAACGCCGAGATCGCCGCCGCCCTGAACCTCTCCCAGGGCACGGTCCGCAACTACCTCTCCCTCGCCATCCAGAAGACCCACGCCCGCAACCGCGCCGAGGCGGTCCGCACGGCCCGCGACAAGGGCTGGCTGTAGGGCCCGGCCACCAGAGGACCTTCGTCCCTGTGCACCGCCGCCCCATCTCGCGCAGGCTTGAACTGTTATGCCGCACACCCGTCCGCCGGAGAGTGGCCGCCGCGCCGCCCTCCTGCTGATCCTCGCCATCGCGATCTTCGTCGTAGTGGACGCGACGACCGGCCCGGAGCTGCACATCTCCGGCTTCCTGGGCATCGCCCCGCTGGTGGCCGCGCTGCGCTGCTCGTACCGCTGGACGGTCGTCGTGGCGGCCGTCTACGTCGGGTGCCTGACCTACGTCGACCTCCTGACGGTGCCCGACTGGGCCCCGGCGAGCCGGGCCGTCGGGATCTTCGGCGCGGTCCTGGCGGCCGTCTTCGCGCTGGTGCTGTGCCGTACGAGGCTGGAGCGTGAGGCGCTGCACGCCCGGACGAGCCTGGTCGCCGACGCGGTGCAGCGGGCCGTGCTGCGCGAGCTGCCGCTGCGCGCCGGGCCCGTCGAGGCGGACGGCTTCTATGTCTCCGCCCAGGAGGGCGCCCGCGTCGGCGGCGACATCTTCGAGGCCGTCGACACCCCGCACGGGCTGCGGCTGATGATCGGCGACGTCCAGGGCAAGGGCATGCCGGCCATCGGCGCGGGCCTGGAGGTGCTCGCCTCGTTCCGGGAGGCCGCCCAGCACCAGGACTCCCTGGAATCGGTGGCCGGACGCATGGAACATGCGCTGACCCGCTACAACACCCGCTCCGCCGAGCAGGGCACCGACGAGCGCTTTGTGACGGCGCTGCTGATGGAAGCGCGCGGGCCGGACGAGGGCCGGGTGCTCTCCTGCGGCCATATCCCGTACTACCTGGTGCGCGACGGGGTGGTGTACGAGCGCAGCGACGGCGAAGGGGGGTTGCCGCTGGGACTGGGCACGCTGAACGCCGAGCCGCGCCGGAGCGTACGGGTCCGCCCCCGGTCCGACGACTGGGTCGTGCTGTGCACCGACGGGGTGACCGAGGCACGCGGCGAGGACGGTGCCTTCTACCCGTTGCGCGAGCGGCTGGCCGCCTGGACCCATCTGTCGCCCGCCGACCTGGCCCGCACCCTGCGCGCCGACCTGGAGGCCTTCACCGGCGGCGACCTCAAGGACGATGCCACCGCGCTGATCGTCCACCGCAGCGCGCCCACCCGGGCCGAGGATCCCGGCTCTCCCTGAAGCCTCCTGCACGGCCCGAGGCCGTCGGCCTCGCGCACGTCCCGAGGCGCACGTCCCGAGGCGCAGGCCCCGAGGCGCAGGCCCCGCTCCGTCAGTTGAGCAGGGCGCGGGCCGCCGCCGCCTGCCGCCGGATCGCGGTGGCGGCGGCCGGATCGAATGCCTCCATCACCCGCGCGTACTCCTCCAGCTCATCCGCCCCGGCCGTGAAATCCCCGCGCTGGACGAGGAGCTGGGCCCGCTCGTGCCGCAGCCGCGCCGGATGGCTGGGCAGGAGCAGCGACAGGTCCAGCGCCCACAGCTGTACCGCGCTGTGCTCGGGGCGTGCCTGTGCCCAGGCCCGGATGTTGTTGAGGATCCGCAGCACGATCTCCAGCGGATCGGCGGGCGTGAGCATCCGCTCGGTCAGCTCCCCGCCGGTGGCGCCCCGCACCAGCAGCGCCGCATCCCCCTCGCCGAGCGGCCGTCCGCCCGCGAAGGGGTCCACCAGCACATGCGCGCCGTGGGGATCGCCGAAGCCGACGACGAAATGGCCCGGCAGCGCCACCCCGTACACCGGGGCCCCGGCCCGCCGCGCGACCTCCGTCCACACCACCGACAGCAGGATCGGCAGCCCCCGGCGGCGGCGCAGCACCTCGTGCAGCAGGGAGGACTCCAGCCGCCGGTAGTCGGCGGGCGAGCCGGCGAAGCCGCAGCGGGTGCCGAGCAGCTCGGCGAGATTGCGCGCCCAGGCGCCGGGCCCTCCGGTGGGGGCGTACGGAAGCATCCCGGCCAGCCGGTCCAGTTCGATCTGGGCCTCGTCGATGCCCGCCTCGCCCAGCGCCGGGTCGGCCTCCGCGGCGATCAGCAGGCACAGCAGTGCCAGATCGGGCTTCTCCGCGCGGGCGGCCTCGGCGAACTGCCGCCGTCGCGCGGCGCGCGTGCCGTCCGCCTCCGGCTCCGGTTCCTTGGGCATGGCAGGGATCCCGTTCAGCCCGCGGCGCCGGGCAGCGCGCGCCGGTAGTGGTAGCCGTGGTGGTCGGCGAAGCCGAGCCGGTCGTAGAGCCCGCGGGCCCCGTCGTTGTCCGCCTCGACCTGGAGATACGCGGCCGAGGCACCCTCGTCGAGGGCCCGCTGGGCGAGTGCCGCCATCATCAGCGTGGCCAGCCCCTGGCGCCGCTGCGCGGGGGCCACCTCCACGGCCGCGAAGCCCGCCCAGCGGCCGTCGATCACCACCCGGCCGATCGCCGCGGCGCTCCCGTCCGGAGCCGGCACCGTCGCGAACCACACCGAGGGCCCGCCGGTCAGCACCTTCAGCGCGTCCGCGGTGGGGCCGCTGCCGTCCCCGGTCCGGTTGTAGAGCGCCAGCCACTGCGCGGCGGGCTCCCGGGACAGGGCGACGCGGGGGGCGGCGCCCCCGGGAGCGTCGGTGTCGGCGAGCGGCGCCAGCGCGGCGATCCGGACCGAGGTGTGCCGCTCGGCGGTCCAGCCGCGCCGGTCCAGTTCCGCGGCGAGCGCCTCGTCGCCGTCCGCCCGTCCGGTGGCGACCACGATCGTCGGCGGCAGCCCGCGGGCGCCGTACCACCGGCCGATCCGCTCCAGCGCCGCGTCCAGGGGGAGACCGGGGTCGCCCAGGGGCAGGACGGAGTTGGCCCGCCGGGTGAAGCCGCCGGATGCGCGCAGCGTCCACTCCCCGAGGCGTTCCGTCTCGACGGCGGGCCAGCCGCGGGCCGCCACCTGCTGGAGTTCGCGGGTCGTGGCGGCCGGGACCCTGCGCCGTGCCGGTGCGGCGGGCACGACCTTGCCCGCTATCAGCGACGCCTCATCGATCCGTACGGTCTCGCCGCTGCGCCGTGTGATGCTCAGCACACCCGCATCCCAGGATGTGAGAACGCCGACCGCGTCGGTGAACGCGGCCTCCCCGGGGCCGCCTCCGGTCAGGCGCCGAACGGATACCCTTTTCCCCACGTCAGCAAGGGTGATCCGGACTTCCACGCGACCGCCGGCCATGAATTCCATCGCTCTTCCCGCCCCTCTTGTTCGTCTCGTGCCCGGGAACGGAGATACTAGGTGGCGGGCATCGACGACGCCGCGCTCCCGCGCGCCCAGCGGCGGTACTGCCTAACGGACCGCCGGCCCTACTGAGGAGGAACGACAGCGTGACCTACGTCATCGCGCAGCCTTGTGTCGACGTCAAGGACAAGGCATGCATCGAGGAGTGCCCCGTCGACTGCATCTACGAGGGTTCCCGGTCCTTGTACATCCACCCGGACGAATGTGTCGACTGTGGTGCGTGTGAGCCGGTGTGCCCCGTCGAGGCGATCTTCTATGAGGACGACACTCCGGAAGAGTGGAAGGACTACTACAAGGCGAATGTGGAGTTCTTCGACGAGCTCGGTTCGCCCGGTGGCGCCAGCAAGCTCGGCCTGATCGAGCGCGACCACCCCTTCATCGCAGAGCTGCCGCCGCAGAACCAGTAATACCCCCGGGGGACCGGGAGGGCGCCCGTCCGCTCCCTCCCCCCTTCGAGGTCGACAGCGGTCGCACGGCGCCGCCCGGTCCCGTACGGCCCTGATGCCGTACGGGGCCGAGGCATTTCTGCGCCGCCGGCCCCGCGTCACCCCGCCTGAGAAAGTGAGCACCGATAGTGGGCGCAGTCTCATCCCGCCTCCCTGTCTTCCCCTGGGACCGGCTGGAGCCGTACAAGGCCACCGCCGCCGCGCACGCCGACGGCATCGTCGACCTCTCGGTCGGCACCCCGGTCGACCCCGTGCCCGCGGTGATCCAGCAGGCCCTGACCGACGCGGCGAACAGCCCCGGCTATCCGACGGTGTGGGGCACGGCCGCGCTGCGCGACGCGCTCACCGGCTGGGCCACCGAGCGCCTGGGCGCCCGTGGCCTGGCGCACACCAATGTGCTGCCGATCGTCGGCTCCAAGGAGCTGGTGGCCTGGCTGCCGACCCAGCTGGGCCTGGGCGCCGGCGACAAGGTCGCCTACCCGCGCCTGGCGTACCCCACCTACGAGGTGGGCGCCCGGATGGCCGGCGCCGAGCCCGTCGCCTACGACGAGCCCACCGACCTGGACCCGGCCGGTCTGAAGCTGCTCTGGCTGAACTCGCCCTCCAACCCCACCGGCCGGGTCCTGACCGCCGACGAGCTGCGCCGCACCGTCGCCTGGGCCCGCGAGCACGGCGTCCTGATCTTCAGCGACGAGTGCTACCTGGAGCTGGGCTGGGAGGCCGACCCGGTCTCCGTGCTGCACCCGGACGTCTGCGGCGGCTCCTACGACGGCATCGTCGCCGTCCACTCGCTCTCCAAGCGCTCCAACCTGGCGGGCTACCGCGCCGCCTTCCTCGCCGGTGACGCCGCCGTCCTGGGCGAGCTGCTGGGGATCCGCAAGCACGGCGGGATGATGGTGGCCGCGCCCGTCCAGGCCGCCACCGTGGCCGCGCTGGGCGACACCGCCCATGTCGCCGAGCAGCGCGCACGCTACGCCCGCCGCCGCGCCGCCCTGCGCACCGCCTTCGAGGGGGCCGGTTTCCGCATCGAGCACAGCGAGGCCTCGCTCTACCTCTGGGCGACCCGCGACGAGCCCTGCTGGGACACCGTCGGCGAACTCGCCGAGCGCGGCATCCTGGTGGCCCCCGGCGAGTTCTACGGGTCCGCGGGCGAGCGCTTCGTACGGATCGCCTTCACCGCCACCGACGAGCGGGTGGACGCCGCGGTGCGCCGCCTGGCGGAGTGAAGCGCGGCCGAGGACGACCACGCGCCGGGGCCCGGGGAGAGCGATCTCCCCGGGCCCCGGCGCGTGGCGCAAAAGCGTCAGCCGATCGGCATGCCGCCGATCAGGCCGTGCGCGTGGCTGAGTGCGCCCCGGGCCGCCTCGGGGGCCATGGCGTTGGTCGACATGCCCTTCTTGGCGACCCCGCGGGCCATGCGCTCCGCGTTGTGGGCACCGGCCTGCGAGAGCGGCGCGGCCTTCGCGGCGACCGTGCCGGCGGCCTTGGCCAGCGCCGGGGCGACGGTCGTGGCGGTCTGCTTGCCGAGCTCGTTCACCACGCCGACGCCGGTCTTCGCCGCGCTGTCCAGGGCGGTCACTCCGCCCAGGTCGGGCGCCTTGGGCGCCGCGGCCTCGGCGGAGCCGGCCGCCGCCACCACAGGAGCGGCACCTGCGGCAACGAGCAGGGCGGCTCGGGCGATCCGACGCGTAACGGGGAGGGACATGGTGCTCCTTTTACGGAGAGGGACTCGTACTTCTGACAGATGTGCCATGTCCGCCGGGCGGACGCACTGACTACCGCGTCAGACCCCCGAAGGTTGCGGTGAACTCAGGTAAAGAGTTGGTAACGCGTCACATAATCGGCCCCTGGTGAAGGTGGGCAATATGTGCGCCGCATGCGGGCGTGCGGAAACGTCACGGCTCTTCCGGCGCAACGGAATTGCCGGAATGAGCGGTGCCCGCCCGACAACTCCCGTTCGGTAAAAGGGAATTGGCGCCGGTGCCCCTTTCGGGCGACCCGGCGGACTAGTGCGCGGTGACGATGCGGACCGCGTCGGCGCCCGCCCCGGAGGCGTCCGGCTTCTTCTGCCAGCCCTTCCCCGAATCGGCCGCCGACCACATACGGCCGGCGTAAGAGATCTGTTCGATACGCAGCTCCGCGGAGTGCGCCATCGCCCAGGTCGCCAGCTCCCAGCCGCGCCGCGCACCGTCGCCGCCGACCCGCGCGCCGTCCCGCTGCACCGGCACCGTCACGCTGCGCTCACCGACCGCCGCCCGGCCCCCGCCCCCGGCCGTCCGCGGCAGCACCTCGGGCCCGAACTCCCGCACCAGCTTCTCCCGCAGGTTCGCGCCGCCGCCGGTCCTGCCGTCCACCGGGCGGCTCTGGCTGCACACCATCGCCGCATGATCGCGGCCGGTCAGCGCCCCGGTCAGCCGCGCCGCGTTCGCCTCGTGCTTCGCGTACGCCTGCGGATAGCCGCTGCGCTGCACCTTCTGCGCGGCCACGGTCAGCGGCAGCCGGGAGTAGCCGGGCACCCTCGCCAGGTGCGTGTAGAACTCCCCGGCCGAATAGACCGGGTCCATGATCTGCTTGACGGTGCCCCAGTCCTGGGACGGCCGTTGCTGGAAGAGCCCGACCGAGTCCCGGTCGCCGAAGTCGATGTTGCGCAGCCCCGACTCCTGCATGGCGGTCGCCAGCGCGATCGTCACCGCCCGCTCCGGCAGCCGGCGCGAGGACGCCACCGCCGAGATCGTCGCGGCGTTCGCGGCCTGCTCGGGGCTCAGCTCGTACGGCTTGTCGTCGCCCTCGGCCTGCACCAGGCAGTGCGGCGCACCGGGGCCGCCCGTGACGTACTGCACGACCAGATAGCCGGCCAGCCCGATCAGTACGGCGATGGCCGCGGCGATACGCCACAGGCGCTTACGGGAGGTGGGGGCTTTGGACTGGGCAGACACGGCCCCACGGTACTGGAGTGCTCCGGATAGGGTCGGCCCCATGGAGCACTCCGCACACCACCCGGCCCTCGACCTGTCGCTCGACGCCGCCCAGCTCACCGCGCAGCTGGTCGACTTCCCGTCCGTCAGCGGCGACGAGAAGGACCTCGCCGACGCCGTCGAGCACGCCCTGCGTGCGCTGGAGCACCTGACCGTCGACCGGTACGGCAACAACGTCGTGGCCCGGACGAACCTGGGCCGCGCCGAGCGGGTGGTGCTCGCCGGACACCTCGACACCGTGCCGATCGCCGACAACGTCCCCTCCCGGCTCGACGAGAACGGCGTCCTGTGGGGCTGCGGCACCTGCGACATGAAGTCCGGGGTCGCCGTCCAGCTGCGGATGGCCGCCACCGTGCCCGCGCCCAACCGTGACCTGACCTTCGTCTTCTACGACCAGGAGGAGGTCGCCGCCCACCTCAACGGCCTCGGCCGGGTCGCCGACGCCCACCCCGACTGGCTCGTCGGCGACTTCGCCGTCCTCCTGGAGCCCTCCGACGGCCAGGTGGAGGGCGGCTGCCAGGGCACCCTGCGCGTCCTGCTGCGCACCACGGGCGAGCGGGCGCACTCCGCACGCAGCTGGATGGGCGCCAACGCCATCCACGCCGCCGCCCCCCTCCTGGACAAGCTCGCCGCGTACGAGCCGCGCCGCACCACGATCGACGGCCTCGAATACCGCGAGGGCCTCAACGCCGTCCGCATCGAGGGCGGCGTCGCCAACAACGTCATCCCCGACGCCTGCACCGTCACCGTCAACTTCCGCTACGCGCCCGACCGCACCCCCGAGGAGGCGCTCGCCCACGTCCGGGAGGTCTTCGCGGACTGCCCGGTCGACGAGTTCGTCGTCGACGACCACGCCCCGGGGGCGCTGCCCGGTCTGTCCCACCCGGCGGCCGCGGCCTTCATGGAGGCGGTCGGCGGCACCGCGATGCCCAAGTTCGGCTGGACCGACGTCTCCCGCTTCAGCGCGCTCGGCGTCCCCGCCGTCAACTACGGCCCCGGCCACGCCCTGCTCGCGCACAAGAAGGACGAGCGGGTCGAGGTCGACCGGATCCTGCACTGCGAGGAGCGGCTGCGCAGCTGGCTGACCGGCTGAGCCCCGGCCGCCGCCTCCCGACGGCCCGCCGCCTGCCCGTATACCGGCCGAATTCCCTTCCGCGTCACGTCCGTGGATCTACGCTGAAGCAGCAACGATCTGTCAGCGGAGGGAGCACGTCATGGCCAACCCCGAGGGAGCACCGACCCCCGAGGAGCAGCGGCTGGGTCCCGTACTGCGCCGTCACGACCAGGTGCAGCCGGGCACGACGGACCAGCGGCTGCTGGACTCCGAAGGGCCCTCCGAGTGGGTGCACACCGACCCCTGGCGTGTGATGCGCATCCAGTCGGAGTTCGTCGAGGGCTTCGGCGCGCTGGCCGAGCTGGGCCCGGCCGTCAGCGTCTTCGGCTCCGCCCGGACGCCCCAGGACTCCGCCGAGTACGACGCCGCGGTGCGCATCGGCGCGGCCCTGGTGAAAGCCGGCTTCGCGGTGATCACCGGTGGCGGGCCCGGCGCCATGGAGGCGGCCAACAAGGGCGCCAGTGAGGCCGGCGGCGTCTCCGTCGGCCTCGGGATCGAGCTGCCCTTCGAGCAGGGCATGAACCCGTACGTGAACCTCGGCGTCGACTTCCGCTACTTCTTCGTCCGCAAGACGTGCTTTGTGAAGTACGCCCGCGGGTTCGTGGTGCTCCCCGGCGGTCTGGGCACCCTGGACGAGCTCTTCGAGGCGCTCACCCTCGTCCAGACGCGCAAGGTCACCCGCTTCCCGATCGTGCTGTTCGGGTCGGCCTACTGGAGCGGCCTGATCGACTGGCTGCGCGGCACCCTCATCGCCCAGGGCAAGGCCTCCGCGCACGACCTGGAGCTCTTCCACGTCAGCGACGATGTGGACGAAGCCATCGCGCTGGTGACCAAGGAGGCCGGCATCTAGGGGGTGGCTCAGGCCAGTCCCCGGCGGGCGACCGCCGGGGGCCGGTGGCCGGCGATCGAGGCGACCATGTCCAGCACCTGCCGGGTCTCGGCGACCTCGTGGACGCGGTAGACCTGGGCGCCCAGCCAGGCCGAGACGGCGGTGGTCGCCAGGGTTCCCAGCACCCGCTCCTTGACCGGCTTGTCCAGGGTCTCGCCGACGAAGTCCTTGTTGGAGAGGGAGACCAGCACCGGCCAGCCGGTCTCCGCCATCTCGCCCAGGCGGCGGGTCGCCTCGAGGCTGTGCCGGGTGTTCTTGCCGAAGTCGTGCCCGGGATCGATCAGGATCCCCTCGCGCGGCACGCCCAGCTCCACGGCCCGCTCCGCCAGTCCCAGCGTCACCCGCAGGATGTCGGCCATCACGTCGTCGTACGTCACCCGGTGCGGGCGGGTACGCGGCTCGGCGCCGCCCGCGTGGGTGCACACCAGGCCGGTGCCGTACCGCGCCGCGACCTCGGCGAGCGCCGGATCCACGCCGCCCCAGGCGTCGTTGAGCAGATCCGCGCCGGCCTCACAGACCGCCTCGGCGACGTCGTGCCGCCAGGTGTCGACGCTGATCACCACGTCGGGGAAGCGCTTGCGCACCTCGGCGACGAAGCCGACCGTGCGGCGGGCCTCCTCCTCGGCGCTCACCTCCTCGCCGGGACCGGCCTTGACGCCGCCGATGTCGATGATCGCGGCGCCGTCCGCCACCGCCTGCTCGACCCGGGCGAGCGCGGGCTCGTCGCGGAACGTGGCCCCCTGGTCGTAGAAGGAGTCCGGGGTCCTGTTGACGATGGCCATGATCACCGGCTCATGCGCACCGAACTCGCGATTTCCCAGCCGCAGCATTCCCTGACTCCCTCTTCGTGGTCCGGGAGCGACCCTAACTGTCGGACCCGCATGGCACGATCAGTGCAGACACATAGTTCGGGGAGTCGCTCGTGTTCTGGTTCTTGCTGATCGCGATGGTCGTGGTGGTGGCCGCGGTCACCCTCGTCGTGGTGGGCGGGGGCGACGGCGGCGAAGGCGGCGGGCTGCGGGACGCCGAGCCGGACCGGCTGCACGACCCGCTGCCCGCGGACCGCCCGCTCGCCCGCGCCGACGTGGAGGCCGTCCGCTTCCCCGTGGCCGTCCGCGGCTACCGGATGGACGACGTCGACGACGCCCTCGACCGCCTCGGCGCCGAGCTGGCCGAGCGGGACGCCCGGATCGCCGAACTGGAGGCGACGCTGGCCGGGGCGCATGCCGCCGCGATGGGCGGACCCGGGCTGATACGGGACACCGGCGCCGGCCCGGCGAAGGACACGCGGACCGGCACCGAGGCTCCGGGTGCCGCCGCGGATTCCGACGACGAAGAAGACCGAGAAGAAGGCGAGGGGCGGGCATGAGCGGTGTGGTGACGGCTCCGGACGGCGTCCCGCGCTGTCCGTGGGGGATGGAGTCGGAGAAGATGGCCGACTACCGCGAGTACCACGACACCGAATGGGGCCTGCCGGTCCACGGGGACGATGCGCTCTTCGAACGGATGAGCCTGGAGGCGTTCCAGTCCGGGCTGTCCTGGATCACGATCCTGCGCCGCCGCTCCGGTTTCCGGGCCGCGTTCGCCGACTTCAGGATCGCGGCGGTGGCACGCTTCACCGACGCGGACGCCGAGCGGCTGCTCGCCGACCCCGGCATCATCCGCAACCGCCTCAAGATCGCCGCAACCGTCAACAACGCCAAGGTCGCCGCCGAGCTGGCCCCCGGCGAGCTCGACGCCCTCATCTGGTCCTACGCCCCCGACCGGGCCGGCCGCCCGGTGCCGCACACCCTCGGCGATCTGCAACCGGTGACCCCGGAGTCCACGGCGCTCGCCAAGGACCTCAAGAAGCGCGGCTTCCGTTTCGTCGGCCCCACGACCGCATACGCGATGATGCAGGCGTGCGGTCTGGTCAACGACCATCTGGCGGACTGTCACGTCCGTCGCAAGGTGGAGGCGGCGGCCGGCTGAGTCGGGCGGACGGCCCGGCCCGGGGCCGGGCGCGCGAGGGATCAGCGCCCCAGGAAGGCCGGCTTCTCCTTCTTCACGAACGCCTCGACCGCGATGTGGTGGTCCTCCGAGGCCCCGGCCCGGCCCTGGAGCTCGTCCTCCTTGCCGAGGGTCTCGGCGAGCGAGTGCCCGGCCCCGTAGGCCAGCGACTCCTTGATCGCGGCATACGCAGCGGTCGGCCCCTGCGCCAGCCGCCGGGCGACCGCCGCCGCCTCCTCGGCCAGCTCCGCCGCCGGGACGACCTTGTTGGCGATGCCGAGGTCGTACGCCTCCTGGGCGCTCACATTGCGCGGGAAGAGCAGCAGATCGGCGGCCCGGCCATGGCCGATCAGCCGGGGCAGCGTCCAGGACACCCCGGAGTCGGCGGTCAGCGCCACGCCCGCGAAGGAGGTGTTGAACGACGCCGAGTCGGCGACGACCCGGTAGTCCGCGGCCATGGCAAAGCCGGCGCCCGCGCCCGCCGCGACCCCGTTGACGCCCGCGACGACCGGCTTGGGCATCTCGGTCAGCGCCGTCACGATGGGGTTGTAGTGCTCACGCACGGTGTTCATGGTGCCGCCCGAGCCCGTCGCCCGGTCCTCGGCCAGCAGCCCGATGTGCTCCTTGAGGTCCTGCCCGACGCAGAAGGCGCGCCCGGTGGCGGTCAGCAGCACGGCCCGTACGGCCCGGTCGGCGGCGGCCTCCTGGAGGATGTCCCGCAGCAGGACCTTGGCCTCCGTGTTCATCGCGTTCATCGCGTCGGGCCGGTTGAGGGTGATCGTCGCGAGTCCGTCGGTCACGTCGTAGAGCACGGTGTCGGCCATAGTGGGGGTCCCCTCCGTCGCGGTTCGAACTGCCCGGTAGTGGCAGCCAGCGCTCAGAATGCCGGAGATCATCGACTGTCGGCATGTGACGTACATCAAACAACTCGGGCGCGTCGGGCATCGGCAAGTGGCGCAGTATCGCAGCCCCCTCCCCGAATTGGGTGGTTTTGGCAGAGCGCGTTGCACAAGGGATGCTCCCCGATGTTGGTCATCGGGTCGTTCGATGCGGGATAATGGCCTGGAAGCAATGTGTTCGATGCCGGTGACACGCGCCTATTGAGGCCGTCGGCTGACGATGAGCTGGTTGAGCTGGTTTCAGGAAGGGGAACGAGCATGGCGGCCATGAAGCCGCGGACGGGTGACGGCCCGCTCGAGGTGACCAAGGAGGGGCGGGGCATCGTCATGCGCGTTCCGCTCGAAGGCGGCGGGCGACTCGTCGTGGAGCTGACCCCGGACGAGGCCAAGGCACTGGGTGAGGCTCTGGACAAGGTCACCGTCTGACAAGGGGCGGAACAACCGCTGCGGTTTCCCGGGGCTGACCCCGGTACCCCCAGCCGACTACCCCGGCCCCGGCAGGCGGCGCGCAGATATGGCGCGCCGCCTGCCGGGGTCGTTGTTCTCCCACCGCTTTCGCTGGGCTTTGCCCGGGCCCCACGGTTTCGGCTGTCCCGCCGGCCGACAACGTAGGACGCCGACTAGCCCCGTTTGACGGCGCACAGCAACCCGTCCCCCACCGGCAGCAGCGACGGCACCAGCGTGGTGCTCTCCCGTACCGTGCGCAGCAGTTCGCGCAGTCGCAGTACCTCAGCGGGCTGCACCGCGGAATCGACCGTACGGCCGTCCGCGAAGACTCCCTCGAAGCACACCAGGCCGCCGGGGCGCAGCAGACGCAACGATTCAGCGAGGTACTCCAGGCACTCCATGAGGTCCCCGTCGCAGAAGACGAGGTCGTATCCGCCGTCCGCGAGACGGGGGAGCACGTCCAGGGCGCGGCCGGGGATGAAGCGCGCGCGGTTGCCGGCGAAGCCCGCCTCGCGGAACGCCTGCTTGGCGAAGGTCTGCCGCTCGGGCTCGAGATCGACGGTGGTCAGCACGCCGTCCGGCCGCATGCCGTGCAGGAGGTAGATGCCCGACACGCCCGTGCCGGTGCCGATCTCGGCGACCGCCTTGGCGTCCGCGGCGGCGGCGAGCATCCGCAGGGCCGCGCCGGTGCCGGTCGTCACCGCACGGATGCCGGCCTCCCGCGCCCGCGCCCGGCACCAGCTCAGGGCGGCCTCGGCACTGTCGTCGATGGTCCCGGCGCCGTACGCCTCGGCGAATGCCAAGTTCGTCTGCCGGTTGCCGGTAATGGCCCTCTCCTGTCCCCGTAGTTGACGCAACCGTGACTGTATCCGCTGTGTGCGGGAACCCGCAGATGGGACCGGGCGTTAATAAACAGCAGGGGGAAAGGCAGGGGGGATGCACCGGTGAAGACGGCGCGTGACACGAAGCAAGGTCGGAAGCAGGACCAAATGCAGGTCAAAACTGCTTATCCGGAGCTAACGGGCGAGGTGGATATGGTAGGGGCTCTACTGGACACCACCAGAGCCACCAGGGGAGGTGCGGCTGCGACGGGTGACCGAATGGCGCGAAGGCGCTGGAGAAGGTCGTTCGCCGAGCCGAAATCCGTGACAAACACTGCTGCAGGTCTCCGTACCACCGACTCCGCAACGACCGCGACCTTCGCCGAGGGCGCGGATGCGCAGGCGTGGACCCCGCCCAGCTGGGAGGAGATCGTCAGCACCCACAGTGCACGGGTCTACCGTCTCGCCTACCGTCTCAGCGGAAATCAGCACGACGCCGAGGACCTCACCCAGGAAGTGTTCGTCCGCGTCTTCCGCTCCCTGTCGTCGTACACCCCCGGCACCTTCGAGGGCTGGCTGCACCGCATCACGACCAACCTCTTCCTGGACATGGTCCGCCGCCGCCAGCGCATCCGCTTCGACTCGCTCGGTGACGACGCCGCCGAACGCCTGCCCAGTAACGAGCCGGCGCCGCAGGAGCACTTCGACGACACCCACTTCGACGCCGACGTCCAGCACGCGCTGGACACCCTCGCGCCCGAATTCCGGGCCGCGGTCGTCCTGTGCGACATCGAAGGCCTCTCGTACGAGGAGATCGCCGCGACCCTCGGCGTGAAGCTCGGCACGGTCCGCAGCCGGATCCACCGCGGCCGCTCCCATCTGCGCAAGGCGCTCAAGCACCGCTCCCCGGCGGCGCGCGCCGAGGAGCGCAAGCAGCAGCGGTCGCTGGCCGTGGCCTCCACCGGGGAGGTCGGGATCGCGTGAGCCTCAGTGGCGGTCCGTCCCCCGCCGAGCAGCATCTCGGCGACCGCCTCGCGGCCCTGGTCGACGGCGAGTTGGGGCATGACGCGCGCGAGCGGGTGCTCGCGCATCTTGCGACGTGCGGAAAGTGCAAGGCAGAGGCCGATGCCCAGCGCCGGCTGAAGAACGTCTTCGCGCAGTCGGCGCCCCCGGGGCCCTCCGAGGGGCTGCTGGCGCGCCTCCAGGGGCTGCCCGGCGGCGATCCGGGCGGTCCCGGCAGCCCGCTCGACGGCGGCTTCGGACGCGGCGGCTTCGCCCGGGACGGCTCCTTCGGCTATGTCCCCGGCAACGACCACGGCCGGCGGGCCGACCGGGCGGCGGGCCTTGTCGCGCCGCCGCGGCAGCGCGGTTTCCGGGTCCATGTGGCCGAGCGGCCCGCGCCGCAGCGGCGCCGGTTCGCCTTCGCGGCGGCCGGGGCGGTCTCGCTCGCGGCCTTCGCGCTCGGCGGCGCCCTTCCGCTGGAGGCGGCCGTCGACCGGCCCGCCGGCCGCCCCGACGCCGGCGGCACGGCCGTCACACCGCTCAGCGCCACCCCGGCGGCGGGCGACGGTTCGCTGACCCGTACCGGCGAATTCCTCACGACCGGGGACTCCCGCACCGGCACCGGCCCGCGGAACGGCGCCCCCACCGTGGCCCCGGCCCCCAGCGCCATGAGCCTCTACGCCCCCGGCGCTGTGTTCCCGCACCGCCCGTCACTCGGCCCGAACCCGACCGGACGTTTCGGCCTCCCGCCCCTGATAGCCGCCACCGGCCCGGCCTCGCCCTACCACCACTCCCCGGTGGCCGGCGGCCCCGGCAACGCGCCCGCCCGCGCCTTTCCCCCGCTTCCCCCACTGGAGCCCAAGCGCCCGCTGATCGGCTCCGCCGCCCCCGCCGCGCCCGGCGCAACTCCCGACCGGCACTGACCGCGCACTGCGCAGCCCCGCGCAGAACTGGTTGAATCCCTGTTGGGCGGCGCGCCCCTGTCCGGGGCGCGGGCCGCGAGGTGGCGGTGGCCCGTGCGTGACCGCGGGCGAAAAATGGGGAGAGCATGGACGACGGTAAGGCCGCCGGGCCGAAGCTGAAGTGGTGGAGCCGCCCGGGACGCCCGGTGACGCAGCCGCCCACCGAAGCCGCTCCGCAGGCACCGGCGCCGCCCGCCGACCGCACGGCAGGGACGGCGGAGGCGGCGGAGACGGCCGCGGGGGCCCCGGGAGTCGCGGGGACCTCGGAGGACGGGGACTGGACCGTTCGGCCGCCGGAGGGCGCCGGGGCCGAGGGCGCGGATGCGGCGCCCGGACCCTCGGGGCCCGAGCCGTCCGCGGCGGCCGCTGTGCCCGAGCCCGCGGGCGCGGTGAAGGCGGCCGATGCGACAGGCACGGCAGATACGGCAGGCACGGCCGAAGCGGCGGCGGACGGGGACTGGACGGTCCGGCCGCCGGACGGTGAGGCCGCTGCGCCCGAGCCCTCGACGGTGACGCCCGGTCAGGTGGGCGCCGCGGCGCGCGACGACGCATCGGCCGGTTCCCGGGCCGAAGCGCCGGACGGCAACGCCGCGACGGCCACGGTCACTGCCGGGGCGCACGGTGCGCCGGAGCGGCCGCGGCCGCTGCACGCCGAGGACCCCTACGGCACGCCTCCGTACGGCGGCCCCGGGCCCTGGGCGCCCGCGCCGCCCGTACAGCGGCCGATGGCGACCCCGGCGCAGGGCACCAGGCTCCCGCCGTACGCCATGCCCGCACAGGCACCGATGCCCGGCGCGCCGTACCCCGGCCCGGCCCCGCAGCCGCCCGCCGGCGCCGCACCGTCCGCCCCCGCCCCCACGGGCGACGACCGCCCCTCCCTCCGGAAAGCCGCTGCCCCTCAGGAGCCCGCCGCCACCCCGTCCGACGCCCCCGACACCACACCGTTCGTCCCCCACCCCGGCGACGGCGGCCCCCGCCCCGCCACGAGCCGGGCGGCCATGCCGGGCGGCCACGGACCGGCCCCCGCTCCGGCCGCCGCCCCCGCTCCGGTCCCGGCCCCCGCGCCCCTCCCCGCCCCCACCGGCGCCTGGCAGCAGTACGACCCCTGGAGCGCCCCCCAGCACGGCGGCCCCGCCATGCCCCCGCCGCCCGGCAGCCGGCGCACCAGGCGCGCGCCGCTGGTGGCCGGCGCGGTGGCCCTCGCGCTGCTCGCGGGCGGTGTCGGCGGCGTCATCGGCGCGTACATCGAGCGGTACGGCGGCATCAACGACATCCAGCTCACGCAGGCCGCCGACGACGGCGGGGCCCGTAACCCCGACAGCGTCGCCGGGATCGCGCAGCGGGCACTGCCCGGCGTGGTCACCCTCCACGTACGCGGCAGCGCCGAGCAGGGCACCGGCACCGGCTTCGTCCTCGACCGCGAGGGGCACATCCTCACCAACAACCACGTCGTCGAGCCGGCCGGGACCGGCGGCGAGATATCGGTGACCTTCAGCGGCGGCCAGACGGCCAAGGCCAAGGTCGTCGGGCAGGACGGCGGCTACGACCTCGCCGTCGTCCAGGTGGAGGGCGTCACCGGGCTGCGGCCGCTGACCCTCGGCAACTCCGACGCGGTGCGGGTCGGCGACCCGGTGGTGGCGATCGGCGCCCCCTACGACCTCGCCAACACCGTCACCTCCGGCATCATCAGCGCCAAGCAGCGCCCGATCACCGCAGGCGGCCGGAAAGGGGACGGGAGCGATGTGTCGTACGTCGACGCGCTGCAGACCGACGCCCCGATAAACCCGGGCAACTCCGGCGGCCCGCTGGTCGACGCCAAGGCGCGGGTGATCGGCATCAACAGCGCCATCCGGGCGGCCGACAGCGGCAGCGGGGCGGACGCCGGCGGACAGGGCGGCAGCATCGGCCTGGGCTTCGCCATACCGATCAACCAGGCCAAGCGGGTGGCCGAAGAACTGATCAACACCGGCCGGGCGACACACCCGGTGATCGGCGTCACGCTGGAGATGGAGTACGCCGGGGACGGCGCCCGGGTCAGCGCCCGGAGCAAGGACGGAAAGGCGGCGGTCACCCCGGGCGGGCCCGGCGCCAAGGCCGGGATCAGGGCCGGCGATGTGATCACCAAGGTGGACGGCGCGGCGGTGCACAGCGGCGAGGAGCTGATCGTCAAGGTCCGCAGCCACCGGCCCGGCGACACGCTGGTACTGAGCCTCCAAAGGAGCGGAAAGGAGCGGACCGTTCGGCTGACGCTGGGCTCCTCCAGCGGCGGCTGATCGTTTGCCCTGTGTTGGCACGGGTGACTCCCACCCGATACGGCGGGCCAGGTACCGTGATAGTCGGCCTGGCCCCTAGGCCATCGAAGGCCGCGGATATTCCAAGGAGCTGCAAGGTGTTCTTCGACATAGGACCCCTCGAGCTGGTCGCGCTCGTGATCCTTGCGGTGCTCATCTTCGGGCCGGACAAGCTGCCCAAGGTCATCAACGACGCCATGCGGTTCGTCCGGAAGGTGCGCGCGTTCTCCGACAGCGCCAAGGAGGACATCCGCAGCGAGCTGGGGCCGGAGTTCAAGGACTTCGAGTTCGAGGACCTCAAGCCCAAGAACTTCGTCCGCAAGCACGTCCTGGACAAGGACGAATACGGCCTCAAGGACCTCCAGGAGATCCGTAACGGCTTCGACTTCACCTCGGAGATGGCGGACCTCGAGGACGTCGTCCACGGCCGCGACGACGCCCCTGGCGCTTCCGCGAGTCCCTCGAACGGCGCACGCGCCAACCTCACCAAGGAGCCCGCGGCCGGCGCCTCCGGCCGCCCCGACCTGGTCAAGAAGGGCGACCGGGCCGAATCGCCGGAGCGTCCGCCTTTCGACGCCGACGCCACCTGATACTCCCGTATGCCCGGCTGTGTTGACCCCTATGGCTATGCTCCCGGTGTCCGGGGTGAGGACGCCTGAGGGGGGCGGGCCGCCCACGACGCAGGGCAACAAGGAGGCGCCGCGCAGATGGAGACGACGAGTCCGACACCGACCCATGAGGTGTCCGCCGACGTCGGCCGGAAGGTCGATGGCTATCTGCTGGCCGCGTTCCCGTGGTACGGCCTCGACGAGGCGTTCACCGGGCCACGCTGGCTGATGCAGGTCGGCACGGCCGCGGACGGCACCGTCGAGCACGGTGCCACCGGGCACGGCCAGGAGCCGACCATAAAGGTGGAGACGGGCAAGGACGAGGACCGGTTCGCGGTCGTGGTCACCGTCGCCAGCCGGCCCGTACGGCGCAGCGCCGACGGCACCGGCGTCCTGGAGGCCACCTCGGTCTCCACGGCCGCCTGGCTCGCCGGGTCCGGGCTGCTCGCGCAGACCTGGCCGTCCCACATGGACCGGGCGCTGCGCCAGGACTGGCTGGACCAGCAGACGATGATCGCCTGGGAGCTGGCCGACGATCTGGACGGCGAGAGCTGGAGCGAGCTGATGCTGCCGGTGGACGGCGTGCCGATGCCGTTCAGCTACCGCGAGTCCGAGTATGGCTGGGTGCTGGCCGGTTCGTCGAGCGACGGCCCCGAGGCCGTGCACCTCGGCGCGTACGGGCGCGGTATGAGCGCCTACGGCCTGGCATTCTCGGTGGTCAAGGACCTGACGACGTACGAGGGCTGAGCCGCCCCGGGCCGGGGGCGGGCCCCCGCGGGCCGTCCCCGGAGCGAACAGAAGGGGCGGACCCGGTGGGCCCGCCCCTGCGGCGCCGGTCCGGCGGGCCGCCGCCCCGCGGCCCGCACGACCTCACGCCCCGAGAACCTCAGGTTCTCCGCGCTTCACGCCCTCAGAACTTGTTGCGCGGCGTGATCCCCAACGACATGCCCGACAGGCCCCGCTGACGGCCGCCCAGCTTGCCCGCGATGGCGCGGATCGCCGAGCCCGCGGGGGAATCCGGGTCGGTCAGCACGACCGGCTTGCCCTCGTCGCCGCCCTCGCGCAGCCGGACGTCGATCGGGATGGCGCCGAGCACCGGCACCTGCGTACCGGTCGTCTTCGTCAGGCCCTCCGCGACCCGCTCGCCGCCGCCGCTGCCGAAGACATCGACCATCTCGTCGCAGTGCGGGCAGGGCAGCCCGGACATGTTCTCCACCACGCCGACGATCTTCTGGTGGGTCTGCACAGCGATCGAACCCGCCCGCTCGGCGACCTCGGCCGCGGCCTGCTGCGGCGTGGTGACGACCAGGATCTCGGCGTTCGGGACGAGCTGCGCCACCGAGATGGCGATGTCGCCCGTACCCGGCGGCAGGTCCAGCAGCAGGACGTCCAGGTCGCCCCAGTACACATCGGCGAGGAACTGCTGGAGCGCGCGGTGCAGCATCGGGCCGCGCCAGACCACCGGGGCGTTGCCCGGGGTGAACATGCCGATCGAGATCACCTTCACGCCGTTCGCCGACGGCGGCATGATCATGTTCTCGACCTGGGTGGGCTTGCCGTCCGCGCCCAGCATCCGCGGCACGGAGTGGCCGTAGATGTCGGCGTCCACCACGCCGACCTTCAGGCCGTCGGCCGCCATTGCCGCGGCGAGGTTCACGGTCACCGACGACTTGCCGACGCCGCCCTTGCCGGAGGCGACGGCGTAGACGCGGGTCAGCGAGCCGGGCTGGGCGAACGGCACCTCGCGCTCGGCGGTACCGCCGCGCAGCGACGTCGCCAGCTCCTTGCGCTGCTCGTCGCTCATCACCTCCAGCTCGACGGCGACGGAGGTGACGCCCTCGACCCGCGCGACGGCCTCGCGCACATTGCTGGTGATCGTCTCGCGCATCGGGCAGCCGGAGACCGTGAGATAGACCACGACCGCCACCGCGCCGTCCGCCGCGATGTCCACCGATTTGACCATCCCCAGATCGGTGATGGGGCGGTGGATCTCGGGGTCGTTCACCGTCGCGAGCGCGGCGCGGACCGCGTCCTCGCTGGGCGCGGAGCCAGGGGACTGGGGCGTGTCGGTAGCCATGCCCCGATGGTACGGCTCCAGAGGCGGCCTCCGGTAAGGCCGTCAGCGGTCGCGTTCGTCACTCTCCGCTTCGACCATCCGGCGCAGCTCCAGGTCGCGCATCAGGTCCTCCAGTTCGGAGCGGATCCAGTCGCGGGTGGCCACCTCGCCCAGGCCCAGCCGCAGCGCCGCGATCTCCCTGGTCAGATATTCGGTGTCGGCGATGGAGCGCTCGTTCTGCGCGCGGTCCTGTTCCTGGGAGACCCGGTCCCGGTCGGCCTGGCG
Organism: Streptomyces sp. NPDC053427; assembly: GCF_044544985.1. NCBI lineage: Bacteria > Bacillati > Actinomycetota > Actinomycetes > Kitasatosporales > Streptomycetaceae > Streptomyces > Streptomyces sp. NPDC053427. The sequence goes on along the minus strand of NZ_JBITYA010000004.1, from coordinate 10,972 downwards.
GTTCTGCGCCAAAAGGATCAGCGGCGCCGCGTACGAGGCCTGCAGCGACAGCGCCAGCGTCAGGAAGATGAAGGGGAACTCGTCGAATCGCAGATGGCCGGGCGCGAGGACGTTCCAGCCGACCCACACGATGACGACGACCGTCATCCAGACGATGAACCGGCCCGTCCCCAGGAACCGGGCGATCTTCTCCGACAGCCGCCCGAACGCCTCCGGGTCGTACTCCGGCCAGAACGTACGGCGCGGCACCCGCGGCAGGTCCAGGCGCACCCGCGGCCGTTCGGGCGGGCTGCCGCGGCGCACCGCGGAGGCGCCGACCGCCCGCGCCCGGTCCTTGCCGCCGTCCCGCTCCTCAGCGCCCATCCGCGGCACCCCGCAGCGCCTGCGCCCCGGCCGTGACCGAGCCGTGCATCTCGGCCTCCCGCCAGTCGTCCGGCAGCAGATGGTCCAGGACGTCATCGACGGTGACCGCGCCCAGCAGCGACCCGCTCTCGTCCACGACCGGCGCGGAGACCATGTTGTACGCCGCCAGATAGCGGGTCACCTCGGGCAGCGGGGTGTCCGGGGGCAGGGCCGGCAGATCGGTGTCCGCGATGGAGCTGACGAGGGTGAACGGCGGATCGCGCAGCAGCCGCTGGAAGTGGACCAGGCCCAGATACTTGCCGGTGGGGGTCTCGTCGGGCGGGCGGCAGACGTACACCTGGGCGGCGAGCGCGGGGGACAGGTCGGGGTCGCGCACCCGGGCCAGTGCGTCCGCGACCGTCGCGTCCGGGCGCAGCACGATCGGCTCGGTCGTCATCAGACCGCCCGCCGTGCGCTCCTCGTACGACATCAGCCGCCGCACGTCCGCGGCCTCCTCCGGCCGCATCAGGGTCAGCAGCCGCTCCTTCTCCTCCTCCGGCAGCTCCGAGAGCAGGTCGGCGGCGTCGTCCGGATCCATCGCCTCCAGGACGTCCGCGGCCCGTTCCTCCTTCAGCTTGCCGATGATCTCGATCTGGTCGTCCTCCGGCAGCTCCTCCAGCACATCGGCCAGCCGGTCGTCGTCGAGCGCCGCGGCGACCTCCGCGCGCCGCTTGGCGGAGAGATGGTGCAGGACGCCCGCGAGGTCGGCCGGCCGCAGCTGCTCGAAGGTGGCCAGCAGATTCTCCGCGCCCTGCCCGTGCTCCTCCAGCGAGAAGCCGGTCACCGCCGACCACTCCAGGGTCAGCGTCTCCCCCTTGCGGCGCAGCGCCCCGCCCTTGCCGCGCCGTACGAAGACCTTGTCGATCTCCCAGTCGCGGCGGGCCGGCAGTTGGATGATGCCGATGTCCAGGACGGTGACCTCCTCGCCGCTCTCCACCAGGCGCACCCGGCGGTCCAGCAGCTCGCCCAGCACCAGCGTCTCGGAGGCGCGCTGTTCGAAGCGCCGCATGTTGATCACGCCGGTCGTGATGACCTGGCCGGACTCCACTCCGGTCACCCGGGTCATGGGCAGGAAGATGCGACGCCGGCTGATCACCTCGACGACCAGGCCCAGCAGCCGCGGCGGGCGCGCGCCGACCCGCAGCATCGCCACCAGGTCGCGCACCCGGCCCACCTGGTCGCCGTTGGGGTCGAAGACGGCGACGCCGGAGAGATGGGAGACGAAGACCCGGGGAGTGACCACTGCCATGCGCAGCGCCTCCCTTTCTCCCGTTCCGCCCGGAACGATCCCTCGAGTCGGCTTCAGGCTAACGCGCCCCGGTCGGCCACGCCCCGGGGAGAACGGCCGTATGGTGGCCCCTCACCACGGGCGTGCGGAGCCGCCCGCAGGGTCGTACGGGTGTACTGCCCACACCCCGCCGAAAACCGTGCACGGCCCAGGTACGCTGCCGTACTGCTGTCGAGGTCACCCGCATCAGGAGGCAGAGCCGACGTGACTGCTACCCCCTCGGGGACGCGCCCCCGAGCCCTGACCGGCCGCCGTCGTACGGGACGGGCGGCGCTCGTCGGGGCGGTGTGCGCGGGGCTGGCCGCGGCGCTCGCGGGCTGCGGCGGCGAGGACCCGGACGCCGGCACCAACGGCGTCGGCAAGCTGCCCGCCGCGAAGATCGAATCCAAGGCGCGGGCGGCCGCCGAGCGGGCCGACACGGTCCGGCTCTCCGGCAATGTCGTCAGCCAGGGCCGCACCTACAAGCTCGACATGCGGCTCGCGAAGAACGGCGCCAAGGGCGAGCTGAGCACCAAGGCGGCGGCCTTCTCGCTGCTGCGGGTGGGCGATGCGCTCTACCTCAAGGCGGACGCCGCCTTCTGGGCCGGCGAGAAGAGCGCCAACTCCGGGACGCCCGACGAGTCCGCCGCGGCCAAACTCGGCGGCAAGTACGTCAAGGTGCCCGCCGCCGACCCGGTCTACAAACGCTTCAGCGGCTTCACGGACAAGGACACGCTGCTGGGCAGCCTGCTCGGGCTGCACGGCAAGCTGGCCACCGGCGACCGCAGCGACATCGACGGCGTCCGCACCATCCGCGTCACCGCGGCCGCGGGTTCCGGCGGCACCCTGGACGTCTCCCTGGAGGGCACGCCGTATCCGCTGCGGCTTCAGCGCGCGGGCGGCGCGGGCGTGGTCCGCCTCGACGACTGGGGCAAGAGCGTGGACCTCAGGGCCCCGGCCAAGGACCAGGTCGTCGACTACGGCTCACGGATCTCGGGCCGGGGCTGAGGGGGCGGGGGCCTTAGGGGGCGGGCGAACAGATCCCTTAGGGGATGCGGGCGCCCCTTGCGGGCCACAACGCGGCGGCGCCGGGGCGGTATTCCTCCGGCGCACTGCATGAGCGGCAATCCCGCGGCGCACCGCATGCGCGGCAATCCCGCCAAGCCCACGCACGAGCGGCAACCCCGCGGCCACCGCATGCGCGGTGTTCCCACGGCCCACCACCTGTCACGTGCCCGGCCGGACGCCGGCCCGCCCTTCGCCCCCGGCGCAGCGGCCGGTCAGCGCCCACGACTCGGCGCAGCGGCCGGTCAGCCCCTACGACTCGGCGCAGAGCCCGGTCAGCCCCGACGGCCCCGGCGCAGCAGCTTGGGCAGCGCGGCCGGAATGGGCTGACGGGTGAGGGCGGGCGAGGCCAGCGGGGGCGCGGCATGCGACGTGTCCGGCATCCGGCCGGGACGCTGCGCCGCCTCCTCGCCGACCGGCTCCAGTCGCAGCACCCGGCACTCCCGTGCCCAGCGCTCCGTGAGGGTGTCCGCGTCCGGGGCGTTGAGCCGCTTGCCCCTGAGCTCCTCGACCGCCGTCCGCCAGGCCTCGCTCTCCGGCGTCAGCTCGACGACCCGCGCCTGCCAGACGACCAGCCGGCCGCCCTTGTCCTTGCTGCGTACGGTGACCGTGGCCGGACCGCCGTCGGTCAGCCCGAGATCGGCCAGCGGCTGCTCGTCGGAGCCGTTCCGCCGCGGCGCGCCGGTGCCCCGCTCCGGTCCGCCGGGCGCGGTGCCCCCGACGAGGCAGGCCGCCCCGTCGTGCCACACATGCCACAGTGCGCGCGCCGGGCCCGCCGTCCCCTGCACCCAGATCAGGCCGGACTTCTTCGTGGCCTCTTCGATGAGCGCCCGATCCTGCAGGGCCTGCGACACGGTCTCCGTCATACGGATCAGCCTAATGGGCCCGTTCACGGCGGCCCGGGGCCGCCCAGGCGCTGAGACGCGACGCCTCAGGCGAGGAACGCGCGGGCGAACCCGGCCAGATTCCGCGGGCAGGCCCATATCTCCCGGGTGAGCCGGCCCTCGTACCAGGACTCCCGCCACTCGTCGTCCTCGTCCTCGTCGGCGTGCCCCTCGGCGAGAGCCGCCTCATGGGCCGTGTCCCGCTCGGGATGGGCCAGCATCTCAAGGACCGGCGGGAAGCCTTCCATGTGCCCGTCGTCCGGGACGTCGTCGCAGGGGTGCGCCGGATGGCCGCAGGGGGTGTCGCCCAGGGTGCCGGCGACGGTCGCCATCACCGCTCTCACCCGGCGCTCGGACTCCGCATGCGGCCGGGCGCAAACGACGTGGTTGCCGATGCAGTACAGCCCGAGCGTCCACAGCGCGGTCTCGGCACCGCCGGCCGCGACGCTCGACTCGAGGTGCCGCGCGCACTCCAGCACCGCGTGCCGGGCGCTGCCGAGGTAGTAGCCCTGAACGAGGCTGTCCCAGTCGCCGACCAGGCCGTCCCACTCCGCGGGCGTGGCCGGCGCCTCGAGGGGCACCGACCGCTCTTCCTCGTAGCACTCCTCCTCGACGCTCTCGGGACTCACCTCATGGCTCATGCTCCGAGAATGACACGGGGGTCCGACAACGCCCCGCCGCACCGGCCCAACTACCGGTTCACAGCCATCCGTTCCGCTTGAATCCGCGGTGGATGCCGAAGCAGATGGCCACCGTCACCAGCATCATCGCCGGGTAGCCGAACTTCCAGTGCAGCTCCGGCATGTAGGTGAAGTTCATGCCGTAGATCCCGGCGATCATCGTCGGGACGGCGAAGATGGCCGCCCACGCCGTGATCTTGCGCATGTCCTCGTTCTGCGCGACGGCTGCCTGCGCGAGATTGGCCTGGAGGATGGAGTTGAGCAGGTCGTCGAAGGAGAGCACCTGCTCGTTGACCCGGGCCAGGTGGTCGGCCACATCGCGGAAGTACTTCTGGATGTCCGTGTCGACCAGCCGCATCGGGCGCTCGCTCAGCAGCTGCATCGGCCGCAGCAGCGGCGACACCGCGCGCTTGAACTCCAGTACCTCACGCTTGAGTTGGTAGATCCGCCCGGCGTCGCCGCCCTTGGCGGAGGAACCCTTCGCGCCGGGCCCCTTCCCGTTGGTGCCGGAGCTGAAGACGTCGATCTCCACCTCGTCGATGTCGTCCTGCACCGCACCCGCGACCGCCATGTAGCCGTCGACCACCTGGTCGGCGATGGCGTGCAGCACCGCCGACGGGCCCTTGGCCAGCAGCTCCGGGTCGTCCTGGAGCCGGTGCCGCAGGGCGCGCAGGGAGCCCTGGCCGCCGTGCCGCACGGTCACGATGAAGTCCCGGCCGGTGAAACACATCACCTCGCCGGTCTCCACGACCTCGCTGGTCGCGGTCAGCTCGGCGTGCTCGACGTAGTGGACCGTCTTGAAGACGGTGAACAGGGTGTCGTCGTAACGCTCCAGCTTGGGCCGCTGGTGGGCGTGCACGGCGTCCTCGACGGCGAGCGGGTGCAGCCCGAATTCCTGGGCGATACCGGCGAATTCGGCCTCGGTGGGCTCGTGCAGACCGATCCAGGCGAAGCCGCCCTCGGCGCGGACGCTCGCCATCGCCTGGGCGGGGGTGACGTGCTCGCTCACCCGGCGCCCCTCGCGGTAGACGCCGCAGTCCACGATGGCGCTGTTGGTGCACGCCGGGGCGGTGGCTTCGTAGCGGTAGGGGGTGTCGTCGCGGCGCCGGGACGGGCGGACGGCGGCGCGCAGGTCGCGGATCATCGACATGGCAGGCTCCTTCACGGGCCGGCCGTCAGCCAGGGGCGCGGGGCGCAACGCTGCCCGGAACGTGGACGTACGAGGCATTCTTGGCCGTACGTCCGCAAAGCGGGCGGCGTTCCGTGCGGTGACACTGACGGCAGTTCGCAGAACACGGAAATTGAGAGTCGAAGGCGCTCTTCCGTCATCTACATCCGGCGCAAAGGAACTTCCCGGGTTTCGCCGCCGAGCGGCTGGGTACGGAAGCTCTCGGATCAGGAGATTCGCTGCGCGAGGGGGATGACAGGAGAACTATCGGTACTGCACGGTCGACTCGGATCCACCGCAGCCCCACCTCCTCCGGCCGGTCCCCGTTGGGGGACGACGTCATTCCCTGACCAGACGGCAAGGCTATCAGCCGTCTGAAGCGTTACGGTGCCGCTTTGCCTGTTCGATACGAACGGTGGGGCGCCGGTCGGGTGAGCGGCCGGCCGTATGCTCGCGGCATGTCTGACGTTCTTGAGCTGGTCGAGGCCCGGTTGCGGACGACCCTGGGCGAGCCGGACGCGCGTGCCGCCGTCACCTTCCTCGGCACCGACCGTATCGAGGTCCTCCGCTTCGTGGACAACGGGGTGGTGCGCTACGCCACGCTCGGGATGTCCGCCCAGCCCATGGCCGACCCCACCGCGGTGGTAGCCGACCCCGTGCGCGGCCCCCGCGCCGAACTCGTCCTGACCGTACGGGGCGGCCGCGCCGACACCGACAAGGCGCTCCGCCCGCTCGCCGTCCTCGGCGCGTCCCCGCAGGTCGAGGGGGTGATCGTGGCCCCGGGTGCCTCGCTGGACGTGGGGGAGCCGCTGTGGCCCGGAGCGCCCTTCACCTCGGTCCTGGTGGCCGAGCCCGGCGGGCTGATCGAGGACCTGGAGCTGGACGAGCCGCTCGACCCGGTCCGCTTCCTTCCTCTCCTGCCGATGACGCCCAACGAGTCCGCCTGGAAGCGGGTGCACGGCGCCGAGGCCCTCCAGGAGCGCTGGCTCCGGCACGGCACGGACCTGCGCGATCCGCTGCGCACGGGCGTACCGCTCGACGACTGAGGGCGGCCGGGGGAGCGGACGACGGGGAGGGCGTACCGGGCACGGGCCGGGCGGATCTGACGCCCCGACCGATCGGGCGGGGCGTCAGGCGGCTTACGGGCCACCGCCCGGCGGTCGGTCGGCGAAGACCGTGATGCCGTCCTCCGCGGCTCCCTTGGGCTCCGTCCGGGGGACCCCGCGCGCGGTTCCGGTTCCCCGGCCCGGAGGGTCGGCGCGGTGGCGGACGGCGACGAGGCCGGCGCCGGTCACCGCCGTGACGGCCGCGACCGCGAGCGGGACGTGGATGTCGGTCCACTCCGCGATCTTGGGCTTGGTGCCGTCGTGGCGCTCCCCGAGGCCCTCGGGGGTGGCTGGCATATGCATGCAATAAGTGAGCCGAGTGAAAAAGTGCAATGCGCAACTAGTCTTTGGGAGGGGGACGGCGCGCGGGCGGCGGCCAAATGGGCGGCCGGGCACGCGAATCCGGCCGCACCGGACGGGTGATCGTCCTTGACGCGGCGCCGGGGCTGGAGGACCGTTGGTCCTTATGAGGGGCGAACCCAGTTGCCCGAAGTGCGGTGGCCGGGTGCGGGCGCCCGGTCTTTTCTCCGACTCCTGGCAGTGCGCCGTGCACGGCGTCGTGCACCCACTCCAGCCGGTCGTCCCGCCGAGTGTCGAAGCGCTCGGCGTTGTGGTGCACCGCGCGCAGGTGCCCGTATGGATGCCCTGGCCGCTCCCCGTCGGCTGGCTGTTCACCGGCGTCGCCTGCGCAGGTGACGACCGCAGCGGCGGCCGCGCGACCGCGGTGGCCTGCTCGGGGCCCGGACCGCTGGGCGGCCCCGGTGAGCTGCTGCTGATCGCCGAGGAGCTGGGCGTCGGCCTCGGCGCGCGCTACGCCGGTATAGACGGCCTCGACCCCGGCCCCCGTATGTGCGTGGACAAGCCCCCGCACGCCAAGGTGCTGGCCGCCGGGCGGCCGACCGCCATGTGGCATGTCGACGGCTCGCCCGAGGACCGCGCGGTCTTCGCGGGGGAGGCGCGCGGGCTGTGGCTGTGGGCGATCGCCTGGCCGGAGAGTTCGGGCCTGCTGATGTACGACGAGCTGGTGCTGACGGATCTGCGGGAGGCGGGCGCGGAGGTGGACCTGCTGCCGTGCGGGGCGCTGTCGCCGCGGATCCTGGGCTGAGCGCGCGGCGCGGGGGCCCGTAGGCCGTCCGACGAGGGCGCATCCGGGTGGCCGGTATCCTTCTGGGGGCACCGTTGTACGAGCGCCCCGAGAGTCCCCCGTCCGTCCCGCAGTCTGGAGTCCGCGTCGTGCGTATCGATCTGCACACCCACTCCACGGCCTCCGACGGTACGGACACCCCCGCCGAGCTGGTGCGGGGCGCCGCGGCCGCCGGTCTCGACGTGGTCGCGCTGACCGACCACGACACCGTCGGCGGCCATGCCGAGGCCCGGGCCGCGCTGCCCGAGGGGCTCACGCTGGTCACCGGCGCCGAACTCTCCTGCCGGATCGACGGGGTGAGCCTGCACATGCTCGCCTACCTCTTCGACCCCGACGAGCCCGAACTCTCCCGCGAGCGGGAGCTGGTCCGCGATGACCGGGTGCCGCGGGCCCAGGGCATGGTCGCCAAGCTGCGCGACCTCGGCGTGCCGATCACCTGGGAGCGCGTGGCGGAGATCGCCGGGGACGGCGCCGTCGGACGCCCGCACCTCGCGACCGCCCTCGTCGAGCTGGGCCTGGTCGCCTCCGTCTCCGACGCTTTCACCGCCGAGTGGCTCGGCCAGGACGGCCGGGCCTACGTCGAGAAGCACGAGCTGGACCCGTTCGACGCGATACGGCTGGTCAAGGCCGCCGGCGGGGTCACCGTCTTCGCGCACCCGCTGGCCCTCAAGCGCGGCAGCTGCGTACCGGAGAGCATGATCGGCGAGCTGGCCGCGGCCGGTCTCGACGGCATCGAGGTCGACCACATGGACCACGACGAGCCCACCCGCGCCCGGTTGCGCGGTCTGGCCGCCGACCTGGGCCTGCTGGCCACCGGCTCCAGCGACTACCACGGCAGCCGCAAGACCTGCCGCCTCGGTGAGTACACCACCGACCCCGAGATCTACGGCGAGATCGTGCGCCGTGCGACCGGCGCCTTCCCCGTGCCCGGCGCGGGCGGCTGAGCGCCGCTCCCGCTGCTCCACCCTTCCCGCTACCGGTCCCGTGCGCGCCGCGCCGGCCCGTGATCCGCTGCTCCGTACCACCTCCCGCAAGGCCATCACCGTGTTCGACGTTGCCGTCTTCAGTACGCTCTTTGTCACCCTTTTTGTCATCATGGATCCCCCTGGGATCACCCCGATCTTTCTCGCCCTGACGTCCGGGCGCCCGGCCAAGGTGCAGCGCCGGATGGCCTGGCAGGCCGCCGCCGTCGCCTTCGGCGTCATCGCCGTCTTCGGCCTCTTCGGCCGGCAGATCCTGGGCCGGCTGCACATCTCCACGCCCGCGCTGATGATCGCGGGCGGGCTGCTGCTCCTGCTGGTCGCGCTGGACCTGCTGACCGGCAAGTCGGAGGAGCCGACCCAGACCAAGGACGTCAATGTGGCGCTGGTGCCGCTGGGCATGCCGCTGCTGGCCGGGCCGGGCGCGATCGTGTCGGTGATCCTGGCGGTGCAGCACGCGCACGGGGCCGCGGCGCAGCTCTCCGTCTGGGCGGCGATCGCCGCGATCCATGTGGTGCTCTATCTGGTGATGCGGTTCTCGCTGGTGATCATCCGGGTGATCAAGGACGGCGGGGTGGTCCTGGTCACCCGGCTGGCGGGCATGATGCTCTCCGCGCTGGCGGTGCAGCAGATCATCAACGGGGTGACGCAGGTGATTCAGGCGTCCTGACCCCCGGAGCCCCCCGGCCCTTCCCGGTCCGGACACGCGAAGCGCCCCCGTACGGAGATCCCGTACGGGGGCGCTTCGACGTCGTCATCTCAGCGGGCGTCGTTATCGGCGGGCGTCGGTGTCATCGGGCGGCAGCGGTGTCGGCCGGGCGGATGTAGATGCGCTGGCCTATGGCTGCGGCCTGCTGCACGATCCGGTTGACGGAGGCGGCGTCCACGACGGTGCTGTCCACGGCGGTGCCGTCGGCATCGTCCAGGCGCATGATCTCGAAGCGCATACGGCTTCTCCCTTCGTCTGATCCTCCTGCGGAGAACTGTGTGGTGTGGAGGGCGCGGCTTCATTGCCAGGCGGTCCGTACGGGTACAACGACCCGCATCCTGCAATCATTCCCTACGCTAAAGAAAAGTTTCGATGAACTAAGTACTTGCTGGTGGAGCGGTTGTGCTCACAGAGTGACCGCCCGGACAATGAGTCCGGTATGAACGACGTCCAGCCCCCGGGCCCCACAGACCTCACCGCGCTCGCCGCAGGGATAGAGCGCACCAACGAGCTGCTCACACGGGTGCTCGCCGAGGTCGCCACCACCCCGTCCACGCACGCCGCGTTCGTGGACGCGGGCTATGTCTATGCCGCGGCGGGGCGGCTGGTCGCTGGAACGGAGGATCGCAAGGCATTCGAACTGGATGCGGAAGGAATCATCGAGGCCTTCATCGACAAGGCCCGGATGATCTTCCCGGACAGCCGGCTGCTGCGCGTCTACTGGTACGACGGTGCCCGCCGCCGCATCCACACCCAGGAGCAGCAGCGGATCGCCGAGCTGCCGGACGTCAAGGTCCGCCTCGGCAATCTCAACGCCAACAATCAGCAGAAGGGCGTCGACTCCCTGATCCGCAGCGACCTGGAGTCGCTCGCCCGGCACCGCGCGATCAGCGATGCGGTGCTCATAGGAGGCGACGAGGACCTGGTCTCGGCGGTGGAGGCGGCGCAGGGGTACGGCGCACGGGTGCACCTGTGGGGCATCGAGGCCGCCGGGGGCCGCAACCAGGCCGAGCCGCTGCTGTGGGAGGTCGACAGCCAGCGCACCTTCGACCTGGACTTCTGCAAGCCGTACGTCACACGGCGGGCGGGTGTGGAATGCGCCGAGCCGCAGGTCGTCGAGGGCCCGGTGCCCGCCCGCGAGGAGGTCCGCTTCGTGGGGGCGCGGATAGCGGCCCAGTGGCTGTCCGAACGCGGCCGCGAATGGGTGGCGACGCTGCTGCCCGGCCACCCGTATCTGCCCGGCGCCGTCGACCAGGACCTGCTGACCACCGCCGAGGCGCTCCTCCAACACTCGCTACGCGCCCACGCCGACCTGCGGCGCGTCCTCCGGGACGGCTTCTGGGATCATGTTCAGGGGCAGTATTAGCCGGTTCGCTGCGCTTTGCCGGGGCCCCACGTTGTCGGCCGTCCCGCCGTGGTGGTTTGTCGCCGTTTCGCCTGTGGCGGGCCCGTGCGCTGCGCTTTGCCTGGGTCGGTGTTTCGGGCTTTCTCGCCGTTGCGCCTGCGGCGGGCTGGTTGCCGCTGCGCGGGGCTGTTCGGCAGCGGCACCGGGCCTACACGGCTCCGC
>NZ_JBITYA010000003.1:575168-789584 GCF_044544985.1 Streptomyces sp. NPDC053427 | reverse complement strand
GGAACGTCCACGCCATGGCGGTGGCAACCATGTCGGTCCGCCCACAGAACGGTGATGATCCCGTCCTCGATCAGCGCCGCGCTCACCCCCTCCCCTGACCTGGCAGGAGACCGTGGGCGCCCGCATGCCTACCCCGGTCGAGACCGAGCGGCCCAGCCCGTCCAAGGGCATCCCACTGCTCCGGATCGTACGGACGACCGTGAGCCCGGACGGGACCGTGCTCGAGTCAACGACACCCGCATGTCAGCCGATGCATTCGAGGTCGGGTACCCGTCACCCGCCATCCCTGCGCCGAACTTCCCCGTTGAACCGACCCACCCACCAGCCTTACCGATTGGTTGAGGCAACGGCTCCCCATGACCGGGCCCCAGGGATGTCATGGCTGATGCTGCAGAGCCCGAAACAGCACAGGGCGCGACCAGGCACTGTGGTACCACCCGCAAGGCCGACGTGGGCTGACGCCCCCGCCTCAGCCCGCACTCTGGACACCCTGACCCGGCAAATTTTGCAGGTCAGAGTGTTCTGCTGCGGCGCCCCGACGCTTGCCGTCGACTACGGTGACGCAACCGGCGATCGGCAAACCTGGGGAGGGAACCGGTGAACAGACATCGAGCGATCGGGACGCTGGCGACGGTAGTGGTGGCGACTGCAGGCCTGGCGGGGTGCGGCGGCAACCGGAGCCAGGCGGGCGACGTACCGTCCCCGTCCGTGAGCCCTACCGCCGCACGGCAGAGCCCCACCACAGGCCCCGCGCTCACGACACCCCCGGGGCCGGCGACCGCACCCGGTCGCGACGCCGCTGCCCCGCCCCAGCAGACCTTCACCGGCCAGGAACTGCACAAGACGCTGCTGCCGGACTCTGCCTTCGGCCGGAACCTGGAGCCCGGCGAGTCACACACCACGGCCTTCGAAAGCACCCGTGAGCAGCGGCGAGGCCAGTGGGAATACTGTCTCTCCCCCCACGAGGACCCGGCCTGGCTGAGCCCGGCCTCCTACCGCGGAACGATCACGACAGCCATCTCGATGTTCGTGGACCGCAAGGCCAACGAAGGGCATGCAGTGGCCACACAGACACTCACGTCGCTGCCCCTCGCCTCGGCCCGCGACCTCCTGCGCGTCGAACAGAACATCATGCGGCACTGTCCCTCCTTCGCCTCCGACGCGGAAGCCGGCTCGGCCGGCGAGGAATACGCAGTGGAACCGCTCGAGGGAATCGGCGACGAGGCATACCTGGAGATCCACACACTGAACTACGAGGGCCGACACACCGAGCACAGGGTGCACGTCCGGGTCGGCGGTGTCCTGCTCACCGTCTCGGACGGCGAGGGCTCGGGCCGCAACCGCGCCATCGCCTGGGCCGCCCAACTCTCACGGAACGTGGGCAGCACCCTCTACCCCTGAGCTCAAGCTGAGCACCAAGCCCAAAACCGCACGCCCACAGTTCAAGAGTGCTGAGTCACCGGAACGGTGGCTCGCCTCAGCGGGTCGACCACGGCACGAGCCGTGCTCGTTGCCGGCCCGGCACTCATCACCGTCTTCAGCCTGTTCATCACAGCATGAGGCAACCGAAGCAACCCGCATCCGCCCGGCTCCGAAATGTGTCTGCCAGACGCGCCGGACAAGCCCCGCAGAACACTCTGATGAAGATATTTACTCGGACGAGTGATGCTCCGACACTTTGATATGAGCGCAGTGGTTAGGGGCTGTGGCAGTGCGTGATGAGCGTCCGAGGACGGGATGCTCCGGAGGCACGAGAGTCGTGCGCGCCGTTGAGCGCATCTGCTGGAAGGGGTACAGATCGTGAAGATCGCCAAGGCCGCTGCGGGTGTTATGGGCGTCGCGCTGGTTCTGGGGGCCGCATCCCCCGCACTCGCGGCTCCTGGGCCGCGCGGTGACGACCAGCTGGTGGACAGCAGCACTGTCCGCAAGAACGAAGTGAAGAACCCGCTCCGTGACATCAACGCCGACGTGTTGATCGGCCAGGTGAGCAAGGTCGCCGACAAGCTGAAGACGAAGAACGACCTCGCCTCCAAGACGAACGCCCTTGGCGTCGGCGGCACTCGCTGATCGTCGGCTGGTGAGACATCGGCGCTCCTGCCACAGGGGCGCCGAATCCACTTCCCGCCCCATCAACAACTGCGACCAGCGCGGTGACCGGGAACGTTCACCGGGCACGGAGCCATCCTCACAGGGCCGCACAGCGTGGAGAGGCCCCAGTTGAAACGGGCGGCCTCCACGGACTGTCTGCGTCTGGTTCAGCTCGTGTAGAAGCGGGCGGTCAGCACGTCGCGCAGGACACTGCCGGGCGTACGTGCCCTGCGCAGCCGTTCACGGATCACTTCGGCCTTGCCCCAACGGACCACTTCGGCCTTGCCCCAACGGATCACTTCGGCCTTGCCCCAACGGATCACTTCGGCCTTATCCCAGCAGATGCCGGTCCGGGTCCTCAGCTCCAGGATCCATCGGTCGATCTCCAGGGACTCGCTCGGATCGAAGCGGACTGTCGTCGGGATGGCGCCCTCTGCATTCGGGGCGGGCCGCGAGGTCATGCCGTACGTCATCAGACCTGTCCAACGAGCAGCCCTGCAGCAGGACTTCCTGGCCCACGGAGCAGCTGGGACGGCTTGTGTGAGGCGGTCCAGCCACATGAAGAGGGCCCGCACGAGCCGGGCACGGTTTTGGCGCAGCGGGCGGTGCCCTTCAGCGGTGCGGACAGGCCGCCGGCCGAAACCAGCGGGCAACCTCGCACGGGGTTCGCGTGTGCTCACGCGCTCTCCGACGTAGGGGTTCGCGTGTGCTCACGCGCTCTGCGACGTAAAAGTGGTGAGCGCAATAGCTGCGGCGTCTTTCGCGGGTCGTGACAGGTGCAGGGCGGTATGGAAGTAGCCGTCGGTCTCCCTGCCTCGAGGGTCCTCGCCGGCGGCAGTCACCGCGGCGATGGCATACCGCTGCTCATGCACACTCGTGAAACGGCGCTGCGGAAAGCTCAAACCAGCCACTTTCTCGGTGACGAGGCCGTACGGCGCCAGCCCATCAGCGATGTGGCGGTAGGAGCCGGTACGCAAAACGAACGCCGCGACCCACACCTGTTCGTGAGCGGCGGCGAGGAGCGGTTGAAAGGTGCTCGGGGACAGGAAACTCGCTCCCCCCGTGACGGTGACCAAAAGGGTCGGCTGCACGGCGCGCAGGAGAGCGCGGGTGGGCGAAGCCACTTCGAGGTTCTCGGTGAAGCCTTCGTCCAGCAGACCGACGGCGAGAGCGTAGGAGATGGCGTTCGCGGCAATGTCGAGCCCGATCACCCGGTGCGCGTCGGGACGTCGATGAGCCGCGTAATAGGCACGGTCCCACTCGATCAACTCCGCTGTCGTGAGCGCTGCGGCCTGCGGGGACGTGTAGTGGGCATACAGGTCCTCCAGGGTGAGGTCGTGGTTGAGAAGGGCCGCGTTGATCCCGTACGAGCAGCAGATGTCCAGCACAGTGACCGGGGCGGCGGCGCGGGCGGCGGCCACGCGCCGGAACACCCCCTGCGCATGGTGAGGCGTCTGATAGTCCCAGTGACCCAGGAGACGGAAGAAGCCTCGCGGGTCCGGCTCGTCGTACACCTCGTCGAACGAGGTCATCTCCGTCTGGCCGCAGGCAGCCCAATCGCCAGGTGCGGCACTTTCCAAGCTTCCTTGGCCGTGGTGGGGCGCATGAGTCATCGCAGTGTCCCTTCCTGGCTGCGGCCGCCCTGCATCCCGGCAAGGAGTACCGCTTGACCGAGGGGCGGGGAAGAGCGCATCGACGAATCCAGCCACAAACCCGCGGTCACGTCTCGAGAGTCTGAAGTGAAGCCCTCCTGGGCCACGCACCGGCCCGGAGCAACGTCCAGCAGGCGGACGGCGTGCAGGCAGGCGCGGAGGCAGGTCCGGTACGAGTGATGTCGTCGCGGCCGACGACAAACCCAATGGCCCGGATCCACTCGCACAACCCAAATCCCATCATGCCGCGGTATCCGGCATCGGGTATCCGGTGTCGGAGACGAAGGGGATGGAGCAGGTGCAGGGTCTTGAAGATCCGCCCGTAGTGCGCAGGACCCCCATCCTCAGGCACGGCCTCGTGGCCCATGCCGTACTTCCGCCGACAGGGTCCGCATCGCCGTCCCAGTGCACAGTCCCTGCACGCCGGATACAGCCCCCGCTGTTTCGGGCTGCGGCACACGGGCGCCACCTGACTGAACGTCGTCAACGACCAGGTCATGGGCCAGGGCGGCGTCGTCGTGCCCGGCTGACGGGGCGGCCGGTCACCGACGGCGTGATCGGCGGGCACGGCAGAACAGGCCGTCGTGCGGACGAGGACGAGCTCGGTGCTCGGCTTACACCTGGCGGCCCCCTTTGTTGACGCGCTATGCATTCGGCTCTGACCGCGATGGTGTGAATCCCCGATCAGCAGCACAAACAGCCAATCGTTACGTCACGGACTCGTAGGTCGGTCGTGCTGTTCGAGACGGCCGAAGATGTCGCACGCGCGCGGTGATGACGGACTCGTGAGCGGACCTGCCGTTGCCGTGTGCGCGCAGTGAATTGCCCGCCGTGATCGCCGAGTCCTGCGTAGTTTTGGAGAGAGCAGTGATCAGTCGTGGGAGAGGTGTTCATGCGTGCGATGCGGTTCGATCGGTTCGGCGGTCCGGAGGTTTTGACGGAGGCCGATCTGCCGGACCCGGTGGCCGTGCCGGGCGAGACCCTCGTCGAGGTGGAGGCCGCGGGCGTCAACTTCGGTGACATCAAACAGATGGCCGGCGAGCACACCGAAGGCCCGTACGCACCGAAGGCACGGCTGCCGCGCATCCCCGGGATGGAGGTCGTCGGCCGGACCGCGGGCGGCCGGCGGGTCCTCGGCTATGTTCCCCAGGGTGGCTACGCCGCGAAGACCATCGTCGCCGACCGCGACCTTGTCGCGTTACCGGAGCCGGTGAGCGCGGGCGAGGCCCTGGCTCTGCTCATACAGGGGCTGACGGCATGGCATCTGCTGCGCTCGGTCGCCCGGATACGGCCCGGCGAGAGCGTGGTCGTCCATGCTGCCGCGGGCGGAACCGGCAGTCTCGCCCTCCAGTTGGCCCGGGAGTTCGGGGCCGGACGCATCATCGCCACGGCGTCGTCCGACGACAAGCGCGCCTTTGCCCTCGAACGGGGCGCGGACGCGGCGATCGACGGCGACGCCGACGGCTACAAGGACCGCGTCCTCGACGCCAATCACGGCCGCCCGGTCGACATCATCCTCGACGCCATCGGCGGACCCGTCCTCGACTCCGCCTTGGACGCCCTCGGATACCTCGGCCGGCTGGTCACCTACGGTGCCTCCTCCCGGCAGGCCGCCTGCGCCATTGCCCCCAGCCGACTCGCGCTGGACACCATCACTGTCGCCGGCTTCTGGGTCGTCCCACTCATCACCCAGAACGGGGCCGGTGGTACGGCGCTTGAAGAATTGCTCGACCTCACGGCCCGGCGACGCCTGAGGCCGCTGGTCGGCGCCCAGTACGATCTCGGACGGGCTCGCGACGCACACGAAGACCTGCTCAGCCGCCGCACCAAAGGAAAACTTGTCCTCCTCCCCTGAGGCTCACAGCCTGACCGACAATTGATGGCGGGCACGTCGTGACATGAACATCAAGCAAGCCCGCAACCACGTCGCATCCAACCTTTCGCCGCGTCTCGCGCCAGCACCTCAGCGAGCTGATCGAACAAGCCCCGCCACGTTGGAAACACCCTGCGAGTCCGAACGCCACCAGCAGCGCCAGGCACTCGCCGACGGCATGCCCGAGCAGAGCCGACACACGGGCCGACATACGGGCCAGACCCAGGACACAGGAACGGCCGGCCCCCCTCCCGCATGCCTGCCGCCTGCTGCGCGGATGCATGCGCAGCGGTGAGGACATCGAGGACGTGGCGCAGGTGGTGATCGCCTCCCTGTGGGAGGTGGTGCACACCTTCCCGATTGCCCGGCGGCCGCGGATGGTCGCGGCAGGTCTGCGGCTGGAGTTGTGGCACCGGGTTTCGCGTGAGCTCAAGCGGGAGCTGGCGCCCTCTGAGCCTCTGGATGAGACGTGGGCTGCGGCGCTTGCGGGTGGTGTCGAGCCTGCGGACGCTGTCGAGCCGGCGCTGCTGGCGCGGGCCGCCGAGGCGACCGGCCTCCAGGCAGATGTGAGTGCGGTGGAGGAGCTGGAGGGGGCCCGCGGCGAAATGGTGGCGCTCCTGGTGTGGGCGCTGGAGCACGAGGTGCTCACCACGGAGGCGGCGTCCGGGATCTGCGACCACTACCGCGAGGGCGCGCCGCAGGATGCCGCGGCGGCATCGGCGTGGGGGGTGAGTCCGGTGGCGCTGCGTCGTCGGCGGAGCCGAGCAGTGGCGCGGCTGCGGCAGGCGGCGTCCCAGTGGGTCGAGGCGGCGTGAAGGCCGTCAGAAGTTTTCCGGGCGCTGTGTCACATCAGGGCCGATACCGCTCCCTTCTCTGTGTGCGCGGGGGGGGATTCCGCGCACCGAACACAGCGGAGGGAGCCGTCGTGAACGAGGGGCTGGGACATGAGGGAGACACCGTGGAGCTGAAGGCCTGGACATCCTCGACCCCGCGGTGACCTCACCCCACGCGCCCGACTCCCCCACCCAATAGCCTTCCGCCGCGGACACCATCACCCACCACGGTGCAGCCGCGCAGCCGCCGAAGGATCAGAAGTGCCGTTCCTGAGATAGCGGCACGGGGCGGGGTGTGCCGCCCCATGACAGCCGCACCCGCCGCAGAAACCGCCCACGTCAGTTACCCGATCCCCCAGTCCGGCCACCACCAGCACAACACGCTAATCTGACATGCCGTCACTGACACCGGCCACTGACACCGAACCGGCACATCGCAGCGGAACGAAGCAAGGGACAGGACATGGCCTACCGGACACGACGGCGAGTACTGCGACACTCCCCGATGGCCGACGAAATCAACGAGTTGGCGCAGTCGTACAGCTGGCCTGTCGTGTACGAAGCCGACCGGAACTTCGACCGGGGAAAGGGGCGCGAGGTGAATTGGGGGGTGACGCGGGAAGTGGTGCTCGGCTACCTGGAAAGTCACATCTCCAACGACTGCTGCATCGTCGCCGTCGGCAAGGATCCCGAGCTCGCCGAGCGAGTCATCCGGCAAATGGATGACGACCTGGAAGACGAAATCGAGAGCTTCGCCGAGCTGCTGGCAGCGATTCAGGACGACGAGGATCCGCGCCACCTCGCCCAGTCCCTGGTCCGGGCCGGGTTCGGTGCGCCGCGCGAGTTCGACCAGGAATTCTTCGCTGCCTTCGCCAAGGCTGCCCGTGAACACGACGAATACCGGGTTCGGGACATCGCCGTCTCGTCTGTCGTCTACATCGAATGGCCGGAGTTCAAGCCGTTGCTCGAAGAGATCCAGGTGCACGACTCCGAGGAACAGGTGCGAGCCAGAGCCACCATCGTCCTTCGTGCGTACGAGGCGGCCGGCATGTAGCCGCCTGGGCGTAGGGCCAGTGCGGCAACCCATGGGGCCGACCGGGCCATCCGGGCGGTTCAAGCAGTACCGCCTTCACCTCCACCAACAGCAGGCACCTTCACGAGACGCACCGGCATGCCGCGGCCGGGCCGATGGCGCCGGGGCCGTACTCGGCTGGTGAGACAACCGCAGCTTCCACCAGCCGCGCAACCTCAGACTGCGCCGCCTCATTCCTCCGCAGGGAGGCACCTACCGCGAGATCCCCGGATCATCACCAGCAGCTACCCCGAGGCCTTCGCTCTCACCGGCCTCCTCCTGGCCGTGCTGGTCACCGCCGCCGCGTCTCCGACAATGCCGGCGGCATTCATGTGCTTTCAAACATCGCCGCTGACCACCCGCGCATCAGCAGGGCATGGGCCGGTACCGGCTATCGGACCACAGTCATCGACCACGGCGCCCGCCTCGGGGTCGATGTGGTTGCTGCTCAAGGTTTAGAGGGTTTACGCCGCCTGCGACGCTCCGCAGGTACGACAGCGGATCCGGCTCAAGGTGCAGGCGGTCCCGCAAGGGCTCCAGTCACGGCATCGATGGCATTCCTCGCCGTCGTGTTCCTCGGTGGCTACCGTCCAGCACCTGTTGCAGATCCAGCACCCATCGCTGCGCTGCCTGGCACGGTCCATGTCGTTCCACAGGAAGTGGAACGCGTCACTTACGCGATACCCACCGCCTTCGATGCGTACGGTGCCCGGATGCAGAATGCGCTGGTCATAGTCGGCCGTCCGCCGAACCAGAAGAGCCCGCGCCTCACTCATCGCGGCCAGAGCGGCATCCAGGTCGGACTCCTCCACCATCCACTGGCGCCCGACCTTCATCGCCGGGATGGTGTGGCCGTGGATCGAAACCCCGTTGCCTCGCTGGGCTGACCGTCGATACCAGTCGTAGGCGTTGCCGTGCGCGCCCGGCTCCCGCTTGTACCGGTCGATTGCCTCGGACAGGGGGATATGCATGCGTGTGACCGTAGCCGGAGCGTGGAGCGGGTGGGGCGTGTTCTCACGAACGGTGGATGCCTTGGTAGTCATCCATGCCGCTCACGTTGCACTGCACGGGCTCAAGGTTCGCCGTCACCGGGCACCGACGCTGGTGCGCTGTCACCGGGCACCGACGCTGCTGTGACCGAGTGCTTCGGTCGGTGGATGAGCGCTGGAGTTGGCGGGCTGAGCACTTCAGTTGTCGGGTACATGCGGCTTTTCGAGAGAGGTGGCTTCCAGTCGAGCGGCCTGACCTCTCACATTCCCGGCTGTCGGCGGCGAAGCGAGGGAAGGCGTCGAGGCAGCGGCCGGTCGCACGTTGTTGCGGCATCTGGTCGCGGTCGCCGACTGACCGGGACAGCCTCCGTGGGCTCGTCCGGGCGGGTCACGAGGTGGCGCGGGCGGCCTGGGCCATCCGCGCAAGCACGGCGCGCAGTGCGGTGTTGAACCGGTCGGGGAGCTCCTGGTGTGGCATGTGGGCGGCGCCGTTGATCACGCTGACCGCGGCTCCGGGGGTGAGGGCGGCGCAGGTTCGGGCCACCTCCAGGGGGATCGCCGTGTCCAGCTCACCGTGGATGTAGTGGATCGGCACGTGCAGTCCGGGCAGTGTCGGGCGGGGGTCGTAGCCGTCGGCGGTGGCCTGGTGCTCGTCGATGTAGACGCCGGAATCCAGGATCTGGCGGACCGTCCAGTCGATGAGCGCGGACTCGGTGCCCGGCGCGTACCACCCCGGCACCCAGCCTGCGACCGTACCGGCCCGGTCGCGGCGCAGGGCGGCCACAAGCTCCGCCTGAGCCTGCACCTGCGTCGACGGCCAGTACCCCGGCGCCCCCACCGGAACCACACCTGCGATCAACTCAGGGCGCCGTATGGCCAGTTCAGTGGCGAAGGACCCGCCGATCGACGAGCCGATGACTACCGGCCGGTCCAGCCGCAGCGCGCCGATCAGCGCCACCAGGTCGCTGACCACCCCGGAGGTGGTGTTGCCCCGGACGGGGCGGGCCGACCGCCCGCAGCCCCGCCAGTCGACGGTGACCACCCGGTGGTCCCGGGTGAAGTCGGGCAGCTGGGCGCCCCAGGTCCGGCCGCTGGTCCCCCAGCCGTGCAGGAACAGCAGCGCCGGGCCGGTCCCCTCGTCCTCGTAGTAGAGCGTGGTGTCGTTGACGTCCAGGCTGGGCATGGCTCTCCTCTGCCTCGTGGGCCCTGGCGGGCCGCGCGGTTCGTGACGTCCCCAGCCAATCGCGATCACCTCCGCCGGCCAATAAGCGATTCCCGCCTACACTGATCGCAAACGGTGATCAATTCTGGTCACGGGGAACAGAGGCCGGGGGCCATGGAACTGCGTCAGCTGCGCTACTTCCTCACCGTGGCGGAGGAACTGCACTTCGGCCGTGCCGCCGACCGGTTGCACATCGTGCAGTCCTCGGTCAGCCAGCAGCTCCGCCGGCTCGAACGCGAGCTGGGTACCGAACTGTTCGCCCGCTCCACCCGCATCGTCCGCCTCACCGAGGCCGGCAACCGGCTCCTCCCCTACGCCAGGGAGATGCTCGCCCTCCAGGCACGCGCCCGGGAGGCCATCGACGAACTGTGCGCCGAACAGGCCGCGACGGTGCGCCTCGGCACCAGCTCGGGGCTGGGTGCCTGGCTGGACGCCGTACTCACCGCGTTCACCTCCCACACCGGCCACGCCCAGCTGGAACTCGTCACCAGCAGTACCGAGGAACGTCTGGCGCAGGTGCGGGCCGGTGACCTCGACGCCGCCCTGCTGCGCGGTGAACGGACCGACCCTGGGCTGGAGTTCCTGCCGCTGTGGCAGGACGCGCTCATGGCTGCGCTGCCCGCAGGCCACGAGCTGGCCACGCGGGAGACCGTCGAACTGGCCCGGCTCGCGGATCTGCCGCTGCGGCTCTCCCCGCACTCCCGCAACCCCGCGCTCCACGACCTGGTGATGCGCTCCTGCCGGGCGGCCGGCTACACGCCCGTCCTGGGCCCGGAGTTCACCAACGACCAGGACACCCTCGCCGCCATCGGCTACGGCAAACCATCCTGGACGGTCTTCTACGCCCCGCTCGCCGATCAGCTTTCCGTTCCCGGCGTGGTGTTCCTTCCCCTGACCGGACCGTCGCCGGTCATGCAGACCTACCTCGCGGTACGGAACGGTCCGCCCCGGGCCGCGCTGCGTGCCCTGATCGAAGCCTGCTACGAGGCCGTCGAGGGAGCCCGCGCTTAGGGCCTGGCTGCCGCTTGCCCGAGATGTTCAGCCTCGGCCATTGACTTGAACGTGATGCCGCTGGCCTGTCCAACAACGGACGGAGCCGTCGACCTCACCGCTCAACAAGCCGGCCACCACTACCGGCCCGCCGGCGGCGAACAACTGCTTCACTGAGCGAGCACTCGTCCAGGCTCGCCACCTGCATCGATGAGAGCGTCCTCACCTCCATGTGCCTCTGTTCAGACCCTCAGGGCTATCTCCGAGAATCTGCAGGTCAGAGTGCGTCGTTGCGACGAGCAGGAACAGGAGGAACAGGAGGGGCTGAGCTTCAGACATGGCGTCAGGCCTTGAGAAGCGTCATGCCCATCTCGCGCCTGGCGGCGAGGCAGGGCCGCCTTCGGAACGTTCGGTCTTGTAGCCCTTGCTCGGGGCGCGATCGTGCGAAGGTCGACGGCTTCGGAGGGCGCACCGGTGGTGTAGAGGCCGTCGGGTTGCCGGTCGCGGTCGTGAGGGCGAGCCAGAAGACGCGGCGCAGGAAAGTGCCGCAGGCGCGGGAGGCTTGGGCGGTGGGGTGGCCCTCGAACTGCTTCGCCATCAGAAAGCCGGGCGGGGCCGCGTCGGTGTAGTCGCCGAGCAGTTTGACGAGGAGTACCCACTGGGAGGCGCATGCCCTCGAGATGCTCATCTCGGCGGCGACGTGCGCAATCGGGCGAGTGCGGCAGCGTTCCATGAGCCGTCGTCGGCCCTCGACCGTAAGGTGCATTGGGGTGCGGCATGCCTAGATCCCTTTGCCCCCCGACGACGTTTTGCCGGCGGGTTTGCTCGAGATGGCCGTGATGAACCCGCGCTTCGGCATCCACCGAGCGCGGGTTCATCGGGTGATCGGCGTGGCGCCGGTCGCGGCGAGAGACAGGTCCCAGAGGCGCGTTGCCGCGTCGGGGGCGACGGCGTAGGCACGGACGCCGCCGGCGTCCATGGGGGTGCCGTGGGCGGAGACGCGGGCGACGTCGCAGTCCTCCAGGTAGAGACCGCCGCGACCGTCGAGGAGCGGGGACGTGGCGGCCCACAGGCCAGTGGCTGCCCCCTGGGAAGGGGTCTTGAAACCGTCGCCGATGACGTTGCCGTGTTCGTCCACCCAGCCGCGGTCGATCTGCGCCTGCAGCGTCATCTCCCGCTGGAGCCCGGTGATGATCTTGCCAGGATGGAGGGCGAACGCCCGTACGCCGTCGCCTTGCCCAAGGGTGTCGAGATGTACCGCGAACAGGGAGTTGGCAGTCTTGGCCTGGCCGTAGGCCAGCCACTTGTCGTAGCCGGTGCGGAAGTGCGGATCGTGCCAGCGGATGTCGGTCAGGGTGTGTCCAGCGGAGCTGTTGACGACGACGCGCGCGCCGCCTGCGGCGGCCAGGCGCGGGTAGAGCTCGCAGGCGAGGGTGAAGTGCCCGAAGTGGTTGGCGGTGAGCTGGCCTTCCCAGCCGGGCCCCACGCGCCGCTCCGGGGTGGCCATGACTCCGGCGACGGCCATCAGGAGGTCGAGCCTGTCGAGACGGTCGCTGATGTGCGCGGCGGCAGTGCGCACGCTGTCGAGATCGGCCAGGTCCATGGGGATGACCTCACAGTTCTTCACCTCCATCAGGGCGGCACGAGCGACATCCGGGCGGCGGGCGGGAACGATGACCCGGGCTCCGACGGCCGTCAGAGCCCGGGTGGTCGCCAGCCCGAGCCCGGAGTAGCCCCCGGTCACCACGGCGGTCCTGCTCGAAAGGTCATGGCCGGCCACGATGTCCTCGGAGGTGGTGGCAGCGGAGAAGGGAGAGCCGAGCGGCTGCTGATCAGTAATGGTCATGCCGCAGACGCTACGATCTAGAGCGAGGTCTAGATCAAATCCAGGAGTGAGCGGCATGACGACCGCCGAGGATGCCCTGCAGTCGCTGAGCATCGGCGAGGTGGCCGAGCGGACCGGGCTGAGCGTGCATGCCCTGCGCTTCTACGAGCGCGAGGGCCTGATCGTCGGACCGGTCCAGCGCACGTCGGGCGGCCGACGGCGCTACACCTCCTTCGATGTCGAGTGGCTGCTGATCTGCGTCAAGCTCCGCGAATCCGGCATGCCTCTCGCCGACCTCAAGCACTTCGCCGAACTGGTACGCCGCGGACCGGGCAACGAGGCGGAACGCCTGCAACTACTCGACGCCCATCGACAGCGCGTCGACACACAGATCCAGGCACTGGAGGAGTGCCGGTCCGTCATCGCCTGGAAGGTCGACGTCTACGCCGAGCACCTCGCTCGCGGCGAAGCCGGCGGACTCTGGGACCCGACACCCTGACGCAAGCGTGGACAACTGCATCGTGTGCGATGCACTGGCGACGGCGTGACAAGCCGTCACGCCACAACTCCAAAAGCCTGCCCTGCCGAAAGCGCCAACAACGCCCTGACCTGCAACAACTAGGACCACGAGCAGCAGCACACCGCTGCACATCACCGCGGAACAACAGGATAAGAAGCAGTACCAGGCCGCTGCCGCCCTGTCTCAGCTGTCTCAGCGAAGGTTGACCGGTCTCCCTGCATCGCGACCTCGCGCCTGGAACAGGCTTTTCGGCTCGGTGTGGCCTCAAGCGAATGCGCCACCCATCACCACTCTGGGTGTCTGATTGACTACAGAGCAGACGCGACAGGCGCGTCCAGCGACACCGGAGGCAGTGATGACCACAGAAGAGCGGACCAACCCTGCGGCCCGGCTGGGCTTCCAGCCCGGCCAGGTCGTCCAGGAGATCGGCTTCGACGCCGACACCGACCAGGACCTGCGCGCGGGCATCGAGGAGATCACCGGCAACAACCTGGTCGACGAGGATCACGACGACGTCGCCGATGCCGTCCTGCTGTGGTTCCGCAATGACGACGGTGACCTCACCGACGCCCTGGTCGACGCCATCGGACTGCTCGAAGACGGCGGAGACATCTGGCTGTGCACCCCGAAGACCGGACGGAACGGATACATCGAACCCAGCGACATCAACGAAGCAACGCAGACCGCCGGCCTCTCCCAGACCAAGTCCATCAGCGTCGCCAAAGATTGGACCGGCACCCGCACAGTCGCCCCCAAGCGGTAACTGCCCAGCCCCACAGTCAGGCCCGCCCCCACATACGGCGGCGAGCCTGACACCTCCATTCAGCCCCCGTGCGGCAGCCCCCACGGGCGGCGGCAACGGGCATGCAGACAGGCCGATCACAAGAAGCGGATCACGACGGGCCGTAGTCTGCGGCCCTGGTCCTGCGAGCATCGGGCAGGACGGCGGCCATGCCCACGGCCTCAACGTCAGCGGCACTCAACACAGCGGGCTCTCGGTTTTGGTGAGTTCCAGGCTCGCCTGCCACAGACGCAGTCGGTTCTCGCTGTCGTATGCCTGGGAATGCGCGCGTACGTCGCGGGTGCGGTCATAGAAGCGTCCGGTGGTGCCGGCGAGTGCCGGATCGGTGACGAGCCGACGGGTGGCGGTCACCCCTTCTTCCAGCGTGTCGATGCTGTGTCCGATCTCGGCGAGGACAATCTTGGTCGGCATGTAGGTGGCGGGGTGGAGGCTGTTGACCGTGACCTCGTCGGCGGGCAGGCGTGCGGCGAGCTCGAAGCCGGACGTGATCTGGGCGAGCTTGCTCTGGCCGTAGGCCCGGATGCCGTCGTAGTCGTGCTCCAGCATCAGATTCTCGAAGTCGAGCGGGTGCTGGCCGATGGAGGCGACGTTGACGATGCGGGCCGGGGCTGACGCGCGCAGCAGCGGCAGGAGTTCGAGGGTGAGCAGGAAGCCGGCGAGGTAGTTGACGGCGAAGCGCAGCTCGTGGCCGTCGGCGCTGGTGCGGCGGGTGCGGCCGTCCGGTTGCCCGCCGCCGATGCCGGCGTTGTTCACCAGGACGTCGAGTCGGCCCACCGATGCGCGAATCTCAGCGGCCATGCGGCGGACCTGGTCGAGGTCGGCGAGATCCGCGGTCGCGGTCCGGGGCCTGGATACGCCGCGGGCCGTGAACTGGTCTGCGATGCGGTCGAGTTTGGCCTGGTTGCGGCCGTGCAGGATCAGGTCGGCGCCGTCGGCTGCCAGGCGTTCGGCCAGGGCCAGGCCGAGGCCGTCGGTGGCGCCGGTGATGAGGATGGCGGGGGAAAGGGTCATTGCTGGTCTCCCAGGTCGATCGCTGCGTTGGTCGGGGGTTGTGCGGCCTGTGTGAGGGTGGCCGTGAGCTCCTCGACGAGGTCGTCGCCCATGGGCTGGCGCGTGGCCAGGAGGCGGTACCACAAGGTGCCGAACACGATGTCCAGGACGGTGGACGCAGCAGGGCGGGGCGGCAGGTCGCCCCGCGTCCGGGCCCGATCGAGGACGACCTGGAGCGCGTCGCGCCGCCGCTGCAGAAAGGCGCTGCGGAAGAGCTGGCCGAACTCCTCGTTGATCTGGGCCTCCGCCATCAGGACGCGCAGGATCTCGACGACGCGCTGCTGGCGGCCGAGCTGGAACGTGTCCTCCAGGAAGGCCCGTACGTCGTCGGCATAGGAGCCATGGTCGGCGTTGGTGACGTACAGATCGGCTTTCACTGCGAGTGCTTCGAGGAGGACGTGGGCCCTGGAGGGCCACCAGCGGTAGATCGTCTGTTTGCCGCATCCGGCGCGGTTGGCGATTCCTTCGATCGTCAGGCCCGCATAGCCGACCTCGCCGACCAGTTCAAACGCCGCGACCAGGATCGCCAACCGGCTCTCCTCGCTGCGCTTGCGTCCCGGGCGTGACTCCGAAGGGGGTTGCTTGTCCATGACCATGGAGGCTAGCTTAATTCGAGACGCAGCGGTTCGAAATAAGGAGATCCCATGTCCCAGCGCACTGCCCTCGTGGTCGGGGGAACGTCCGGAATCGGGCTCGCAACGGCCCGCCTGCTCCAGGCACGTGGCGCCACGGTGCACATCACCGGCCGCAGCAAGGAACGCCTTGACGCCCTTGCCCTCACCGACGCCGGACTGGTCGGGCACCGGGCCGACGCCGGAAACCCTGACGAGATGAGCGCCCTCGCCGAAGCGACCGGAAGCGTCGACTGGCTGGTCCTGGCCGCTGGTGGAAGCGAAGGGCCGGGGCCGGTAGCCGATCTCGACCTGACGATGTTGCGACGCGCGTTCGAGGCCAAGTTCTGGCCGCACATCACCACCATCCAGGCGGTCCTGCCGCACCTCACACCGGACGGGTCGATCACCCTGCTCAGCGCCATCACCGCGCGGACCGGCATGCCAGGAACCGCCGGCATCGCCGCCCTCAACGGCGCCGTCGAGGCCCTGGTCAGGCCACTGGCCGCGGAACTCGCTCCGATACGGGTGAACGCCGTCTCTCCCGGACTCGTCGACACGCCCTGGTGGAACGGCCTGCCGGAAGACGCCAAGCGCGAGTACTTCACACAAACGGCCACCACTCTGCCGGTCCGCCACATCGCCTCGGCACAGGAGATCGCCGAGGTGGTAGCTCTGGCCGCCACCAATGCCAACCTCACTGGCACCATCATCGAGACCGACGGGGGCGCACGCCTGGTCTCGCTCGGCTGACCCGCTCACCGCACCGCGGAGCCCTGCCCCGCCACCCCATCTCGGCAGCGCAGGACACCGACACTCAAAGCCCAACACCCAACTGGCCCCGGCAGCAATTCACGCCCGGCGAAAACCTTCTCGGCCACGACGACGGCGTTGCTGGACCTCGACACCGCACAGTAGACAGCCGAGTGCAGTAACACCTCGACCATCCCAGAGGGGGCAGGCCGACGTTGAGCGCAGCGTTGATACGTACTTCAAGCTCGATCGCACAACCACCGAGCGCAGCAAGCCGAAGTGACCAGCGGACCGTCACGCAGCGACCGACACCACCACCAAGACCCAATGACCAACCCCAGAAACACCTCCAGACGAAACCACTAAGCTTTCCCTGACCTTTTCAACCGCACGTGCTGAGTAAGGGCTTCTCATCCTGAGTGCCGGGCGATCTCCATGGCGTGAACGGCGGCGATGGCCCGGCTGATGCAGCTGGCACTGCACCACACTTTGCGCAAGACCCTCCGCTGCTTCAGGCGGGCAAAGGCCCGCTCTCCTGGGGCCCGGAGGCAGGCGAGAGCCCGGCAGAGATCACGCGGCTGCACGACGTGACGATGCGCCTTCCGCACTGAGCACCAGCGCGCTGAACACGAAGGAGCCCCGGACGCACTGTCCGGGGCTCCTTGCTGTTCGGGGGTCAGGCCAGGAGGAACGCCGCGGCGGTGGCGGCGCCGAGAGTTGCGCCAGCCACCGTCTGGGCGACGGTGTGGTACGTCAGCGCCACACGAGACCAGCACACGGCTGCGGTGAGGATGAAGGCGAGCAGCCACCACGGGGAATGGACGACGGCGAGCATCGCGACGACGGCGGAGGCGACCGCGCTGTCCACGCTGATCTTCCAGACCAGGTTGATGGTCAGGAGTCCGATGGTCATGGCCCACAGGGCGAGCATCGCGATGAGGATGCCGGTCGGCGCATGTCCAAGGACCATAGCGAGCGAACCGAGGCCGATGGACGCCAGGATGACCACGAAGATGGGGGCCCGCTTCGTGCGGTCCACCACGTGACGGTCGCCCCAGGTGCCCCTCTTACGCTCCCACTCGATGTAGGCCGCGGGGATGATGCCGGCGCACAGCGCGCCGAGCAGACCCCAAGGGATGCCGGTCCAGTCGCCAGCGGCTGCGACGCCGATGCCCAGCATGCCGGCCAGCAGAACGTTGCGGGGCTGCAGTATGTCGGTGACGGCCCTGGCCGCCGTGGTGATGGTCATGCGGTTGCTCCTGCGGCGGCGAGCAGGCGCTGCGCCTGGGACGGGTCGTCAGCCAGAACCACGCACGGGAGCTCACCACGGGTGAGGTCTCCTGGCGCTGGATCGACACCCTGACCAACGACTACGGCAAAGACCCCGACATTACCGCACCGATGGATTCCACCGAGATGTGGGTCGTCCCGATCCCCAACCCGGACGGCATCGACATCGTCGCTCAGCGCGGCGACAACCCCATCCTCCACCGCACGAACGCCGATGACTCCCAAGGCGGCGGTTGCGGCGTGAACGGCCAGACCGGCGTGGACCTCAACCGCAACGCGGCCACCCACTGGGGCGGCGCGGGCACCTCCACCGAGCCGTGCAGCGACACCCACCCAGGCGGCGGACTCGGAGTCCTCACCGTCCAGCACGGTGAGCGCGGCGGCCCGGGAGGCCATCGTCAACAGCTGGTTGAGCGAGCCGAAGTTGCCGCCGGGCGGGTCGGCCCCGTCGAACAGCTCGCGCAGCGTCTCGGCGAGGAATTCGGCGTCGGCCGGATCGCCCAGTTCGTCCTCGATCTGCTGGACGGCGAGCTTCGCGATACCGGCGAAGGCACCGACGCGCTCCAGCCGGGTGCGGGCAGCGGCGGTCACCGGCGGCTGGCCTTGCGGGTGGCGAGCCAGGTTAGCGTTCGTGAGCTCGCCGCGGGTGATGTTGATGAGTTTGGGTTCTGGATCACTTTCTGTGGAGCGCTCACGCTGTGTGACGTCAAGCGGAATCCGTGAGATCTGCAATGCGGCGTAGCTCGGCCAGGTGCTTTGCCAGTGCCCTACGGCCTGAGGGGGTGAGGGACAGCCATGTGCGCAAGTGGGAGTTCGACGTCTTCTTGGTCGGGGTGAGGTAGCCGGCTCGCTGGAGGATTTTCACTTGGCGACGCGGCCGGATCGAGGCCATGCGCAGTCTGCTGGATCGGTGCGACTGCCCGACCGAGGACCACGCGGTCGTCGGGAAGCCGGACCCGCTCATCGGGGGTGCGGCGGACATGCTGCTGGAGGCGGGCGAGGAACCCACCGACCTCTCCCCCACGCCGCTCGCCAGTTTGCCCGGCGGGCCCGGCCTCCATCCTGACCAGGACGTCGAGCGCCAGGCCCACCGACTCCAGGACGATGCCGTGAGCTGGTCGTCGTCTCCTGCATGGCGGGCGGTCTGGACAGCCGGCTCGCCGAGGCGGCCCTCAAGCGCGGCGGCCGCCTCGAGTTCGCCGTCCCCGCGGATCGACCTTGCCCGCCTTTATCTTGGCTTCAAGATGGTTTTTGGCCCGGGTCAGAAGGCGGTGCAGGAGAGGCCGCCGGTCCAGGGGCCCTCGAAGTCGGCTGCGGTGAGGGTGACGCCGGTCAGGACGCGTACGGCGAGGATGAGGCAGCCGTCGGGCTCTTGGGTGTCGGCTTCGCCGGTGGGTTCGCAGGCGTCGGAGGCGTCGAAGCCCGCCGCGGTGAGGGAGCCGATGACGGGGTGGGTGGTGTCCACGCTGTCGGAGAGGCCGTCGAAGTAGCCGCCGGACAGTTCGAGGCGGCCGAGGATGGCGCCGTCGTGGGCGATGGTGGCCGTCTTCGTGTCGGGGTCGCGGTAGGCGCTGATGGCGGTGCGGCCGTCGGCGGCGAGGGTGCGCAGGACATCGTCATCGGAGCCGATCCAGCCTTCGGATTCGATGGTGAGGATCCAGCCGCTGGGCATTTCGCGGCCGAGGACGAAGTCGCCTTCGCCCTGGTGCTCTTGGAGGAAGTGTGCGGCTTGGTCCAGGCCCTCGGGGCAGGGTACGGGGTTGGCGACGCCCATGAGGCGGAGGGTTTCGGTGAGCGGGCGGGGGGCGAGGGTTATGCACCAGCCTTCGCCGAACATCTCGTCCAGGTCCACGGTGTGGGGCCTTTCTACTCGGGTTCGTTGATCATTGTGCCCAGATGGTGTTGGGCTGCTATCCGAACGAAACGGCCTAGCCGGCGGCTACGAGGCGCGCGGGTGGGCGCAGCGCAAGCTCGCCGCGATTCAGCCTCTACGGCGGGCAACGCAGACCGTTGTCGACGAGCTCGGCCGCGCGGTGCAGCTTGAGGTCCGGGACGTGGTCGCCGAGTCCTACAACCGCGGGCATTGCGCCGCGGTCGCCGAACTCGGCGCGGTGCCGGATGCCACGCGCCGGCTGGTCGATGAGATCACCCCGAATGCGCCGGCTGCGGACCGGTTGGCGCACGTGGCCGTCGAGGTGGTCACCGCGACGCACCGCGGCATCACCGACCTGCGCCGCGCCCCGCTGACCGGCGGCAGCTTCGACCCCGGCACCCCGTAGCCCCACGTGACCTGCTGACCTGTTCTGCTGCTGGAGAGGCCGGACATCGTCCGCCGGGTCGCCCAGCCCCTGGAACGCAAGGCCCGCGACCAGTTCGTCGTCGGCAAGATCGAGGTGATCACCCGTACGGGGCTGGTGCTCAGTCGTCGGCGATCTGCAGGGCCAGCGCGAAGTGCTCACCGTCCGTCCCGGCGAACAGGCTGTCGAGGAGCGGGGTGAGCCCGTTCACGGCGCCGCATTCGGCGTCGTGGTTGGTCCACCATGTGGCTTTCGGTCCGAGCAGGGACACCACGCGGTCCGCGGCGCGCTCGGCCGCGTCAGCGGGCAGGTGCCGGTGGCTCGGCCAGACCAGGTCCACCGCTGCGACCTGGGCGAGGAACGCGGTGGCCTCGTGCACCTCCACCGGTTCCAAGGCAGCGCAGATCGCCCGGACAGACGGTGGGGCGTATCCGGGCAGGAAGCGCTGCCATGCCTCGTCGGCCGCGATCACGGCCAGCAGCGCGTGGATCCGGGCTGCCAGTTCGGGCAGGTCGGGCTCCGGCTCGGTGAACCGTCCGGCCGCCACGTACACCCGCATCGGCGTGGACAGCTCTGCCATGCCCGCTTTCAAGCCGACCAGAACCTCCATCGATGTCACAGCGGGATTCTGCCGTATCCCCAGCGAAGTCCACGGCCGACTCCCGGGTTTGGCGGTGCCGGTACGACTGCTCACTCCTGAAGGTGACCGCCCCTGGCATTCCCCAACATGCGGTGACGGACCGACGCCATCAACACGCCGTAATCAAAACGACTGCACGTGCCCTTGTCGCCGCAGCCTCGCACTGCTGCCCCTGACCGCTCAGCGCGTTGCGGGGCGGCCCAAAGGAAGTATTCAACTGCTGTCCCGCACAGCGAGACGGTGATGGCCGGGGTCGGCGTAGCGCACGGCGTGGGTCAGGACAGCGGGGATGTGGAGGTGGTCGGCCAGGGTGAGGGTGCGGCCGGCCAGCCGGTCCGACCCCGGGCCGCTGCCGGGCAGCCCGTAGGAGAGAACTTCCAGCCGCAGGGTTGCTCTCGCCCGCTCCAGCTCGCGCCATGGGGCCAGGAGCCGTTCTGCCTCGTCGGGCCGGGCAGCGGTCAGGGCGCGCACGGGCTCGGAGACGGGGCCCAGCAGGACCGTCAGCCCCTCCCCGCGTACCGGAGTGCGGCGGCGCTACCGGCGCGGGCGCACGGTCATACGGGGCGACCGCGGCATCGACAGCGAGAAGCAGCTGCGCCGAACCGTCGCGAAGCTCAGGCAAACCGTCGCCGACCAGAACGCCGAGATCCGCGAACTCCGCCAACGGGTCACCAGGCTCACCCTCGCCGCCGCGGTACTCACCCACGACCGCGGCCGCCGGGAAGCACCCGCTGGAGACCCCGGCAACGTCTTCCCGCTCCGCCCACCGGCCACCTGAGTGGGCGGTTCGTGAGGTGATGCCCGTTTCCCTGTGAGGTGTGTGTGAGGGGTCCTGGTCGTGGTCGTGACTCTTACTTCCTGGCGAAGCTGCCCGTGTCGGCTTCGGTGAGGACGCCGATTTTGACCAGGTGCTTCAGCTTGGCTCGGATGCCCTTGACGTTCCTGGGCAGGAGTTCGTGGCCGAGGGCCTGGGCGACGTCCTTGGCCCGCAGTGTTCCGGTCTCTTCGTTGAACACGGCAAGGATGCGGGTCTGGTGCGGGTGCTCGGGCAGTTCTGGCGAGCAGGCGCGCACGGCAGGTAGCGCCGCCATCTCACTTCTTGGTGACTCCCGTCAGCACCTGTCGGGTGAAGTCCTTCGCCACGTCGCACGCCTTGCTACCTTGAAGCGCCTGATTGCTGCTGTCTTCGTTCCGGACATTGACCTCGAGTTCGTCGGCGTTGACCTGCATGGAGACGTCACAAGAGTTGCCGAGCGCAGTGGCCGCGATCCCCGGGAAACCCAGGACGTCGATCTTCTTCTGGATTCCGTACTCGTCCACGGACATGTCCACGGACATGTCGATGATGGCGTTGATCTGCACCTCCGTCCCGCCACTCTGCCAGTCACAGCCGGAGTCGGAGCTTCTGCCGGATTCGCTGCCTTCCCTGGCGTCGGAGGGCTCAACCGCGATCGCGGTCAGCGACTCGTCCCTCAGCACTTTGCATATGTCCATCCCCTTGAGTGTCGTGCGCGGCCCCTTGGGGGTCGACGGCTTTGCTCCGGCGGGCTTCTTGATGCCTGTTGAACCGGTCGAATTCCCTGAGGGAGACGAAGATGACGAGTCGCCTCCACTGCACGCAGCAGCCCCCGTCAATACGATCACCATCAGCGTCGCCGCGGCGACGTGTCGTATCTGCATGGGGACGAGGGTGACATACGAAGACCGGACTTCGTACGGTGACTCGTGAAGTGCTGCTTGGTCGCCCGGCTGCGATTCGGGTGGTGCTCTCGTCGTGGTAGCCGAGTGCCCGGGCGATGACGAGGGCCGGGGTGCTGGCGGGCAGGGCCTGGAGGTAGTCGAGCAGCATGTCGGCCACCGGACTCAGGCGCCTCGCTTCGGTACCTCGCCAGCAACCGGGACCGACGAGCCCGCAAGGCAGCACCCAGCCCGGAACAGCGGCTCGTTGGGGGATCCTTGCCGTGATGGTCCGGAACCCTCGGGGAGCCTGCCCCGGCATCACGTGGTGCGACGCCACCACGTGTGCAGGATCGTCGGTCCGGTGTCCACGTCCTCCCTGTCCGGCCAAGCCGATCCACCCGGGCCGACGAATCCTTGGCGCACGATCTGACACGGATGTTCCTCAGCCCCCGAGACACACTGCCTGGGCCGGCACGGGCATCACGGCGGATCGCCGCGTACAGCTCAACCATGGACTTGGGTGGCATCGGCGCCCCCGCACCACGAGAAGCACACCGGTCCTCCCGCCGCAAGGCCCGAAGTGGTGTCAAACGGCATGGCTATGTGAGATCGGCCAGAAGCGCGTCAAGCTCACTGGTCAGGGCCTCGGAGTTGGCACGGTCGAACCAGGAGGTGCGGATCCGTTGGTTGTTGCCGTTCGGGGTCTCGTGGTCGGCCGCGAGTCGGTCCAGAGAGCGGGTCTCGTCGCCCAGGGAGCGGCCGACGCCCTGGAAGAGGCCGCGGATGTAGCGGTCCGCGTCGTCGGGGGCGATGCCCTGGCCGGTGGCCCACGAGGCGAGCGCGGCGAGATACGCGTAATGGGTCGTCAGCGTTCCCGTCAGCGCGGACAGGACGTTGAAGGCGGCCTCGTCCACGACGGGGAGCACTCCGCCCATGCGCGCGAAGAAGGAGTCCACTTGCGGGTGCGAGGGGTGCACCACCGAGACCGAGCGGCGCTCGCGGATGGCGGGCAGGGGGATGGCCCTCACCAAGGGGGCGTCGGTGGCGAGCGTCCGGCGCAGGTCGTCATTGCCGACGCCGGCCATCACGTTGACCACGATCCGGTCGTCGTCCACCCGCAGACCGGCCAGGGCCTCGTGCCGGTCCTGGCGCCGTACGGCGATGATCACCAACTCGGAGCGGTCCACGACCTCCTGGTTGTCCGCACACACCTGAACGCCCGTGTAGCACTCGGACAGTTCCGCGGTCGTGCGGGCGCCCCTGGGAGAGAGGAATACCTCGGGCGACTCCTCGCCTCCGTGGCGCAGGCCCGTCACGAGGGCCCGTCCGATCTCTCCCACTCCGATGATCCCGATGGACTTCATGGCGTCTTCCTCCAAGGTGCGTAGCGATGGTGGCTTGTGTCGGTACGGGACGATCGCGGCGATCGCGGTGAGCGCAAAACCCAGGTACATCGCCGTGCTGGCTCATCGTTCATGGGGTGTCTTGGTCATCGGAGTGCTTTCCTTTCGAGTTGTGTCCCATCGTGCCGCGTGGGCGGCTCGGAGGAACTCGGCGGTCTCCGCCCGCGCGGACCCGGTCTGCGGCGCCGTGCCCGCAGGTCTCATCGGTCGATCATTCCGATGCTGTGGTCGCCGTATCGGGCTCCCTGGGCGCCGGCGTCGGGGACGGCGGCGTCGATGGCACCGAGGTCGGCCGCGGTCAGGCGCAGGTCGCGGGCGGCCAGGTTGTCGCGCAGGTGGGGGCGGCGCGAGGTGCCGGGGATGGGGATGACGTCGCTGCCGCGGGCCAGGAGCCAGGCGAGGGCGATCCGGGCGGGGGTGGCGTTCCGGGCGGCGGCGAGTCGGGTGAGGGCGTCGACGATGGCCAGGTTGGCGTTGCGGGCGTCGCCGTTGTAGCGGGGGGCGGTGGCGCGGAAGTCGCCGCGCTCGTAGCGCGTGGTGGCGTGGACGGCTCCGGTCAGCAGGCCGCGGCCGAGGGGGCTGTAGGCGACCAGGGCGGCCCCGAGGCTGCGGAGCGCGGGCAGGATGTCGGTCTCGACATGGCGTTCCCACAGCGAGTACTCGGTCTGCACGGCACTGATCGGGTGGACGGCGTGCGCGCGGCGCAGGGTGGCGGCCGAGACCTCGGACAGGCCGATGCGGCCCACTTTGCCTTGGGCGACCAGGTCGGCCAGAGCGCCGACGGACTCCTCGACCGGGACCGCCGGGTCGATGCGGGCGAGGTAATACACGTCGATGTGCTCGGTGCGCAGCCGGCGCAAGGACGCATCGCAGGCGCCCCGCAGATACGCGGGAGAGCCGGCGGGGACCAGGCCCTCGTTGGTGCGCCTCACGCCTGTCTTGGTGGCCAGCACGACGCGTTCGCGGTGCGGCGCGAGAACCCGGCCGAGGAGTTCCTCGTTCGCTCCGTCGCCGTAGAAGTCGCCGGTGTCGAACAGGGTGACGCCGGATTCGAGGGCTTCCAGCACGGTGGCCGCGGCCTCGTCCGGGTCGGCACGGCCGTAGCTGCCGGTCATGCTCATGCATCCCAGACCGAGCCGGGAGACCGCGGGGCCGTCGGCGCCCAAAGTCGTGGTGTCCATCGTCGCTCCTCCGTCACTTCGCCAGGGCCGCGCGGAGGAAGCCGAGGATCTCCGCGAGGGCGGTCGCGGCCTGCGGCTCCACTCCCGGCAGGGTGAGGAAGGCATGCCTCGCGCCCGGGTACTCGGCCAGCCGCGCGGGCGTCCCGGCGGCCCGCAGCCGCGCGGCGTAGCGGCGGCCTTGGTCGGCGACCGCGTCCTGGGTCGGCACCAGTAGGAGCGCGGGTGCGAGCCCGCCCAGGTCGTCCGCGTACAGCGGTGAGACGGTGCGGGCGTCGGTTCCCGCTGGGGCGGCGAGCCGCTGGACAAGCCGCAGTTGGGGCACGGCGGGGGTCGGCCGGTACCCGTATTCGGTCATCGAGGGGTAGTCGAACATCGCGCCGGTGACATCGACGGCGGGGTTGACCAGCACCTGCGCCGCAAGGCGCAGGCCGGCCTCCCGGGCCCGGATCGCCGTCAGTGCGGTGATCAGCGCGCCGCAGCTCTCGCCGTGGACGGCCGTGCGTGCCGGGTCGATGCCCCATTGCGCGGCGTTGTGCAGCACATGCCGGAGCACGTCCCAGCCGTCGGCGGCAGCATGCGCGAGCGGGCTGTCCGGGGTGAGCAGGCGGTGCTCGACCGAGACGACGACCGCGGGCAGGCGGGCGGCCAGATGGCTGTTGGCCCAGTCGCACTGCGCCGCCGTGCCCACGAAGCCGCCGCCGTGCACGTGGAGGACGAGCGGCAGCCCGGCCCGGTCCACCTCCCGGCGGCCGTTCTCCGCTGTGGGGCGGTAGACCCGGACCGGGAGCTCGCGGTCGGGCAGCGTGATCTCCTGCCACTCGATGGCCGCGCCGGGGTCCGGCTCCCCGAGGATCGCTCGTGCCGCGTCGGACGCCCGGAAAGCGTTCTCCGCGTCGCGCCAGGCGACCAGTTCCTCGGCCGTGACGGTCGACCAGTCGGGCTCCGGCGGGCGCTTCGTCGCAGTGGTCTCGCTCATGGTCTTGTCTCCCTCGTCGCGTGTCTTCGCTTGGTGGCGTGCGTCGTGGAATGATTATGCACGCAGTGCGTGCAACAGCAAGTGCATCGGTATGCTGGCATCTGACGAGAGGGGCGAGATGACTGGCCGAAGGCGCTGGACGACCGAGGAGATCCTGGATACGGCGGCCGAGCTGCTGAGGGCCGGCGACGCCGAGACCTTCAGCGTGCGCAAGCTCGCCGCCGCGCTCGGGACCGACTCCTCCAGCCTCTACCGGCACTTCCGCAACAAGACCGAGCTGCTGCGCGCGGTCGCCGACCGGATCCTGGTGGCCGCCATGGACGGCTACCGCCCCGAGGGCGACTGGAAGCAGCGCATCACCGCCGTCGCCCTGCGCCTGCGCGAGGCCTTCGGCCGGCACCCCCAACTCGCGGCCGTCTGGGGCCGCTACGCCTCGGGAGGCACCGGCTCCCGGCTGGTGATGGAGGAGATCCTGCAGGCCCTGCGCACCTCCGGCCTGCCCGAGGCGGACATCCCGGCGCGCTACCACCGCGTCGTGGTCCTCACCGCCGCCCTGATCGCCGCCGAGGGTGGGTTCGGCACCCTTACCCCCGAGGAGTACGAGCAGGGCATGGAGCAGTTCCGCGTCGCGGTACTGGGCGCCGATCCCGAACGCTTCCCCGCCCTGGCCCACTTCGCCCGCAGCGTCCAACCCCTCGGCGCCGACCGCCTCGCCGCATTCGAGGAGATCCTGGCCGCCCAGCTCGCCCGCATCGAGGCCACGATCCCCTGACGCCGCGGTGTCACCGGTCGAGCAGCGGGGACTTCAGCGGCCGTGCCGTCGCCCGCGGGAACGCGGCGTTGCCGTCGTGTCCGCCGGGGAACTCGACGGGTTCGGTGCCCAGCCGCTCGGCCAGGTCCAGCGCGCAGCGGTAGGTGTGCACGGTGCGGCGGGTGGTGCGGCCGGTCGCGGGGATGATGCGCATACCGGCGCCTGCGGCGGCCGGGGCGACCTCAGGACCGGCTGGACTCGCCACGCCAGCCGGGCCGGGTGATGGGCCGGGCCCTGGGCATCGCGCGCAACATGGTGGTGCGTCCGGGGAAAAGGAAGGTCACCAACCGGGCCCTGTCGCCCTGTCATATGTGGTCTTCGAGGCGGTCATTCGATTCTGCCACTCAGCCGACACCGAAATCGGCCGCCGCCACATGCCCTCGTTGCGCGGGGTGGAAGACGCCCGGCAGCACGGACGGCTGGTGGACCTTGCGCTCCCTTTTGCCCGGCGGGCCTGGGACGACCTCCAGAGCCCTGCGGTATCGGGCGATCCGTGGGCCGGGCGCACGATCGTCCACAGCTGACAACGCCACCACTGCTCTCCGATAGGTTGCGGCGGGAAATATGACCCCGTAGAAGGAATCCCGCATGAACAGGCCGAAAGCAGTCGACGTCCCGCAGCTCTTGGCATCGTCGTACGCCAGAACCTTCGGTGAGGCAGGGAGGGCCTGGATCGCCGCACTGCCCACCCTGGTCGCGGAATTACTGGACCGCTGGGAGCTGAAACGCGACGGCGAGCCCGGAGCGGGGGAGGCATCGCTGGTGCTGCCGGCGCTGCGCAAAGACGGCACGCGCGCGGTCCTCAAACTCCAGATGCCCAGGGAGGAGACCACCGCCGCACTCATCGGGCTGCGCACCTGGAACGGTCAAGGGACGGTGCGGCTGCTCGACCACGATCCCGAGAGCAGCGCCATGCTGCTGGAGCGATTGGACGGTGCCCGCACACTGGCCTCGATCGAGGACGACGATGTCGCGATGGGTATCCTCGCCGGGCTTCAGGCGCGGCTGGTTTCCGCCCCCGCACCGCAGAGACTGCGGAGTCTCGGTGACATCGCCACCAAGATGCTGGAGCAGGTTCCGCATGCGGTCACGGCTCTGACCGACCCGGCCGACCGACAGCGCCTGCACGGCTGGGCGACGGCGGTGGCCGAACTGGTCGGCGAACCCGGCGACAGGATGCTGCATTGGGATCTGCACTACGACAACGTTCTCGCTGCGGAGCGCGAGCCGTGGCTCGCCATCGACCCCGAGCCGCTCACCGGGGACCCCGGCTTCGACCTGTGGCCCGCCCTGGACAGTCGATGGGACGACGTCGTCGCGAAGAACGACACCTTTCGCGTGGTGCGGCGCCGCTTCGACCTGCTCACCGAGGTCCTCAGCCTGGACCGCGCACGTGCCATCGGCTGGACACTGGGCCGACTACTGCAGAACTCACTGTGGGACATCGAAGACGGCCGGACCACGCTCGCCCCGTCCTCCGTCGCCATTGCAGAGGCGCTGTCGGTCCGTTGACCCCGACCCTTGAGAGACGAAGATCCACAGCCGACTGGATGACCGGCCCCTGGTCCGGGGGCTCCGGCAACGCGGTTTCGGAAGTTTTTCCCTGGTGGCGCTGCGCGCACTGTTCCCGGGTGATGTAGCCCTCGCGCAGCGCTTGTTCCCACCCGGCCTCAGTGTGGTCTTCGTTCGACTCTTACTCGCGGAAGTTGCTCTCCCACATGTCCGGGTCAGGGCGGATTGAGCCTACCCGGCACGCAGATCCCGCCAGAGATCGGCTGAGTGCTGCGAGGTAACGCGGCTTGAGTCCGAGTTCCATGGCACCTCATCAATTTCCGTGCGCTTCGGTGAGGTTGCGTCACCTCAACGCGTCAGCGCCGACCTGGTGCCATGGCCGGTCCGGCCCTTCGGCCGCGCGTCACCTTGAGATGCGGGCTTCGATGCCGTCGAGCAGGAAGTCGAGGCCGATCCGGAAGGTGTCGTCGGCGTCCAGGTGGGCGGCATCGCGCACCACGGTGCCCAGCGCGGGGAATCGGCCAGTGGCGAAGGCTCGCTCCAGATAGGGCCCGAGTGAAGCCTGCCACCGCTTCTCGTCCATCCCGGTGGCCCGCTCGGCACGCCGCTCGGCGATCTCCCGACGCACCGCGCCGATCACATACGCGTTGACTGCGGCGACCACCGGCATGATGGCGTCCACGTCGACGTCGCCCAGCGCGGCCACCACGGTCTCCCCGCTGGCCAGCGCGTGCGGCCCGAGTTGGGGTCGACCGCCCAGTAGATCGGCGAGCCATTCGTGCTCGTGAGCGGCGTGCCGGGTGGCTTCGGCAAGAGACCGGAGCACCTCCCGCCAGCCGTCTCCGACCGGCCGGATCTCGGCGTGGGCAGCGTCGACCATCAGGTCGAGCAACTCTTCCTTGCTGGCGATGTAACCGTATAGCCGCATCGGCCCGACGCCCAGCGCGGTGGCGACCTTGCGCAGCGACACCGCATCCAGGCCGTCCGCGTCGGCCAACTGGATCGCCGCTTGCACGATCCGTTCCCGGCTCAACGCGGCCGGCGCGGGTCGATTCGGTGGCTCCGGCCTCTCCCATACCAACATGCCGCTAACGATACACTGCATCTAGCGATACAGTGTATCGACCAGTACGGCGTATCGAAGGAGAGACAAACCATGACCATTGCCATCGTCGGAGCCGGCCTCGGCGGCCTGGCTCTCGCCCGTGTGCTGCACGTGAACGGCATGGATTCCGTCGTGTATGAACGTGAATCGTCACGCGGTGCGCGCGGTCAGGGCGGCATGCTCGACATCCACTCCGGCCAGCGAGCGCTGCGCGAGGCCGGTCTGATCGACGAGTTCTACGCGATTGCCCGTGGCGAAGGCCAGGACATGCGTCTTCTCGAGCCGGATGGCACCCTGCTGCTCCAGGAGGACACGCCCGACGACGCCCCGCTTGAGCGACCCGAGGTCGACCGCGCCGATCTGCGCAACCTGCTGATGGATTCCCTCCCCGAAGACGTGGTGCGCTGGGGGCACGCGTGCACATCCGCCGACAACGGCCTGCTGCGCTTCGCCGACGGCAGCAGTGCGACGTATGACCTGCTGGTCGGTGCCGACGGCGCGAACTCCCAGGTCCGCGCGCTGCTCACCGACGCCCGCCCGGCACATATCGGCCAGAACGTCATCGAGATCGGCATTCCCGACATCGACCGCACCCACCCCGACCTCGCGGCGATGGTTGGGCGCGGCAACTACTGGGTGCTCGGCAACGGACTATCGCTGGCGGCGCAGCGCAACGGCGACGGTCGCGTCCGCATCGGCCTCAGCTTCTACAACACCGCCGAGGACTGGTTCACGACCAGCGGGATCCCGTTCGACGACCCGGCCGCAGCCCGGGCGCGACTGATCGACCTGCTCCCCGGCTGGGACTCACGGTTCACCGCGCTGATCGCGGCCTGCGACGACACGGTCGTGCCGCGGTCGATCACCACTCTCCCGGTCGGCCTGACCTGGCCGACGATGCCAGGCGTCACGCTGCTCGGAGATGCCGCGCACCTGATGCCGCCGGTGGGAGAGGGCGCCAACATGGCGCTGCTCGACGGCGCCCTGCTCGGTCTCGCGCTTGCCGCGCACCCGGACGACTTTCCCGCCGCCGTCAAAGAATACGAACGCGAGATGTTCGAACGCACCAGCGCTGCCGCCCGGATGTCCGCGGACATACAGGAATTGCTGATGTCGCCGGACGCCGCCCAGAAAATGCTCGCATTCTTCCAACCTGGCTGAAGGTAACCAAATACGGCCAGGAAACCGGTCGTCCAGCCAGCGCGATCATGACCTTCAGCGCGGTATCCACCGGCTGGTTTCGACCTTGCTCCCGGAAAGGGTCGCTTGCGAGAACCGCTTCCATCGGTGAACGACTCCGAGTGGCGAATGCGACGTCTCGCGCAGTGCCCCGGAGCCGTGCTGAGTCC
Organism: Streptomyces sp. NPDC053427; assembly: GCF_044544985.1. Classification (NCBI taxonomy): domain Bacteria; kingdom Bacillati; phylum Actinomycetota; class Actinomycetes; order Kitasatosporales; family Streptomycetaceae; genus Streptomyces; species Streptomyces sp. NPDC053427. The sequence goes on along the minus strand of NZ_JBITYA010000003.1, from coordinate 759,060 downwards.
TCGCCTCGTAGCGGGGCGGGGACTCCCTCAGCAGTCGAGCAGCCGCCATGCGGCGAGGGCGAGAGCGGCCCGCGTCAGTCCGGTGGGTTCGGTGGTGGGTTCGGTGGTGGGTTCGGTGGTGGGTTCGCTACTCAGGCTCTGGCCCACATCGTGTGAAGAGGCTGCTCTCGTCGCAGTACTGCCTCGGACGGGCGCTCAGTCGGTGAAGTCACCGGTGATATCACCGGTCTCGGACGGTCCACCTGGTGTGCCGAGGTCGACGAGGCGGAGGAGCTGTGGGTCCAGCGTGTCAGAAGCTGCCAGTAGTCTCCGGCACCATGGGCATTCAGATCGATGTAGTGGCGGGTTACCCGATCAATGATGAGATGGAGAGGGTGCTCGGGTTGGCCGAGGCGGTCGGCGAGCCCGTCACTGTCACGTTCATGTGGGAGGGGCGTAAAGAGGCGGAACGCGCGGTGCTGGTGCCCGCGGCCACGCTGGCGCTCTGGGAGCATTGGGCCCCCACCGCCTACCCGACGAGTGACACTGGGGACGAGGACCGGGCCGTGGCGGAGGAGCCGGAACTGGCCCACCCAGCGGAATTCGGCGCGTTCACGCTCTTTCGTCGTCGCGTAGGAGGGCGCACGGCGGTTGCTCGCAATGGTGTGGTGGTCGCCGAGCTACTGGACCCCGACGAGGCGCACTGGCTTCAGGAGAAGGCCCGCAATGTCCGCCAGAGCTTCATGGACCCGAAGCAGAAGGCGGCGTTCAAGGAGTTCCTTGCCCGGCAGGCATCCCTCGATGAGCAGTGACGCGCCGACTCATTCGTGGCTTTGTGATCGGCCTTCGGGCTCCTGTCCACTTCGTGTGGTGGGGTGACGCTTGGTCACGCCAATAGGGCGCGTTTCCGGAAGAGTTGGGAGCCTGCGCGGCCGTACATCTGGCGCTTGAGCATCTTGATCCGGTTGACATGGCCTTCGACGGGGGCCGAGTTCCAGGGCAGGTCAGGCTAACAATGACGGCCTCACGGTCGCGTTCGAGGTGCTGGGTGAACCTGCTGAGACGGGCAGGTCGGTAGCCGCTCCGACTGCTTCGATCCACTGTGGCAGTCGGTCGCCTTGGACGCCCCGACGCCCACCCGCAGAGCGCCGGTCAGCGCGCGAGGCATCGTGCGCTCCTTGTGCCGGCACCACACCGAAACCTGCGAGATGGCCTTCGTCCGCCTGGGCGCCCTTGCGGTACGAGAGGCAGTGTCGTGCGCGGCGGACAACCGTGAACCGCAGCTGATCGAGACAAGGGCCAGGTTGGCCTTCCGACGACTCGCCTCCGGCTCTGCTCATGTCCAGGAGAAGCATTTCGCCGACGCTCGTCGGCCGGCCGGCTCGGCCTATGGGCGGGACATGGCGGTGCGCCGCAGGTTCCGGACCTGCGGCGCACAGTGCGAGCACGCCTCGGCGCCGACCTCGGCGCCTGGGCGGCCGCCCTCCGCCCGCTGCCCGACTTCTGCAGCGCCCTCCCCGCACTCTCACACAGCCGTCGCCGCCACCGTCGCCGACTGTGCCCAGCCGCTCCGGGCCCGGCGGCTCACCAGCCGCTGCCCGTCCCCCACCCGTCGGCGGGCGCCGCTGCGCCGGTCACATCGTGCGGGGCGGTCGCCTGCCAGGCGGTGAACAGCGGGACCTCGCCGCTGCCGTCGAGCACCACCAGGCCGAAGGGGCGGTCGAAGGCGATGTGGTGGATACGCCGCGGCTGCGGCGGCGCGCTGCCGTAGCCCATCATGACGACGGTGGCTGCGGCGGCCTCGACGCCCTTCTCCGCGACCTTCACCACACACTCCTGCACGACCTTGCCGATCTTCAGCCGCTCCGGGGACATCGCCGAGAAATCGGCGTCATCCGTGGTCGCCACACGCACACCCAGCGCCTTGAGGTGGTCCACTGCATCGAGGTTCGTCCGCAGTTCCAGCCGCGGCAGCGCGATGCTCACCTCATCGGCGTCGAACGCGGAGCGCGCCGCAGGCGGTGCCCAGGCGGCAGGCAGCACCCGGGCGGCAGAGGCGTCCGGCGCGCCGAGCACGAACCGCACCACCGTGGGGAGCCCGCTGTCCCCCGCCGCGCAGCGCAGCTCCACCACCGTGGCGGGCCGGCCGCCGTCGGACGGTACGGACCAGGCGTCGGTGACGCGAACCGTCCGGACCATCGTCGGCAGCCGATGCTGCACACCCGACGCATCGGTGAAATTCCGCGCCGCGGTGAGCTCCGAGGCGAACGGCGACTCCCAGCGGGCCTTCAGCGCCAGCGCATTGACCAGCAGAAAGACCGTGTCCGGGCCAGGCTTTACCGGCAGTTCCTCGATCAGGCCACCGGTCGCTTCTCTCACCCAGGCGTCGATCTCGGACAGGTCGTCCGGGTCGAGGTGGCCGAAGCCGATGCCGGGCAGTGCTTCCCGGAAGGCCCGGTAGACGGGTGCACGGGACCACGCGCCGGTCGCGACGGCGAGGGCGTCCGTGTGTGCCAGCGCGCGGGCCACTCCGGTGAGGGCACCCGCGGCTTCCTCGCCTGCCGCGCCGAGCAGGCCCTGCAGTTCCCGCGCCGTATCACCGTTGGCGCCTGCGGCCACGGCCGACAGAGCGAGCCACAGCCCAGCCGGCGAGCAGGCGAAGTCCCCACCGCCCGAGCGTACGACCTCATCGGCGGCCACAACCTCCAGCCACCGCTCCGCCAGCCCACGGATCGCCGCCCCCTTGCCTACGAGCGCCCCAGCCTCCGTCGTCACGCCGTTCCCCCTCCATTGCACCGTCAGATGTCGCGAGGCAAAACCGTACGACAGACCGCACACCGGCGCTCACAGCAACCCCGCCTGCTTCATCAGGGCCTCACTGCCAGGGCGTTGTCATCCAGGCGGCCGACGCTCCCCGCCAAGTCGCCACCGGCCCGTCGCCCTGGACCTCGTTGCGCCGGCTCAGGAACCGGGTGAGGGGCGGCTGGTTGGCCGCCCCCTTCATCGTGCCAGCGGGTGGTGTGTGCAGTCTGGGTTCAGGTCAGACGGTCAGTTGATCGAGGATGTTGGCCACCTCCGCCGGATTGAGCAGGAACCCGACGTGGCTGGTGGCCAGCGTGTGCACGTCGTACGGATTGTCGGGCGTCAAGGCGTCGGATTCGGCGATCAGGCGGTCCTGCATGGCCACGGGAAGTGACCGGTCGTCGGTCAGGCGGATGTAGGTGCGGGCGATGGTGCCCCAGGTGTCGGCGTGGCCGCGTGCGTCGGACATCATCACCGCCAGGGACTCGTCCGGCTGGAGGATGTTGAGGAAGGCACGGAACTGTTCATCGGTCCCGTCCGCCATGATCGCCTCTTTGAGTGCGGCGAGCAGACTCGGGTCGGCGGTGCGGTAGTTGGCCCGGCCGACACCGAGTTCGGCAGGGTTGCCGACGTTCAACGCGTACAGGGGCGCGAGCAGGTTGTCGGCGAACTCGGGCTCCTGCATGTACTCGATGGGGTTCGAGCGTCGGACGCACGACCAGGCGGAGATGTAGACGAGCCGGTCCACCAGGTCGGGGATCGTGTTGCCCACTCCGGTGATCGTGGTTCCGCCGAGGCTGGCGCCCACCAGGACCACCGGCCCGTGCTCGGCCACCCTTTGGACGACGTCGACGACCATGTCGATGTTGTCCTGAAGGGTGACCCCAGCCAGTTTCGACGGTTCGGCCGCCCAGGCGTCGAGGTCCTGCGGGGCCTGGTAGGCGGCCGGGTACTGCGCGTCGAAGCCGTGCCCGGGGAGATCGACGGCGAAGCTGCGATGGCCGAGCAGCGCCAGTTCGCGTTGGAGGGGAGCCCACATCAGCGAACTGGAGCACGAGCCGTGCACGAGCACGAACGTGGTATGCGCGTCGCGGGTCCGCCGCGGGCGGGGGGAGTTGCTGGAAACGGTTGTCATACGTCGGTCCAATGTCCGGTGGGCGGCGTGGCAGGCATGCCCGATGGGGCGATGCCGGCACGGTGCGCCGCCGAAGCTGAAAGAGGAGAAGCGGAAACGGGCACGCCTGTCACCCCGACGCACATCGCGGTTCAAGGGTTCGTGCGCGCGCAGGCCGATGGGAGCGGTCAACCAGCGCGTGCCGACCGGTCGGCGGCAGCACATGACGTGGAGACGCTCACCGACAACTGTGCGCGTCGACGGTCAGGTTCGAGCGATACCCGCAGGGCAGTGCCGTGAGACCGCGGTGGTCTCCTGCGGGTTCCTCGACCGGCGCCGGTCGCTGAGCGACTGCGGCGGCAGACGTCTTAGGCGGTCCGGAGGCGGACGAACATGTAGGACATGACAAGGACCCTACCCGATCATGGATCGCTGCCCAGGCCGAATAGTGCAGCTGGGAGGCGACCACCTTCGCGCACGCGCCCCTCCACGCCCCCGGGCGGCCGTGACGAGGTATGGCCAACCGGACTTCCCGGGCGGCGAGTTGGTCATGCCTCCGCGTCAGCGAGCGTCTGAGCGGCTTCGATCTCTTTGGGCGACGGCGGGTGAGGCACGTGCGGTGAACGCCAGAGGGTGCCGTGGTCGTCACCCAGACCGGCAGCGGGTGAGAGCAGGTCCGACGGCGCCGGGCTCGTGGGCGTGGCCGCGGCGCTTCGTACTGCCCGGATCTTCCTCGTGGCCGGTCCGGGCTTCGTGCCTGCTCCAACCTGCACTCCAAGATCGATTGTCAGTGGTGGGTGAGACGATGAGTGCATCGAGTCGGAAAAAAGGGGGAGCGGTCATGTCCGGAAGCCAGAACTACATCAATCACGTTGCTCTTGTGTTGGATGCCAGTTCGTCCATGTCACACCTGAGCCGCAAGGTCGTCGAAGTCGCCGACCAGCAAATTGCATATCTGGCCCGCCGATCGAAGGAACTGGACCAGGAAACCCGCGTTACGGTGTACGTCTTCGCAGACAAGGTGGAGTGCGTCATCTACGACAAGGACGTGCTGCGGATGCCGTCCCTGAAGCAACACTACCGGGTCGGTGGAATGACGGCTCTGCTGGCGGCGACCCTGAAGTCGCAGCGGGAACTGGCGCAGACGGCTCAACTTTACGGCGACCACAGCTTCCTGACGTTCGTACTGACCGACGGGCAGGAGAACGCAAGTCATCGCTGCCCGGAGGCCCCTGCCAGGGATCCGCGTGAACTGGTGCAGGCCGTGGTCAAGATGATCGAGACGCAGCAGGACAACTGGACGCTGGCCGTCCTTGTGCCGGACCAGATGGGCAAGCGCGAGGCCATGCAGTGCGGTTTCCCGAAGGACAACGTCGCCGTCTGGGACGCCACGAGCACACGGGGTCTGGAGGAGGCCGGGCACGTCATCCAGCAGGCAACCGAGAAATTCATGGTGGGCCGCACCCAGGGAATCCGGGGATCGCGGGCGGTGTTCTCCACGGGTGCCGAGACCGTCAACAAGGACACCATAAAGGCGGCCGGTCTCACCCCGGTGAATCCGTCCGAGTACCAGTTGATTCCGGTGGCTCGCGAAGCGGGGATCCGGGAATGGGTCATCGAATGCGGGCACTCTTACCGTACCGGTGGTGCGTTCTATCAACTGAGTAAGTCGGAGAAGATCCAGGCGCAGAAGCAGATTGCGGTGCTGGAGAAGAAGACGGACCGGGTGTACACGGGGCCGGAGGCCCGAGCCCTGCTCGGCCTGCCGGACAGGGAAGTTCGCATCAAGCCGGACCACAACGACGACTTCACGATCTTTGTACAGAGCACCAGCGTGAACCGGAAGCTCGTACCGCACACGCGGCTACTGCTGATGAACTGATGCCTCGAAAGCCCCGCCGGTCCGACCGGCGGGGCTCTTCGCCTTACGCGCGCCGCCTGCGCCACCCGCGGCGCCTACGCCGGCTGCCTGGTCAGAGACGACGTGAGCCGGGCAGCCGAGCGTGCGGTGCGTTGTTCCGCTCGTTGTTGACCGTGGTCGATACCGTGCGGAACGGCCCCCGCCCGTCGATCCGGCCGGGCAGGGACCAGGCCGCGGGCGGTCGCCTCCTGCATGACGGTATCCACCGGCACAGGCTCTTGCATGACGGATACCTGCACTGATGCTCCGCCGGCTGGTTCCTCTGCAGCACGCCCGTAATCGTGACCGGCGTACGCACCGGCACAGCACAGGCAAGGAGAGCCGCGATGAATGCCGAGAACACGGTCCTGGTCACGGGAGCCACCGGGAACGTCGGCCGACAGGTGGTGTCCCAACTCATCACCGCCCGCACCTCCACGGTGCGGGCACTGACCCGCAACCCTTCGACGGCCACGCTTCCCGACGAAGTCGACGTGCGACAAGGGGACCTGGCCGACCCCGCCGCACTGGAGACGGCGCTGGAGGGGGTGAACGCCGTGTTCCTGATGTGGCCCTTCCACACCGCCGAACCCGCGCTCGCCGTCGTGAACGCCGTCACCCGGCATGCCCGACGAGTGGTGTTCCTGTCGTCCGGCGCCGTTCAGGACGGACTCACCCCAGCGCAGCAGTCCCACCCCGTGGGCCAGTCCCACGCACAGGTCGAGGAGTTCATCGAGCAGTCCGGGCTCACCTGGTCGCACCTGCGCCCCAGCACCTTCGCCGCCAACACTTTGTGGTGGGCCGATCAGATCCGCACCGGCGATGTGGTGCAGGGAGCCTACGGGGCCGTACCCATGGCGCTCCTTCATGAGGCGGACATCGCCGCCGTGGCCGTGCACGCCCTTACCGAAGACGGCCATCATCGTGCCGTCCACCGCCTGACCGGCCCCGAGGTCCTCACCCAGACCGCACAAGTGCGGACCATCGGCGCGGTAATAGGTCGCCCACTCCTGTGGCAGGAGCTGTCCCGTGAGGCCGCACGCCAGCGGCTCCTGGCCGACGAAAGCTTTCCCAACGCCTTCGCGGACGCCCTCCTCGACGGCTACGCCGACATGCTCGACGCCCCTCGCCCGGCCCTCACCTCCACCGTCGAAGCGGTCACCGGCGCGCCGGCACGGACGTACCACCAATGGGTCTGCGACCACGCCGCCGACTTCCGGTGACATCCACGCCCGCAAGCGAGACGGGAGCCTCCTGGGCCGGAGGCCAGTGCGCAGCCGCCGGTCCCAGGCCGAGGTCGGGCCGGAGGCCGCGGGCTCGGGTCGAGCACGGCAAAGCCGCCGCGCCCTCTGCGAGGGTGTCGCGCTCCGCGGGTAGTCTGCCGGCCTCGTCGAGCGGGTTCTCAGCCGAGGACCCATGGCCGGAGTCGTGCCGATCGTGTGGCCCGTGCTGGAGATGTCCAGCCGCACTGCGGCAGTGCAACCGGGCGCGTTCCTGGTCAGCGTGCTCGTGGCGGGATGAGGACGAGGCCGCACTGCCGCCTGGCCGGGAAGGGCACACGTGTGGCGGGAGGACCGGGGCCTTCCACGTACCGGCATCACAGAACGAGGTCCCCTGTGGTGCTAGGTCGCCAAAGATCTCAGAAATAGGCTGGAGGTAAGCGTCTGCGTTCTGCGCCCGCTGTCAGCAGGAGGAAGCCGCTGCGGGCTCGGTCTGTTCGTCAACGCGGAGGCCAACCGCAACAAGGCCTCGATCGGGCTCTGCGTACTGGGCGCAGGCTGTCGTCGCGTCGTATTCCTGTGCAGGAGATCGTCATGGACTACTTCGACCTCGGGAACTTCGCCCGGCCCGTATCGACACGTTCGCCGGAAGCCCAGCGCTGGTTCGACCGTGGTCTGGTGTGGAGCTTCGCGTTCCATCACGAAGAGGCGGTCAGGTGCTTCGGATCGGCGGCGGCAGCGGACCCCGACTGTGCCATGGCGTACTGGGGCGTCGCGTATGCCCTGGGCCCCAACTACAACAAGCCCTGGGAGTTCTTCGACGACGCCGATCTGCAGCGCACGGTGGAGCGGGCGCACGCCGCCGTCGAACGGGCCCATGCACTGTGCGACGGGGCCACGCCGACCGAGCGCGCACTCATCGAGGCACTGCGCGAGCGCTATCCCTCGTCGCACGCCGCGCGGGACTTTTCCGTCTGGAACGCGTCCTATGCCGAGGCCATGCGCGCCGTGTACGAACTCGCACCCGACGATCTGGACGTGGCCACCCTCTACGCGGACGCGTTGATGAACCTCACTCCGTGGAAGCTGTGGGACCTGCGCACGGGCGAGCCGGCTGCCGGCGCGCGCACGCTGGAGGCGAAGGCCGTCCTCGAGCGCGCGTTGCTGACCGAGACCGACACCGATCACCCGGGCGTGCTGCACCTGTACATCCACCTGATGGAGATGTCGCCGACGCCGGAGAAAGCTCTTTCGGTCGCCGACCGGCTGCCAGGGCTGGTCCCGGACGCGGGCCATCTGCGCCACATGCCCTCCCATCTCGATGTGCTGTGCGGGGACTATCGAAAGGTCGTGTCGGGCAACAGCGACGCGATCAGGGCCGATGAGAAGTACCTGCGGCGAGCCGGCGCGATGAACTTCTACACGCTGTACCGCTCGCACAACTACCACTTCAAGATCTACGGTGCGATGTTCCTCGGCCGGTCCAGGACGGCGCTGGAGACGGCCGCGCAACTCGAGGCGTCCATCCCTGAGGAGCTGCTGCGCGTGGAGAGTCCTCCCATGGCCGACTGGTTGGAGGGCTTCCTTGCCATGCGGGTGCACGTGCTGATCCGCTTCGGCCGGTGGACAGACATCCTCGCGCTGCCGATGCCCTCCGACCCGGTGCTGTACTGCGTCACCACGGCGATGCTGCACTACGCGCGTGCAGTGGCGTATTCCGCCACAGGGGAGATCGCCGAGGCCGAGGCCGAAAGAGAACTGTTCCGCCACGCGGCCGAACGGGTTCCCGTGACGCGGACGCTGTTCAACAACACATGCCGGGACATCCTGACGATCGCCTCCGCCATGCTCGACGGCGAACTCGCGTACCGTAAGGGCGAGTTCGAGGAGGCGTTCACCTCCCTGGAGCGCTCCATCGAACTCGACGACAACCTGCCCTACGACGAACCGTGGGGCTGGATGCAGCCGACCCGCCACGCCTACGGGGCGCTGCTGCTGGAACAGGGCCGGGTCGAAGAGGCCGAGGCCGTCTACCGGGCCGATCTCGGACTCGACAACACCCTGCCCAGGTCTTCGCAGCATCCAGGAAACGTCTGGGCCCTGCACGGCTTCCACGAATGCCTCGTGCGGCTCGGCAGGACGGGAGAAGCCCGCATCATCGCCCATCAACTCACCATGGCCACCGCACTCGCAGACGTCCCCGTCGAGGCGTCGTGCTTCTGCCGCCTCGACACCACGGGCGCGAAGAACGGCAGCCACTCCGACTGCAGCCATGACGGTACGAACTGACACCGTCGAATTCGCTGATGCCGCTGATGCCGTGCAACGAATCCCTCGCCACCCGGGCCAGCGTGACCCGCCCGGTGTGCGCTACGAGGTCGGCGACGTGGCCGAGCCTCGGCCTCTCGACCGAGGCTTCGACATCGCGGAGGGAGTGCAGTGCCTCAACTACGCCGAGGTGTCGGTCACTGGCGCGGGCAGCTTTTCAGGATTCGTCGGCTGCGGTGTCGCGGTCGGCCGACCCTGCTTTCCTACGCTGGTACACCATCACGCCGCACATGGCGAGGAGGAGGGCGGCGACCACGGACACACCCAGCACCGTCTGCTCGGCGAACAGCCTTCCCAGCAGTTCCAGCGCGCCGATCCCGACCGTCGCGTAGACCAGCGCCCAGCCCGCTCCCCCCACGAACAGTGCCGGGAGATAGCGCGACAGGGGCATGCGCATACTCCCCGCCAGGAAGTTGGCAGCGGTCTGGAAACCGACGGTCAGGAAAGAGATGGCCACCACCGGTGCGCCCCACCGCTGGATCGCTCGTTCAGCTCTCCGGAACTTGGCCGAGGAGATCCGCTCCGCGAGTCTGCCGCGCCTGGCGCCGGCACCGGCGAGCCACCCGACGGCAAAGGTCCCTCCGGCTCGCAGCAGGACGATGACGTAGAGACCGGCGGCCGTGAGCACGACCTTATCCACGACGCCTCGCCTTCGAAGCCGGGATCCCGCCGTGCACTGCTTCTCCCGTCACCCGCTTTCGCGGTTCTCGCCGTAGCGGGCTCGCAACGGGCACGAAGCTGGTCTCCATACCTCACCTGTATCTGCTTGGGCTGGTCCGTCCCTGCATCCGGGCCGGGCGGCGCCGGTTCCCAAACGCGCAGAGTACCGCCGCATCCAGGGCCGTCCGGGCATGGCCCCTTGTCAGAGCACCGCCGCATCCAGGTTAAGCGAACATACGTACCCCGGGTAGACGGTCCCGGGCGTCGCAGCCCGGTCCCGGCGCGGTCCTCGTCGCAGACGCCCTACCAAGCTGCACGCCGACAAGGGCTACGACCACGACCACCTGCGGCGATGGCTCCATGAGCGCGGCTTCACCCACCGCATCGCCCGCAAAGGTGTCGAGCCCTCACCACGGCTCGGCGCCACCGCTGGGTGGTCGAGAGAACAGTGTCCTGGGCCGCCACCCCGGAGGCGACCGCATCGCGGTCGACGAGGCCCTCTCGTATCAGCCGGGTGGAACCGCATTACCGAGGTTTCGGACCACATTGCCACGCGTGGGTAAGCCCATCAGGAGACGAGGATGGAGATGCCGTCTCCGAGCAGTTTCAACCCAAGAACGAAGAACAAGACCGCCATCACGGCGACATTGTGCTGAGCTGCCCAGTCCTTCCAGTTGCCAAGAGTGGTCTTGGCTCGCTCTCCCCCGAGGAGGTAGACCCCCAGCGGGGCCAGCAGGCCGAGGGTGGCGATGAGGACGAAGATGGCCAGCGATGCGATCTGCTGCCCGACTGGAATTCCGGCTGAGCCGATCGAGGCACCCGCGGCGATGGTCAGCGGGGCGTTCTTGGCGTTGAGCGCGGCCAGGGCCAGTCCGAGTCCGAAGACCTTGACCGGCGTGAGGCGGTCGATCGCGCCCATCCACTTCGGCAGCCGCGCTTGCGAGGTGTCCTTGGGGCGCCGGTGCCACTGCCGGGCGCCGAAGAGGACCAGGAGCACGCCCAGAGCGACCTTGAGGGCTCCCACCCAGGTGGCCGGGTGATTATGGGTGGAGGCACCGGCAGGGGAGGCGACCGCCAGCATCACCGCACCCAGCGCCGCAAGTCCCAGGATCCAGCCGACGGTGAACAGCAGCCCGTTCAGACGTCCCCGAGGCGTGGCGAGAATGAGGATGACGGCGATGATCGGGAGCGGGCTGATCGCGACGCCGGCCGCAAGACCCAGCACGTCACCGAGAACTTTGCCCATGATTGCCTCCGTGTGGGGTCAGGGTGGCGATCCAGTCGAGCAGGGCGTGGCGGAAGCAGTGCCACGACCGCCTGGGCAGCGCAAAGGGCTGTTGTGCGGTCGGCTGTGCCGCTGTCTCTCGACTTCTCGGCTGTGTGGAAGTGGCTGCCCGAGAAGGGGACGGCGACGTACTCGGCACGTCCCAGTTCCATCTTCCTGCGCCTGGCCTGATCTGTCCCTGGGAGCCGCTCAGGACGCGAAGACCCGGCCTTGCTCTGCAGCGCCCGCGTTGCTGCTGTCTCGGAGCTGGACGGCATGCCGGTACCCGAGTCCGATCTCCTTCTCACGCCGTGATGAATTCGGTACGGAACGTAATCGCTCTGAGGGCGGCATCGTGAAGTGATCGGGATGGGCCCCGCAGTGCTGGAACTTCCCGGGGACCCCCAGGCGAGCGCATCGCCCAGGAGCAAAGATGCGAGGCGGCACCTCCGCGATGAGGATTGGTTTGTGAGGGCGATGGCGCCTCGTGTTCGGACGCTTGGCGACCCTCGCACCGACCCGTGGCAGGAGAGTCTCACGATGACTGCGACGTCAGGTGCAGCCGCGCCAGCTCACCCCGAGCGCCCGGGCAGGTCGGATGGGGTCTGCAGCGAGTTCACCGTCTTTACCAAGATCAAGCCGGGCGAGGCCGATGCGCTGCGCGAGGATCTCGCCATGCTCGCCGACGCGGCGGATGACGAGAGGGTCCATGCGGCGGTGCGCCAGATCGGCACCCTGCACGATGCACGGCATGTGATCTTCGACAATGACACCCGGTTCATGTTCGCCAGCGTCTTCGACGGGTCCTGGGACACCTATATCGACGACTTCGCCCAGACGGTGGTGGGGGACCGCTTCTCCAAGGTCTTCTCGCACAGCGAGGGGTTCCCCGGCGTCACCGATCCCGGGGCGAAGGACTGGTTCGTCGCCCACCAGGCGCCGGCGGGTGTCTTCGTCAGCGCCTATCCCGATCTGACCGTTCAGCAGATCTACAAGGACCAGCGTGTGGACGACGCGTTCCAGGAGGTGCTGGACACGCCCGAGTTCCGGGCGGCACTGGACAACCCGGCCAACGCGGAGCTGGTGGCTACGCCGGCCTTCCAGAAGCTGCTGGAGGAAGCCTCGGCCTAGAAGCCGGGCACCGCTACCAAAGCCCGACCAGTATCGGTGGCCATCGGTGGACCACGCCGGCGGGCGCGCACCAGTCGCTGCGGGGCTGCCCAGTCAGAGACCCATGCAAAGGCAAAAGCGGACATGAACACAGCGGACAGCAGCAGCGCATCCGGCGTACGCGTCGAGATCGACGACGTCCAAAGCGGGGCGTTGCGTCCACGGCCCGTGCCCTACGAGGGACGGTTCATCTTCCTGCGCATCGATGACCGCAACGCCGGCCGCGCCCTGCTGCGGCGGCTGCTCCCGGTGACCTCCGGTGGTCTGCCCAGCGCGGACCGGAGCCGGGACGCCTGGGTGGCGGTGGCGTTCACCTACCAGGGACTGGAAGCCCTGGGGGTGCCCCAGGAGTCACTGGACAGCTTTCCGCGGGCGTTCCGTGAGGGCATGGCCGCTCGCGCGGAACTGATCGGCGACGTGGGCGAAAGCGCCCCGGCGCACTGGGAGACACCGTTCGGGACGGGCGAGGTCCATATCGCGCTGAGCGCCCTCTCCTCCGATGCTGCGCAGCTGGACCAGGAGCTGGAGCGGGCCCGCGTCGCTTACCAGGACACCCCCGGTGTCGAGGTGATCTGGCAGCAGGAGGTCCACCAGCTCCCCACCGGACGCACCACCTTCGGATTCCGTGACGGCATCAGCCATCCGAACATCGAGGGCGTGGGGCTGCCCGGCTCCAACCCGCAGGAAGCCCCCATCAAGGCCGGTGAGTTCCTCCTCGGCTACCCCGACGAGACCGGCAGCCTGCCGCCCATGCCCAGCCCCGATGTGCTGGGACGCAACGGGACCTACGTGGCCGTGCGCAAGGTCCACACCAATGTGGCGGCCTGGCGCCGGTACCTGCGCGCGAACACCTCCAGCGCCCAGGAGGAGGCGCTCCTGGCGGCGAAGATGGTCGGGCGCTGGCCCAGCGGAGCGCCACTGGCCCTGGCCCCGGAACACGACGACCCGGAGCTGGCGGCCGATCCGCACCGCGTCAACAACTTTCTGTACCGCGAGGACGACGATCGTGGCTTCCGGTGCCCCGCCGGTGCGCACATCCGGCGCACCAACCCCCGCGACGCCACCATCATCGGCGACGCACGGATGCACCGCCTCATCCGCCGCGGCACCACCTACGGCCCGCCGCTGCCGGAGGGCGTGCTGGAGGACGACGGCGCCGACCGGGGCCTCGTCGGCGTCTTCATCGGAGCCCACCTTGAGCGGCAATTCGAATTCATCAAGGCCGAGTGGGTCAACGACGGCAACTTCATCGGTTACCCCGGCGAAAAGGACCCGGTAGCCGGACATCACGACGGAACCGGCAGCGCCACCATCCCGGAAAAGCCGGTCCGGCGCCGCCTCCAGAACCTTCCCAGCTTCGTGGCCACCCGCGGCGGCGAGTACTGCTTCCTGCCGGGTCTGCGCGCCCTTCGCTGGCTCGCCGAACTGGAGAGCTGACGGCAATTCCTACCCGCTGAGGCCCCATCACGGTGTTCGAGGAGAGGTCGAAGTCATGGCAGCACAGTTCGTCCGCTACACGCCGGACGTCGAAGACGACGATCCGCACTTCGACCAGAACGTGCAGACGGTGATCGAGAAGACCGAACAGTACATCACCGAGTCGGTCAAGGCCGGTGGCACCGGACGGGCTCTACGCGATGCCCATGCCAAGGGCTACGGGCTGGTCCGAGGGGAGGTGGAGATCCTCGATGGGCTCCCGCCGGAGTACGCCCAGGGCATCTACGCGACACCGGGAACCCACGAGGCGCTCATCCGCTTCTCCAACGGCTCGCCGCACACCGGAGCCGACGCGCGGCTGGGTGCCGCCACCGGACTGGCGCTGAAGATGTTCGACATCCCCGGCCCGACCCTGCTGGAAGACGAACCGGACACGGGCACGTTCGACTACGCCAACATCAATGGCCCGATCTTCTTCTGCAATACGGTCGAGCATTACCTGTTCATCCAGGAATTGTTCCTGGACGCGCCGTCCTACTTCTCGCAGGGCCGACCCGGCGTGCATCGTTTCTTCACCGAGTTCGTGACCGGAAAGGGAACGCTGGACCAGGACGACTGGGCGTGGGACGAGTTCCTGGCCTTCCTTCGCGTGTCGAAGACCCCTCCGGCAAACGTGCTGCTGTCGAGCTACTGGACGATGGGCGCGGTCCGGCACGGGGACTACATCGCCAAGGTGCGCATCACCCCCGACCCGTCCTCCGCCGCCGCGGTGGTCCGGCGCACCATCGACCCGGCCTCGGCGGCGGAGGTGTTCCGGCCGGCGCTGCAAGCCGAGCTGCAGGAGCGGCCCTACGCCTTCGACATCCAGGTCCAGCTCTGCACCGACCTGGAGCGCATGCCGGTGGAGGACACCACAGTGGAGTGGTCCGAGCAGCTCTCGCCTTCCGTCACCGTGGCCAAGCTGCGGCTGCCCCAACAGGACATCTCCGGACCGGAGAATCTGGAGAAGATGGACGCGCTGTCCTTCACGCCCTGGCGGGTCACCGCCGAGCACGCACCCCTGGGCAACATCATGCGAGCCCGCAAAGAGGTCTACCGGCACTCCTCCATCGAGCGCCACAAGCTCAACCAACAGCCGCGCACGGAGCCGCACAGCGCCGACGAGGTACTTGGTGCTTGACTGCCTGTTCTCTCGACCACCCAGCGGTGGCGGCCGAGCCGTTGTGAGGGCTCGACACCTTTGCGGGCGATGCGGTGGGTGATGGCCGGACAACCCTGTCGCCGGGCGCCCCTCCCCCGCCCCCGCCCTCGCCGTCAGCTGACGCGCCGGGCCAACACCTGCCCCGGCCATGCCCCGGACAGGAAACGATCGGTAGGAGTGAAACCGTTGCGCTCATAGAACGCGACCAGTTCGCCCCCGCCGCCCGCCCAGCAATCGACCCGCAGCAGTTCCACGCCGACCCGCCGCGTCTCCTCTGCGGCATGCGCCAGCAGCGCCGCCCCGATGCCCTGACCGGCGTGCCGTCGGTCGGAGACCAGCAATCGTACGTACCGCTCGGGTTCCTCGGCCGGCGGGATCGGCATCTGAGGACTGGGCCCGGAGTCCAGCACCAGGACTCCGACCGGTGCTCCGTCCAACTCCGCGACGTACGGGGCGTTCTCGGTCAGGTACCGCTCGACCCGCGCCACCCCGCCGGGCTTCTGCGAATACGGTGTCGTGCCCCACTGCTCGGTGTTGCCGCGATCGTTCATCCAGACCACCGCGGAGTCGAGCATGTCCAGCACGGCCGGTGCGTCGGCCAGGTTGCCCGGCCTGATCCGTATGCCATAAGTGGTGTCGTTCACAGAGGAAGCGTAGACAGTGTCGGCGGACAACGACGGCCGCGGCCGGAAAGCTGCATCACGGGCGTACACCTCAGCCGCCGGAACGCGACGATGGCAGCACGGCCCAGGAGATCCCCCTTCCCCCGGCACCCGACGCCCATCACATACTGCGCGCGGTATGCGTGAGCAAAGACGACCAGGGCGCGGTCCGTGACCTCATCGACGTACACGCCGCCGCACGCCACCACACCACCAACGGACTCGAAGCCCTCCGCCACCGCCATGTCCGCACCGAATTCAGCTACTGTCTCCCCCCCCCCGACCAGATCACAGCCCTGCGCACCCGACGCCGCGAGCCGTACGCGAAAAAGGCCTGGACGCCTGCGAACGACCGCGCCTAAGGTGAGCCCACGCCCATGATCACAGAGAAGGAGGCGAGAGCGATGCCCACCACAACCGCCGTGCGCTCCCGCCCCCTCCACCGGGCGTCCCAGGTCTGATCCGGGAGCGCGTCCCTCTCCCGAAGGATCGCTTCACCCATGACTGAACTGGTCATCCGTCCGCTCACCGCGGGCGAGACTCTCCTCTTCACCTCCCTGCCCGACCCGGGCATCGTCGGCCGCGCCGTCCTCGGCGACACCTACGGCATGGTTGCCGACGGCGGCCAGTACCGGCCCGAATGGACCTGGGTCGCCCTCCGCGACGGCGTCGTCGTCGCCCGCGCGGCCTGGTGGGCCAAGCCCGGGGACGAAAAGCCCATCGCCCTCGATTGGTTCGACTTCACCGACGCCGACGCCGCGGTCCAACTGCTGCGCACCGCGCCTCTGTACGCCGAGTACAACCTGCTGCTGCCGCCTGGCTGGCGCCAGAAGCCGGACGTTCGAGCCGCAGCCGAAGCCCGGATGGCCGCAGCCGAGGCGGCCGGACTCCGGAAGCTGGTCGAGCGTTACCGATACCGCTGGACCCCCGACTGCCCACTCCCCGAACGCACCGGGCGCCTGGAGTACCGGCCGGAACCGGACGACAACGTCATCCGAAGCGTGGTGCGCCGGGTCCAGGAAGGCTCCTTGGACGCCCACGACCTGCACGACATCGCCGAGTACGGCAGAGATGGGGCCGTCGAGGAGCTGCTGAGCCTCCTCAGCGGCATGGCTTCCCCACGGAGCTGGTGGCGCCTGGCCTATACCCCGGCCGGCCAATTGGCGGGCTTCCACGTCCCCGCCCGCCTCCCGTCGGCCTCCTGCATCGGCTTCATCGGCGTCCTCCCCGACCAGCGCGGCCACGGCTATGCCTACGACCTGCTGGTCGAGTGCACCCAAGACCTGGTGGCGCGGGGCGCGACCCGTATCGTGGCCGCCACCGACCAGGGGAACTTCCCGATGGCAACACATTTCGCGACGGCGGGATACCCGGTCAGCGAGGAGCGCATCGACTTCGTCCGACCGTCCGGCGGCTCGTAAACCGGAGTCAGCACGCCCGGAACCGCCGTCCGGGCACTGATCACCAAGGAACCGCCTCCGGACAGATCGGGCCGTCACACGCTCCGGAAGCGGACTCCGCCACCCGTCACATGCGGCTCCCACGCACGACAGCTCGACGTGTCGTGCGTGGGGCCGCAAGAATGAGCCGAGCCAGGCCCCCCGCCTCTCCGACGGCGGCATCAAGGACGTCCAGGACATCTAGGAACTCGTCGCATCCTGGGAGGAACTCTCCTTCAAGTACGACTACGGCCAGAACGAGACGCCTACGACCAGCGCGTCCTCAACTGCGCCGCACGGCTCGGCGCCGACCCCCGGTGGCTCGCTGGCCTAGGTAGGGGTTTTCGGCATGGTGGTCGCCGCGCGATATCTCAACTGGCTGCCGGGCGACAGCGTGAAGGAGGCCGCCCTCCAGGCGCTTCGGACGGCGGAGGCGGCCGTCGCTAACCGCGGGGGCTGCTGATCCGTTCGGGTTGGATCACATAGATCACCCGGACCTGGTCGCGGCCGCCGAACCATGGGTAGGGCCCGCCGAGGTACTTCTGCGCGAGCGCCTCGATGTGGTCGACCGCCCCCTCGGTGGTCACACGCACCACGCGGCCACGGATCTGGACGTAGGAGGCAGGTTCCGAGGGGTCGGCGACTGCGACGGCTACCCGCGGGTCACGCGCGATGTTGCGGGTCTTTTGATGCGACTCAACGCTGTTGATCAGGACGTGCTCGCCATCGGTGTCGACCCATGTCTGGGTGAGCTGGGGCGATCCGTCGGGCATCGTCGTAGCGATGTAGCAGGTGCTGGGGCGGCGCAGCAGCGCCACCACGTCCTCGCCGAGGGGCACGGGCACGGGCACGGGGATTCTCCAGGGGACGGTTCGGTGGGGTCCTGAGGCCACGTTAGCCACGCAGCGAACCCGGCCCTCCCCCGCCCCCGAACTACGGCTCCCGCCTGCTCAGTCATGCAACAACCACGCGAACACGGTCCGCAGCATCGATCCACCTCGTGGTGATCGGTCCACGTCATTGGGCCGGCCGTCGCACGATGTGCCCGACGGGGCCTGCACGGCGGCAGAACCGGACCGCCCTATCTGCTCAGGTCGGATGGGTGTGACTGGTCAAGGGACGTGAGGCCGGTCTCGTCGATGCGGGCAGTCGACCGGGAGCGGGCCGCAGGGGCGTGAAGCGGCCCTCCAGATAGCAGCCGTCCGCCGAGTAGTACCGCGCAGGCCGCTGCGGTCAGCAGCCCGCCGGCGAGGAAGGTGCCCCGTACGTCGGTGAGCGGCAGGATCAGTCCGCCGAGCGCGGCGCCCGCCGCGATACCGGCGTTGTAGGCACCGGAGTTCGCCGCGAGTGCCAGATCCGTGCGACCCGGTGCGCACCGCAGCATCTCGTTCTGGGTGGTCATGAACACCGGTCCGAGCGCACCGCCCATCAGCACCAGGAACACCACCGCCGCCACCGGATCGCTGCCGGCCGCGTACAGGCCGAGCATGCCCACCGCCTGTGTGGCCACGGCAGTGGTCAGTGCGGACTGCGGAGAGCGGTCCAGCAGTGCCCCGGTGATGCTCACCCCGGCCAGACACGCACCACCGAAAGCCACGAGCAGGGTGCTGACCGTGCTCGGTGAGAACCCGCTCACGTCGCCCAGGAACTTCACGAGGTAGGTGTATCCCGCGAACGCCCCCGTGGCGGACAGGGCTCCGGCCGCCACTACGGTCCCGAACCGGCGGGCGTCCGGAGTGGTTCCGTAGGCGGCGTGCTCTTCTTCCGGACGTGCGGGCGGCAGCAGAACGGCGATCGTCACGAGAGAGATGAGCCCCAGAGCCGCCAGCAGCGCGACGGGCAGGTGCCAGTCGCTCTGGTGGCCCAGCCAGGTCCCGGCGGGAACGCCGAGCACGAGGGCGAGTGAACCGGCGACGGACAGCGCCCCGACCACGCGCCCGCGGACCTCGGGTGCGAACAGGCCCACCGCGACCGGCCCCATGACGGCCCAGAACAGCGCCTGGGCGAGCGCGGTCGACAGCCGCGCCAGGAGGAGCGGCCAGTAGGAGGTGGCCAGTGCGCCGAGCAGACTGGATACGACGAGCGTGGCCAGTACTCCCGTGAGCACATGGCGTCGGGGCACGGCCCGAGTGGCATGGGCGAGCGGCAGAGACGCCACGGCGACCGTCACGCCGTAGCCGGTGACGAGGAGGCCGACCGCTGACACGGACACCCGGAGGCTTTCGGAGACCAGCTCCAGGAGGCCGACCGGCAGGTTCTCCGCGGTGTTGAAGGTGAAGGCGGCCAGCATCAGGGCTACGAGCACCGCCGACCTGCGCCATGGAGTCGGCCGCGTCGTGACCGTACGGACTCGACCTGACCTCGCCCGTTGCGCCCGTTCCATGGCACCGTCCATCGTGCTACCTCACCGGGCTCACCGGTCTCGCCGCAACCGAATTCATGTGCCGCGGCGGCTCTACGACGGGCGCGAAGTCTGGCTCGTGACCGGCTACGACGTAGCGCGTCGCTGAGCGCCCTGCGGGTCTCCGCTGACCGGCAGCACCCCGGCTTCCCGTCACCCGGCCCGCGCTTCGAGGCCCCACGCCACATCCCCGCCCCGCTCCTAGCGGCCTGTCGAGCGGATCAAGACCTAGCGCAGGTCCAACTCGCCGACCGTCTGGTCCCCACTCATCTCTCCCGTCAGTCGGAACCCGAGCCCCAGGTAAAAGGACTCGGGACCGTCCCCGCCCGGGTGCCAGCTGGTGGTGAGGCGGGTGCCACCCCGACGGCGAATTTCAGCAGCCACGGACTCGACCGCGAAGCGTCCATAGCCGCGGCCCTGCTCGTCGGCCGCGATGTTCAGGCGCCAGAGGCCAGAGCGTATGTCGGTGCCTGTGCCGTCGCCGGCGTAGTCGATATCGAAGAAGGCCATGAGGAAACCGACGGGCCGGTCGTCGTCAACGATGAGACGAGGCCAGGCCACGCCGGGGTGGACATACGCCTCGGCCAGGGACTTCACGACCGGCGCAACCAGATGCTCCTGATCGGAGCGCACCTTCAGGCCGATTGCGATGTCGAAGTTGTCCGAGGTGATTTTCTCCAGATGAACTGCGTTCGTCATGCCAAGACCATAAACGGGCCGGTCAAATGACTTTCCGTCACCGTCGTCGACCATCAAACCGCTCCAACAAGAGTTCACGGCATGGGCAAGGCTCAGGTTCGGAGCCCTAGCCGTATGGCCGTGAAAAGGCCGGTACCGGTGCCGTGGAAGAGGTTGGCACGCTTGCCCTATCAGGTCGCCGCATCCCGGAACGCCTTGCGGGCGTTGATGGTCCGCTTGACTTGCCTTCGTTGCGGCGTTTGCAGACCCTCTGGTCGAAGCCGGTGGGTCATCCGCGGTGACTGCCACTGCGTTTGCGGTGGAACCGCTGGTTGCCGGGACAGCCGGTTGCGGGGTTCGCGGAATTCTCGCCATTCCCGAAGAAATCGCAAGCCTGCGGGCTATGCTCACGCGGGTGCGGATTACCAAGTACACCCACTCCTGTGTCCGGTTACTGCACGACGGCGGCGGCACGCTGGTCATCGATCCCGGCATCTGGAGCGAGCCCGAGGCTCTCGTCGGCGCGGACGCGGTCCTGGTGACCCACGAACACGCCGATCACGTCGATGCGTTGCGGCTGAAGGGGCTGGGCGTGCCCGTCTACGCCCCCAAGTCGGCACGGATCCCGGGCCTGGACTTCACCGGCGTCGTCGCCGGCGAGGAGTTCACCGCGGCCGGCTTCCGGGTGACCGCACAGGGCGGGCGGCACGCGCGCATCTATGGTGACCTCCCGGACTGCGCCAATCTGGGCTACCTCGTAGAGGACCGCCTCTACCACCCCGGCGACTCCCTGCACCGTCCCGACCGGCCGGTGGAGACCCTGCTGGTCCCCCTGCAAGGCTCATGGATGAAGACGGACGAGGCCATCGACTTCGTCCGCGCCATCGAGCCGGAACGGGCCTACGGCATCCACGACGGGCAGCTCAACGAGCGGGGCCTGGGCAGCCTCAACGGCTGGCTCGCCGCCGAATGCGACGGCCGCTACCGCCGACTCGCGCCGGGAGCGTCCGCCTGATGACCGAGCCGTCCAGCCCCGTCCTCTACACCGTCGCCGGTCCGCGGGGACCGGGACGCCTGAGCACCATGGCCCGGCCCCGCGGCCACGGGCACCTGGCCGGCGACATGGCGGCCCTGCGCGGCGCCGGCGCCGACGTCGTCGTCAGCGCCCTCCCCGCCGCCGAGCGTGCCCAACTCGGGCTCGCCGACGAGCCCCAACTCGCAGAGACCGCCGGGCTGCGGTTCGTCGCCCTGCCCATCCCCGACTTCACGGTGCCCTCGATCCCCGCCGTGCTGCCGGTGCTGCGGGATCTCGCCGAGGAGCTACGGGCCGGTGCGCATGTCGTGGCGCACTGCCGCTGCGCCATCGGACGATCCTCCCTGATCGCGGTCTCCCTGATGATCCTGGAGGGCATCACCCCGGAGACCGCCTGGACGGCCATGGAACGGGCTCGGGGGGCGAGGGTGCCGGACACCGAGGAACAGCGCGCGTGGACGCTGGATTTCTTCCGCTTCGTCTTCCCCTGGCGGGCAGCACCCGACCGGAACCGCGCGGCCGGGCCGCCGGACCCTCCGACCACCCGCATCGCGCCCAACACCGTCACCGGGGCGGCCCGAACATGTCCTGAGGGCACCGACGCTGGGCCGAACGGTTCGCAGATACGGGCCTAATGGGGCGTGACCGAGAAACAGCCGGGTTCAGGCTCCGGCTTCAGCCGCCGCCGTCCGCAGGAAGTGGTCGGCGTCCTCGGGCTCGGCCAGACCGCCGAGTTCCAGCCAGGATCCGTCCGCGAAGCGGATACGGAACGTGGCGAAGCCTCGCGGCTGCCCCGCCTCCGCCTCGACGCGCGCCTCGTCGGCCTGAATTCCGCCACGATCTCGAAGTCGTCGGCCTTGGTCGCCGCGAGACGGCGACGCGGCGAGGCCGCGAGACAGATACGGTCCCGGTCCAGCAGGACCAGCCGTCGCGGACTGGGCGACTGCGAGAACCAGCGCAGCATCAGCTGACCCGCCGCCAGATAGTCAATGTGACGGTCGGTCGCTGCCCGTTTCGCCCTCTGAAGTGGCTCGGCTGCGACGCCACCGAGCTGACCGCCCTCGCCGACCACCTCACCGCCCACGGCCTGGTGCCGGAGATGCTCGCCGGCCCGCTGCCGGGCATCTACGACCCGACCGGGCCGGGCAAGCCGCTGTTCGCGTTCTTCGCCGCGATGGGAGACCGAGCGGGAGAACAGCCGCGAGTCGACGCTGGAAGGGATCGACACCGCGGCCCGCAAGGGCAAGGGCAAGGGCAAGGGCAAGCGAACTGAAGGTGGTCCTGGAGACCGACCCGGCCCGGGCCCGCGCTCTGGCCCACGACGCCCTCGCCATGTACCTCACCCTGCCGAACTACACCAACAACTTCCTGCGGCACGGCTTCACCGAGGCCGACCCGGCCGAGGGCGGCAGCGACCGCCTGATCGACATGGTCTTCGCCTGGAGCGACGAGGACCGCATCCGCGATCGCATCGACACCTTCCACCAGGCAGGCGGGGACCACGTGGCCCTCCAGGCGCTCACCGGCGCCCACAGGGACAAGCTCCCGAGGGAGGGCCTACGAGCCTTGCCCTGCAAGTGTGACCTTCCGGCCCGCGCGCGCCGCCTCTCGGATCCGCTCCAGCATGCGGTGTCGCCGGACGGCGTGCCGGAAGTCGGGAACGCCGTCCTCATCCGGCGCAAGGTTCCCGGTGATCTGGTCGCGCAGAAGCGCGTACTCGTGGGCGACGTTGCAGGCGGGCTCGGTGGATCGCTCGGTCCATTGCGTCAGCGAGCGCTGATAGCGGGTGGGAACCGGTAGCTCGGCCAACGTGCCGTCCTCTCCCCGGGCGCCGTGGAGCCGCAGCCCCCCGAACCACCACTGAGCCTGATCGGCCTTGACGACGAGATCGCCCTCCGTGCCGTTGATCTCCCAGTGAAACGCGGTGGCACGTGACGTCCCACCGCGGATGTGCATCGCGGCTACGGCCCCCGACTCCAGCACCCCGGTGACGGCGATCTGGTCCTCTGCAGTCTTGGCCACGACCGCCCCGCTCGTGACGTGGGTGACCTCCGGGCGCAGGTTTTCGATGAGAGCCGACACCTCGCGGAACTCCCCGAGCACCATGGTCAGCGCGTCGGCCGAGTGCCCGAAGGGGATCGACAGCAGCGTGGCGCCGCTCGTGCCGTCCAGCACGTATGCATAGTTGTCGTCGTAGGTGGCGCCGCCGATCCAGCCCGACCCGAGCATGCTGGTCGACAGCACCCGCCCCACGTAGCCGTCGGCGACCAGGTCCCGCAGGTAGCGGAGCGGCGGAGCCGACCGGGCCTGCAGGCCGACGGCCGTGAGCACGCCCCTGCGGTGCGCGAGGTCGGACAGTTCCTCGGCCTGCGCGAGGTCGGCACCGAGCGGCCATTCGCTGAACACCATCTTTCCCGCTTCCAGCGCGGGTCGGATGAGTTCCAGGTGATGAGGGACCTTCACCGTCACCACCACGAGATCGACTTCCTCACTGCGGGCCAGCTCCTCCGCGCTGCCGTAGGCCAGCGGCACCGCATACTTCTCGCCGGCCGCACGCGCGGATTCGGCGCTGCTGGCGCTCAGGGCCCGCAACTCGTATCCGTCGAGTCCGGTCAGCGCCGGCACATGGGCGGTGGCCGCCCACCCGCCGCTCGCGCTCAGACCTACGACACCGACGCGGATCGGCTCCCGATGAGGGGAAGTGGACGTCATGTGCACCCCAGCGTTCGCGGTCACCTGCTCTCTCGTCTCAAAACGGCCCAAAGCCATGGAGGACACGGTCTGAGAAACACGGTCAGCCACATGCCGATTGGCCTGCCGTTCGTTATAGCGGCACCTCACTCGGCGAGTTCGCTCCGCCGCGCCCTGCCCTGCGGCTCGCGCGTAGGGGTCGGGGCGGTTGGCGTAGTCGGTGATCCGCTCCACCAGGGTGTCGACAGCCATCGGCGGGCTCCTCGTGACAGGGAAAGACGAAAAGGTCAACCGGCGGGCCCCACCACGGTCAGCCGGCGGACCGGCAGGTGACCGGTCAGCGCGACGGTGGGGCCGTGGGACAGTCCCTTCGAATCCGGTACGTCGGAGGGGAGCGCAAATTCGGTCACCAGCGGGTGACCGTCGGCTGCGCCGGGCGCGGGCGGGAACGGGGCGGGGTCTCGATCAGGCCCTGGAAGTACTCCAGCCACTTAGCTATGTTGACGGCGACCGCGGCAGTGATGCGGCCCCGGTAGCCGTAGACCGCCACCAGACTGCGTCCCGCGAGTGAGCCCTGGGCGACGACCACCTGGTCGAAGTCGGTATGGACGCCCACGGACTTGATGTTGACGCCGAACTGGCTCGACCGGAAAACCGGAACCGCATGGTGCGGGCGCCGCGGCGGCCCGGGGCTGACCGTGTTGTGGGCCGCCACCTCGGCCTGCGCGACCGCGTTGCTCCAGTGCTCCAGTGCTCCAGTGAGAGCATCTAGTAGTCGAAGAGCGGGTGCGCAGAGTGAAGACTCCGTCCTGGGCGGCCTGCTCCGGTTGGGGCCAGGTGCGCGCCCGGGTTCCGGTGGATCAGCAGCCTGTCGTAGGGCAGCGACTCGCCGTCAGCCAACAGGACCTGACGGCCGACCGGGTCGAGCCCCGTGGCGCGCACTCCGAGCCGCCAGTCGGCGTCCGGGTCGCGACGCTTCGGCAAGGGCGTTGAGAACGCGCAAGTGGGCCGGAACGAAGCTGCGATCGGGCACCAGGAACGGAGGCGCCCTGAAGGAGGTCAGTGTGGGGATCATCGGCTCCAGCCCGACAGCGGGTACACGGTCACACAGAACTCCACCAACACGTCAGCCTCCCCCAGACCGACCCTGACCGCATGCCGAAGAATGCAGACCGACTGTGACCGGCATGGCCACCAGAAGCTTCGGCGACGGTCGTGGTCGTCGTCTCGCCTGCTGCTGCGGTAGCTACACCGCGTCAACTGCTCATGCCAGGATCAGAATCAGCTTCCTTACGGGTCGAGGCAGCCGTGGCCGAACCGAGCACCCGGGGACCTTCGCCTCGTGCCCGAACGGGCCGCTCCCGGGCCTCGAGCCGCTGCTCGTGGTGTGGGCCTCTCCCGTCGCGTACGCCGACCAGTCCACGGACATCATGGGCATGGGCATCAGATTTGGCATGCCCATCGCGGCCCAGCCCGGAGTCAGCCGATCGCGAGCTGTCCGCCGCGTGCCTCGAGAACCGCGCCGGTGATGTAGCTGGCGCGGGAGGAGGCAAGGAACACCACCGCTTCCGCGATTTCTTCAGGGTCTGCGACCCGCCCCAGTACGGTGGTTCGCCCGATCACCTGGAGGGTTTCATCTCCCATCTCCTCCGTCCCGGGGGTATGGACAGGGCCCGGGGCCACGGCGTTCACGCGCACGCCCCGGGCGCCGAACTCGTCAGCCCATACTCGTGTGAGAAGTTCGAGTGCAGCTTTGGAGGCCCCGTAAGCGCCCGTTCCCCGCACCGGGGTGGTAGCCGCCGCTGTGCTCACACTCACGATGGCGCCACGCCCCCGCGCAGCCATTCCCGGGGCGAGGGCACCGACCAGGAGCATCGGCGCGCGTGAGTTGACGGCCATGTGAGCGTCGAACATCTCGGCGGTGGTATCCGGCGTACTGGCGAACCGGTAGATACCGGCGTTGTTGATCAGAATGTCCACCTCGCCTGCTTCAGCGGCAAGACGCAGGACATCTTGAGAGCTACTCAGATCCGCAGCAACGAACCGGGCCTTCCCGCCTGCGGCAGCGATCTCTTTGACGGTCTCAGCGCCTCGCTGCTCGTCCCGCCCGTGGACGATAACCGAGGCCCCCAACGCTGCCAGGCGAAGGGCAATGGCCCGGCCGATGCCAGCGGTGGCGCCGGTGACAAGAGCGGTGGATCCGTCCAGTTCTGCAGTCATGGAAAGCTCCTCCAAGCCGAGAGGAACGACATGCTGTCGGTTGTTCCTCGTGTAACTGATGATCCTGATGGTTCATTCCAGAGCGGGGACGGACCCACGCCGGGCCGATCGTTGATCATGGTCCAGCCCGGCCGTGGCCCACGTGATCTTGGGAGGTCGGTGAGCGTGTTGCTCCCCGGCCTCACCGCGAACTGAGAAGCGTTGTTGAGCACGAAGGTGCTGGAGAAGTGGCCCGTCACAGCCGCCTCGCCGTGAGTAGACGTGACGCCTTCGCGTACCCGCTGGGCCTCCCGACGGCGGGCGCGATACGCGGCCTGCCTGCACCGAGGCCGACAAAAGACCTGGTCACGGCGGTGGCCGTGGCCGGGGACGAACCGTCGCCCGCACGCCGGGCAGCGCCGGGCGACGTCGGCTTCGTGGTTCTCGATAAGGATGAAGCCGAACTCGACGGGAGGCCATGGGCGGGCTCGGCGGGCGACCGATGCCCCGGTGCTACGCACCACAAGCGGGGCGCCGGACCCACGACCACCCCGGCCACCGCCCGCACCGGTTCCGCGTGCACCGACCGCGCCCCCGCCGGCGGCTTTCCACCGGCGTCAGCGTCCCCCGGGAGCCTCGATGGCGAGGACACGGTCACGCAGAACCGGAAGTTCGGAGCGGATTCGGGCGACGTGTGCCATGTCGAGGTCCGCCGTCACCACTTCCTCCGCGGTGTCGGCCTCGCCCAGGACGGTTCCCCAGGGATCGATGATCATGCTGTGGCCGGCCTGCTGCATACCGCCGTGGGTACCTACCGCGTCACAGGCCAGGAGGTATACCTGCTCCTCCAGGGCCCTCGTGCGAGTGAGTAGCCGCCAGTGGCACAGGCGGGCCGCGGGCCACGCGGCGGGCACCACGATCAGCTCCGCTCCCGCGTCGAGCAGGCCCCGGAAGAGTTCGGGGAAGCGGAGGTCGTAGCAGATGGCAAGACCGATCACACCGAAGTCGGTGGGCACGGTGACGATGTCGCGGCCCGCGCCCATCCTGGTCGCCTCGCCGGTGTCGAAGCCGTACCGGTGGATCTTGCGATAGTGACCGCGCAGAATACCGGCCCGATCGAAGAGGAGGGCGGAGTTGTACAGCGTCCCGTCCCCGTCCCGCTCGACGATCGATCCGGCATGCAGCCACACCCCGGCCTCACGAGCGGCGGCGGACATGATCTCGGCAGTGGGCCCGTCGACCTCCTCGGCATCGTGCTGCCAGCGGTCGTAGGCCCAGGCGCCGGCCGTCCACAGCTCCGGCAGTACCACCAGATCGTCGCCCGTCCGGCCGCGGACCAGCGAAGCTGCCCGGCGACGGCGGTCGTCGGCGAAGTCCGATGCGTGCACGGACAGCTGTATCAACGCGGTGCGCATGGCTGTCACCTCCGAGGCCGTCTCTGCACGACCCAAGGGAACCTGTCCCTACGAGCGTACGGAGCTACCCGCACACCCCGCGTCCCGAGCGTGAAGACGCCTTTCCTCGATGCACCGTGCCGGCTCTCCCTGTGTGTCCGCGCGGATCACGCGACGGCATGCGGAGACGACAGAAGGAAGCGGGGAGGACACCACCACAGCCTCCGGCGTAACGGATTGCGGATCACGGCGGACCCTTCGTAATCATGTGTGCGGCCTTCACTGACCGAACCGGGGAAGCCGTCCTGGCGCTGCCGCGAAGGGGCCGGGCCCGTCAGATGACGGGCCCGGCCCCTTCGGTCGGCGAGCGGTCAGACGCGGTCGGCTGCAATCAGGAGGTACTGGAAGGAGCCGTCCTTGTAGGAGTTGATGAACGCCTCCTCGATGCCGGTGACCAGGGACGACGTGGCCCGCAGCTCCCAGTAGGGCAGGGTCGCGGCAGTCAGGTCCACGACGGCCTGCGGTACGAGACGGTTATCGGCCATGGCGCGCAGGTATTCCCGGCGGGAGTGGATGTTGCACTCGAAGTGCGCGTTGATCTGGGAGACCCACTTCGAGGGCTGGCCGTAACGCGGGTTCCAGCAGCCGGTGATGGTCACGTAGCGACCGCCGACCTCAAGGATGCGGGAGTGCTCGGCGAAGAGGTCGTGCAGGTCGACGTACATACTCGACTCGTTGTTCCACGAGGCCGCGGCATGGCCCGTCTCGAAGGGAGTGTCGAGCATGTTGCCCACGTGGGCCCGGACGTGGTCCCCGATGGCGAGTTCATGTGCGCGCCGGTTGGCGAAGTCGGCCTGCTTGGCCGACAGGGTGACGCCGTCGACCTTGCACCCGAAGCGCTGGTGAGCCATGACCATCGAACCGCCCCGGCCGCAGCCTGCGTCCACGAGCGTGTCGTCACGCCCGATGGAACCGAGGTGGTCCAGGAGGACTTCGGTCTGCGCCGACTCCAGGCGATGGAGCTCGGCGATCAGCCTCTTCTCGTACGCGCTGTCGTCGGCGTCCCCGAGGGCGGTGTGGTCGATGTCGCCGATGCCGTAGTGGTGGTGGTAGAGCCCGTCGACGTCGCCGAGGCGCAGGTTCACGGGCCTGGCCTCCTGGTCCCAGTAACGCGCGATGTCACCCTGGTAGGGCGATGCCGGGGCGGGGACGAACGCGGACGTGGCGGTGGCGGTGGTGAGCTTGGTGCTGGTCACAGATAAGTCCATCCTTACCAGAAGTCGGGCAGGCTGTATCGATACGTGTTGGTCTGGTGCCAGTAGTGGTTGCCGTCGACCCAGACGGCCACTCCCCGCAAGAAGCGCAGGACGTTCGGGACGGGGCAGGCGGCGGCCAAAGCGGCGGCTTCGGCTTCGAACTCGTGCATGAGGTCGTTGTGGACCTCGACCGCCTTCAGGTAGGCCTCCTGGTCGGAGACGCCCTCGCGTTCGGCGATCACCACGGGCAGGTTCAGGTGCCGGCCCGGGCTGTTGAGTTCCTTGGTGTACGAGTAGAGGTCGTTGACGATGGTGGTGGCGTTGCTGGCGAGCGCGATGACGCGCTGCATGGCGGGCTGGGAGTGCAGGTCGGCCGGAAGTTCGTAGCCGCCGACGGTGTCGGTGATGGTCGGGCAGGGACGGAAGTTGTTGAACTGGCGCATCGCCAGGTACTCCCACACCTCGGGCATGTGGTCCGTCTGGGCCCACGCGGCCTCGGCAAGGTACCCAAGGTGCAGACGGGCCATGTCGTGCCGGAACCGGTCGGCTTGGGAAGGGGTGGAGTTCTGAAGGAAGTACTCCATGGCGGACCGGTAGGCACGCCGAGGGGCGTCCGACTGGAGCGACTCCGCCCAGCCCGGTTGGTACTCCTGCGTGGTGTGCAAGGGGTCGAGGGCCGTGTGCGCCAGCAGGAGGCGGCTGCCGAGTCCGATGGGCGAGCCGCCGTGGTCCTCGCAGTAGCAGTCGTCGACGGCGTTCTCGGCGACCATCAGTCGCGTGGCGATCATCAGGTGCTCGATGCTGGGAGCGTCCGGATGGCAGGCGACCATGTAGCGGCCGACGGAGAAGCCGTCGAACTCGTCCTCCCACTCCGGGGGGTACACCTGGGCCTCGTCCACCGCCCATGCCTTGATCCTTCGGCTGACCTCCTCGACCCGTGCCGGGTCAGGCTCCGGCACCGGGCGGTAGTAGAGGCCTGGGATGGGTTTGCCCTCCGCCGGTGTCTCGGGCGCCGGAGGCTCCTCGCACCGGAAGAAGTGCAGGCCCGCCGTGCCCAGACCACTGGGGCCTCGCAGGATCCGGTCCAGGGCAGGGTTCGCTTCCCTCACCGTGGCCGCGTCGCCGGCGGCTTCGACGTCGGCGGCAGGAGTGGGGGCATGAGCCCCCAAGGCGGCCGCGGCGCCAAGCAGTCTCGGCTGCAGAGAATTCCCAGGATCGGGCATCCGTAGCTCCTTCGTGAGGTGGGTGTGCTGTCCCGGAACCCGGGCGTGCTGCCCGGCCGGCAGGGTCCGGGCCGCGGGGTGGCCGTCGGACGGGGCCTCTCAGTCGCGTCTGTGGGCGATCTGCACGTTCTCCAGCACTCCGAGCGTGTCGGGCACCAGGCCGGTCCGGCGCAGGCCGATGAGGCCCGGGCTGTCCTCGCCGGTCGGCATGACGAGGACCGAGCTGGTGCTGTTCTTACCGATGGGGAATGTGCTGCAGGTCAGGAGCGGAGTCCCGCGTCAGGACAGGACCTGTTTGCCCGCCGAGGTCGACGTGATCCGGACAGAGCACGCGGGCGTCGGCCTCACTCCCGATCGCAGCGAGCGTCCTGGGGCGGTCCCGGTCGTTGATCGGCGCGCGCACCTGGCGCTCGCCCAGCGCCTCGAGGGTGTCCCTGAGCTGCTCCTCGGTCCGCCTCATCGCTCGTTTCAGACGTCGGCGACCCTCGTGTGGACCCATGGAACGGTCTGCGCGACGGAGAGTACGTACTCGCGGGTGTTGCGTTCGTGGTCGACGAAGGCACCCGGCAGCTCGACTCCCCCGGTGTGGCCGGCCGAACCTCACGATGTCGGCCGCGCCTCAGCGACCGGACAAGGTGAGCAGCACACCAGCGGTCTCGGCAGTGGCGGCGCAGTCCCATCCTGCGTCCGCGCCCGGAAGGGCGCTCGGCGCGGGCGCCTCGCTCGACACACACCTCACCGATGTAAGAGTCGCTCAGCAGGCTTAGTTCACCGAGCTCGCCAGGGATCACCTGGACGTCGGCACCATCCTTGACCTCCACCCAGGTGAGCACCCGCAGCAGCGGGCGAGAGGTGATCTCCTGCAGCTGCGGAGCGGTCTTGGCCGCGGCTGCAAGGTTGCGAGCAGCCGCGGTGCGCAGGCTGAACCGCCGCGGCGACTCCATCTGCGCTTCGGGGCCGGCCTCAACGGTCATCGGGCGAGCTCTCCTTCATGAGGTCGGTGATCGGTGTACGTGGCGCCAAACGATGAAAGAGAAAAATGATTCGCATACCTGGCAATCGAGAACGAATATCTGAGAATCCGTCCAGATCCCTGGAAACAGTAACGGCCCGTACGCCTAGCTCGCCCATGAGGCCGTTGGAGTTACCTCGATGCAGTGATCTTGCTTCGCACCGGGTTTATCTGGACGACCGATGGCATTCGGACTCTCTGATCGAGAGCGCATTCCATGCACGGCGGATCGCCCACTCACTTTTCATCTCCGGTGCTCACAGCCTGATTTGACTGCCCATCAGGCATCAGCGACACCAACGGGCATCAGGAGGCCAACGCACTACTGCCGCAGGGGAGTTCGCCGTCGTGGTCAGGGCGGGCCGCGCGGTGGGCCGACGGCGGGTGGACTCCGTCCGTGCTTGCGTCTCTGCCCTGCCGTGGTTCGTGGTGTCGGTGATGTGGTGTGCCGGCTCGAACAGCTCAGAGGCGAGGCCGCCCTCGAGGTGCTGTTCGACGTTGATGGATGTCGGACGGCCTACGGTGTGTGGCAGACGGCTTCGACGTTGTTGCCATCGGGATCACGAACAAAGGCGCCGTAGTACGACTCGTGGTACTGGGGCCAAAGCTGCGGTGCGTGCAGGGACTCGGCGCCGGCTGCAACCGCAGCGGCATGGAACGCATCAACGCCCGCGCGGTCGGCCGCAGCGAACGCGAGATGCACCTCACGGGCGTTGCCGTCTTCGTCGACGGGAACAAGCCAGAGAGTGTGCCCAGTGGTACCGAAGCTGACGAAGTCGCCGAATTCCTTCGTCCGCTTGCCGCCGAGGGGCGCGAGGACGGCGTCATAGAAGACCGCGCTCGCTGCAACGTCGCGTACCTGGATCGCTACATGGTCAAGCATGCCGACAGCCTGCCACGGCCCCGCGGGTATGTCCCCCCATTTCCGCGGGCCGGTCGAGATTCTGACGGGCGAGCAGGCGGGTGCTCGTCGGGCTGCGCCGGATCAGGCGCGACGGCCCCACGCGGAGATCATCGGGGAGGTGGCCAGATCGAGACGGCCGGAGGCGACGTTCGCAGAAGCCATCCTCCGGGCCGCAGCGCCTCGGCCATCGAGCGCAGGGCTCGGTCGGTCACGTGCACCAGCACCAAGCGGGCGTGGATGAGGTCGAAGCCGCCCTCGTTTGTCGGCGGAGGCGGGGTGTGGCGTCGGCATGGGATTCATTGTTGTGCCTGGGCGGTGCGGCAGGCTGTGCGGTCGATCTGCTGCCGAGTTGCGCTGGGCCCTGCGGTCAGCGGTCAGCGGTTGGTGCATTCACCTTTCACCGGCACTCCGACCTGGGCCGTGGCACTCACTTCAGGTGGGGTGCGAGAAGGCCGGACCAGCCCTGCATGAGCCCGAAGTACTCGGATTCGGAGAGCTCGGAGCGTTCGCGGGTGAGGTGCTTGCCATCGACCAGCGACTTCCAGCGCTTCGGGTTCGCCCCGTAGACGTAGGAGCGGTAGTTGGCCGAGCGGGCGGCGTCCGGGGCATGCTCGTCGGAGAGGTCGAGGCCCTGCGTGCCGGCCTGCTTGGCCAACAGGTCGTAGTTCGCGGCGGCGTCCAGGATCGCCTGCTGCCCCTTCCGGCCTTCCGGTATGAGGTTGTACGCCGCGAACTGGTCGGCGACATCCTCTTCGCGGCCCGTGAAAGGCAGGCGCAGCTTGTCGATCAACGCGTGCGCGGACTCGTGATAGAGCGTCTCGGCCACCACGTCGGCGGTCTTCTCGGCGACCCGGTCGGTACCCGCTTCCTCGAACAGATCGCGGACCTCGGCCACGAATTCGTAGCAGACGTCGACGCGGGACGTGTCGTAGTCGTAGCCGACATCGGTGTTGCCGCAGGAGCGGCCGGTCAGCTCGACGGTGGCCGGCATGCGGATGCGTTTGTTGAGGTTGCCGGCGACGTTTTCGAGCAGCCGGTTCTTCTCGAGGAACGCCTGCTCATCCGCGCCATCGGGCTTGGCCTTGTCGTACACCGACACGAAGCCGCTGGGTCGGGAGGCCGCCTGTCCGGGGGCAGCCGAGATCAGAACGGTGCCCAACAGTCCGGCGACCGCCGCAACACTCAGCACGGCCCTCCGCACGGCTGCGTGCCGCATGGTGCGGAGGGGCCGGGCGGTTGTGCCGAAGCCGGGGGCGGGCGACTGCGCGGTGTGTCGTGTCATGGGAGCACCCTCTCGGGTGGGGGCTCACGGCGGATCCGTCCGGTGTCGGGATCCGCCCCCGCCGATCGGCGGGGGTCGCGCCCG
Organism: Streptomyces sp. NPDC053427; assembly: GCF_044544985.1. Classification (NCBI taxonomy): domain Bacteria; kingdom Bacillati; phylum Actinomycetota; class Actinomycetes; order Kitasatosporales; family Streptomycetaceae; genus Streptomyces; species Streptomyces sp. NPDC053427. The sequence continues at coordinate 725,727 of NZ_JBITYA010000003.1, read as the reverse complement.
TACCTTGACCGAGGCGCCCCCACACACATTGGAACGTGTTGTGACAAATTGGACATAGATTCGGAGTGGATGGAGATCGAGGAGAGCACGTGATCCGCGTTGTCGTTGTCGATGACGAGCAGCTGGTCCGCTCCGGGCTGCGGATGATCCTTGGTACGGCCGCGGACATCGAGGTCGTCGCGGACTGCACCGGCGGCCAGGCGGTGGACACCGTCCTCGCCCACCGTCCCGACGTGGTGCTGCTGGACATCCGGATGCCGGACGTCGACGGCCTCACGGTGCTGCAGCGGCTCAGATCCGCCCTGGGGGACGGACTGCCCGCCGTGACGATGCTCACGACCTTCGATGCGGACGAGTACCTCGCCACGGCGCTGCGCCACGGCGCGTCGGGGTTCCTGCTCAAGGACACCGAGCCCGAGCAGCTGGTCCAGGCCGTACGGGCGCTGGCCGCAGGCGGCAGCACCCTGGACCCCGGCGTGGCCCGCGCCCTGATCGGCGGATACCTGCATGCCTCCGGCGGCGCCGAGGGGGCCGCCAGCGCCGTGCGCACGCTGACCGAGCGGGAACGAGAGGTTCTCGCGCTGGTCGGAGAGGGACTGTCGAACGCCGCGATAGCGGAGCGGATGCATCTGGCGCACGGCACGGTGAAGGACCACGTCAGCACGGTGCTGGGCAAGCTGGGCGGCCTCAACCGAGTCCAGGCGGCCGTGCTCGCCGACCGGGCAGGCCTCGTCCGGCCCGTCCCCGGCTCCCCCGGGGATCCGGGGTGAGGGACATCGGGACGCCGGGATCCTGGGTGGGAGATACCGGGACGTCGGCGCGGGGCAAGCGGCTGTTCGTGATCCTGGGACCGGTGGCGGCGGCGGTCGCCGACGCCCTGCTGGTCAACGGCGTCTCCCCCGGCCTGGAGCTGGCCGTCTCCCTGCTCGCGGCCGCCGCCCTGCTCCTGCGCCTCCGGCTGCCGGTGACCGTGCTGCTCGCGACGCTTCCCGGGCTGTTCATCGGCTACGTCTGGTTCGCTCCGATGATCGCCCTGTACACGCTGGCCCGCCTCAGGACCGACCGCCGGGTTCAGGTGAGCTGCGCCTTGCTGGTCGCAGTCGCCCGCTTCCTGCCCTATCCGCTCAGCGGTCTGAGCACCCTCTCGGGGCGGGAGACGGTGTTCAACGTCGTGGACGCCCTCCTGACCGCCGTGGCCCCGGTGGTGCTCGGACTCCTCGTCGCCACACGGTCGGAGCTGGCGGCCCGGCTGGACGAGCTGACCAGCAGCCGGGCCCGGGCGGACCGGCTGCTGGCCGACCAGCTGCTGGCGACCGAACGCGCGCGGCTGGCCCGGGAGATGCACGATGTCGTCGCCCACCAGGTGAGCCTCATCAGCCTTCGGGCAGGCGCGCTACGGATCAGCACCAGCGATCAGGCGGCGAAGGACGATGCGGCGACCATCCGTGCGCTCGCCGTACGGACCCTGGACGAGCTGCGCCACATGGTGGGGGTGCTGCGGGCGGCGGGCGGGGACGGCGAAGAGCTGACCCCGCAACCGCGGCTGTCCGACCTGCGGCGGCTGATCGCCGAGAGCGCCCTCGAGGTCGACTTCGAAGATGCGGGTGAGGTGCAGGCGCCGTACCCAGAACCCGTGGAACGGGCCGCTTTCAGGATCGTCCAGGAGGCGCTGACCAATGTGCGCAAGCACGCTCCCGGTGCCCGGGTGGAGGTCCGCGTACGGCACGAGGGACGGGACCTGCGTGTGGAGATCCGCAACGGCCCTGCGGACCGGACGGCCGCAACGCTCAACCTGCCGGGCGGCGGCCACGGCCTGGTCGGGCTGCGCGAGCGCGTCCAGCTGCTCGGTGGCGCCTTCGAGGCCGGGCCGAGGGACGACGGCGGCTTCCAGGTCATTGCGGTGCTGCCCACGGCCCCTCTGCCGTAAGCCGGCCGGCATTGCCCGTACGCGTCCGCATGCCCGGCAGGCCGGCCGGCGATTCCGTTCGCCGGTGACGGCGCGGCTCGACCGGCGCCTTCGGCTACGTGGTCATCAAGGTCAGTCGGTGAACAGATCGTCCACCAGGGCGCGGGCGTATGCCTCGTCGGTGCCGGGGACGGAGAAGATCACGCGGAAGTAGAGCGGGGCGACGACCCGGTCGAGGATCCGCTCCGGCGGGGGCGGCCTCTCTCCACGGTCGCGGGAGGCATCGAGGATCACCTCGATCCGGTCGGTGCAGCGGCGCAGGCACTCCCGGAGCCCGGCATGGCGCTCGTCGACGTCCGCCGAGACCTCTGCGCGGAAGAACGCGACGCCGCCCGGCCGGGACAGGTCGTCCAGTGTCCGGATCGCGTAGCTCTTCAGGTCGGTGCGGAGATCGCCACTGGAGGAGATCGCAGTCTCGGCGTCTTGTCGGGCGGCGATGTCGGCCAGCAGGGCGGGAAGCGTGCCCCAGCGCCGGTAGACGGTGGTCGGGTTGACCCCCGCGCGTTCGGCGACCGCGGGGATTGTGAGCTGGTCGGCGCCGCGTTCGCCGATGAGTTCGGTGACCGCGCGGTGGACCGCTGCCTGGACGCGAGCACTGCGGCCGCCTGGGCGCCGGGCCCGTGATTCGACGTTCACCCTCACACACTAAAGCAGATTGGATTGCTTTAACGAGGAGGGGAGACTATCGTCCACGCTAAAGCAAAGCGAATTGCTTTAGCGTGCCCCCGGCAGAACGTGACCAGAGCAGAAGCAGGCTAAGGAGACACACCATGGCCACCACCGCGGCCTACGCCATCGGCCAGCAGTTCCACGCGGCCCTCATCGTGGGCGACTGGCAGGCGATCCGGTCGATGCTGCACGACGACGCCACCTGGAGCCTTCCCGGCGACAATGCGATCTCCGGCACCGCGGCCGGTGGGGACGCGGTGGTGGAACGGGCCAAGAAGATCGCCTCCTACGGCCTGAATTTCGAGTTGCTGCACATCCTGGTCAGCCGCGAGAACATGGCCCTCTCCCTGCACAACACCGCCGAGCGCGAGGACGCGGTGCTGGACGAGTATCTGTCCACGGTCTGCCGTCTGCGCGACGGGAAAATCGCCTCCATCGAGACCTACCTTTCGGATATCCCCGGCATGAACGCGTTCTTCGTCTAGCAGTCGCATGCAACGGCCAAACCCGGGACGGAGCCTGCCGTACGGCTTGTGTTCGGCCTTGCGGAGCAACTTGGTCGATCGCCTCTCACATCAAGTGCGCCGGAAATGCGCGACCTTCACGCTGAAGGGCGAGCGACGCACCCCGGCGATAGAATTGCGTTCAGTTGATGGGTTCGGCCGACGAAACAACATCTTCCCGTTGATGTGGCTACGGAAATCACTGGGTGTGGGCAGCCGAGTGCCGTGAGCCGCGGAGTGGGTCCGACACATGCGCGATGCCATGTTCCATGACGCCCTCGACGATCTCCCCGAGTCCGGGGACGAGGTCTACGCCGCCGTCGACGCGCGCGGCGTATTGACGAGCTGGAGCTCAGGAGCTCAGCGCTTGCTCGGTTACACCGCGGCGGACGTCCGCGGACATGAGGCAGCCGACCTGCTGTACACCCGCTCCGACGCCACCCGGCTCGCGGAGCGCAGCCGAGCGCAGCGGACAGCCGTTCTCGACCAGGTCATCCTGCGGCATCGGGACGGTGGCCCGGTGGAGGTCGGGATGTGGGCCCATCCTCTGGTGACCACCTCTGATGAGCCGTATTGGCTGCTGCGGGCGGAGAGCGCCGATGCCGTGCGCCGGAAGAACCTCGGGCGGGCCCTGTTGAGGGGCCTGTTCACCGAATCGCCTTTCCACATCGATGTGTTCGATACCGAGCTGCGCTTCGTCGCCCAGAACGCGCGGCGCCTGAAGGGCTTCCGGAGCCGGGACTTCCTCGGGCGGTCCATGCGCGAGGTGGCGCCGGCCGGGATGTTGGACATGGCGGCGTTCGAGGCCCGGCAACGGCAGGTCCTGGTCACGGGAGAGGCGCTGGTTGCTACAGAGGTGCACGCCCGTAATCCCGATGCCCCGGTTCGGGATCAGGTCTTTTCGGAGACGATCGTTCCGCTGCGAAGCGAGTCCGGCGAGGTGATCGGTCTGACGCACGCCGTGTTCGAAATGACCGACCGGGTCCGGGCCCGTGAACGGTTGGCGCTGGTCAACGGCGCGAGCGCGAAGATCGGCAGCACGCTGGACGTCCTGTACACGGCGCAGGAACTGACCGATGTGGTGGTCCCGCTCTTCGCCGACCACGCCTACGTCGATCTGCTGGAGCCTGTCTTCGGCGGCCAGGAGCCGGTGACCGGATGGGTCGCCGAAGGAACGGCGCTGCGCCGGGTGGCGGGTTCCACTGTCCCCGAGGGCCCTGCGGGGCCGATCGTCGCCACGGGGGATGTCGACCCGTTCAGTACCGGAACCTCCTCGCTGTTCTCCCGGGCGCTGGCCAGCGGGGAACCGATGTTGCTGAACGGCGACGAACTGGGCGCCGAACTGGCCTTGGTCGACCCTCAGCGGGCCGCCCTGGTGGGTGAGTACGGAGTCCATTCGTGGCTCCTGGTGCCGATGTACGCGCGCGGCGCCGCGCTGGGTGTGGTGGTCTTCCTGCGCTTCAGGGGCGACCACCCGTTCGAGGCGGACGATGTACTGCTGGCCCAGGATCTCGTGGCGCGCGCCGCGGTGTGCATCGACAACGCCAGGCGGTACACCCGGGAACGGGCCACGGCGTTGGCACTGCAACGCAGCCTGTTGCCGCAGCGGATGCCGGTGCTCAGCGCGGTGGAGACGGCGTCGCGCTACCTGCCGGCCAGCGGCAGCGCGGTGCTGGGCGGCGCCTGGTTCGATGTGATCCCGCTGTCGGGCGCACGGGTGGCGCTGGTGGTCGGAGACGTGGCGGGACAGGGCCTGCACGCGGCGGTGACCATGGGACGGCTGCGCACCGCGGTGCGCACCCTCGCGGATCTCGATCTGTCACCGGAGGAGTTGCTCACCCATCTCGACGACCAGGTGAGCCGCTTCCAGGATGAGCACACCGAAGAGCGGTCGGGTGGTACGGCCGGGACCCGCTGTGTGTACGCGGTCTACGACCCCCTCACCCGGCGGTGCTCCGTGGCCCGAGCGGGACATCCACCGCCCGCCCGGGTGTCGGCCGCCGGGCAGGTGACGGAACTCGACATGCCCGACGGCCCTCCCCTCGGCCATGGCGGAGCACCCTTCGGCTGCGGCGAAGTGACCATGAACGACGACGAACTCCTGGTCCTGTACACCGGCGGTCCAGCGGAACCGCCGGATCCGGACGCCGCCACCCGCCTGGCGTGGCTCGGCAAGGCATTGTCCGACCGCCAACTCACCGCGTCCGCATCGCTCGACGACATCTGCAACGGGCTGATCCGGCATCTACCACCGCCCGGCGCACACGATGACTCGGCGCTGCTCGTGGCCCGGGTGCGCGCGCTTGATCCGGAGCGTCATGTCACCTGGGACCTGCCGGGTGACCCCGAGGTCGTGGGCACAGCACGGAAGTTGGCCGCTCGCACGTTGACCGAATGGGGACTGCAAGACCTGGAGTTCACCACGGAACTCATCGTCAGCGAACTGGTCACCAACGCCATCCGCTACGGCAGCCAACCGATCCGCTTGCGGTTGATTCAGGACCGCAGCCTGATCTGCGAGGTCTCCGACGGCAGTAGTACCTCTCCGCACATCCGGCGCGCGGTGGAGACCGACGAAGGGGGCCGCGGACTTTACATGATCGCGCAGTTCGCCCAGCTCTGGGGCACGCGTTACCACGCCCGCGGAAAGACGATCTGGACCGAGCAGCCGATTCCGCTGCCATGAGCACGCACGGCTGCTGGTGCGCCCTGCTTTCTCGACGGCGGACTGTCTTGTCCATGGGTTCGCCCGTCCGGGGATCGATGGGCTTGCCGAACCCCTCGAAGGCGGCTTGGCGGGTGACTCCGAGCAAGTCCCCGATCTCCTGCGGAGCGCTCAGGGCAGTCAGGGAAATCGGGAATCGGGAATCGACCAACCGGCATGCCCTACGTCACTCACGGGACAGCGCTTAGATCCTGGCTCCGGGAAGAGAAATGGAGCGGAATATTTTTTCGCCAAGCTGATCCCGGATCAGAGTGTCGATCTTGTTGGCTTGCGGAACATGAACAAAGGGCCTCCATGGATAAATACGGTCATTGATCCATGGAGTCTTCCAGTCAGTCGTAGTGCTGAAGAAGTTCTGCGCAAACTTCGCTGTGCGAGATGCCGGAAATTCATCCTCAATCGCCAGGCATCCACTCACGCACACATCTACATACGACTGAACAATGGGGAATTCCTGACTGACGTATCTACGCGACACGCTTCCGAAGTACCAGAAATTTCCGGGCGGTGGAGCCGATCGACCATCCAGCATGGTGATGCCACCAGGAGGAATGCGAATCAGCTCGTACCCCCTCTCCCTATCGGCGAACGCCTTCAATTCCCCCTGCGTCACCTGAAAGATCACGCCGTTGCAGGTCGACCTCCGATCCGGAGAGGCTCCCAGATAAGTGGGCCCCCAGCTAACGGTGTCAACCCGGTCGTACCAGCCACGCATGATGCCCTGGACAGAGACCGGGAAGGGCTTTCCTGCTTTCGACCAGGTCTCCTCTCGGGATTCCTTTTGAATCAGTGAGAGTCTGCCTTTGCGCGCAGATTCGGACACCCGCACCGGAACCGGACAGCGGTGAGAGTTTGTTCGGCGGGGCCGACTTCTTCCACGGCCGCCGGAGATCGGTCGTCAGAGGCGGGCACGGCGCAGCTGTGTGGACGACCCGGCAGCCGACTAGCCGCGCGGCGGCAGCGCGGCCATGCCGCACAGGAAGGTGGCAGAGGTCAGGACCTCGGTGGTGAGCTGTATGCCCGTCAGGCACTCGGCCAGCGCGAACGCGGCCTCGGTGTGCAGTTCGTGGCTCTGGTCGTCACCGTCGCTGAGGTCGAAGCCGGCACTGCGCATCTCCTCCACGAGGCTGTCCGGGGCGCTGCCGTACCGCTGGTACGGAAACAGCGGCTCGAAGGTGACGCGTATATCGCCGTCCTCGATCCACCAAAAATGGTCCACCGCGTTGACATTGCGGAAATGCGACACGAGCCGAGTGCCGCGCGAGAGCGGCACGGCCACCTCGTCAGTGACCCCGAGATACCCGTTGTACTCCACCATCAGGGCCCAGTCGCCAACTGAGGCGACGCCCACGAACATCCGGTCCCCGTCGTACTCTTCCCATGCCTCGTATGCCGGCTCCGCCAACTGCTCGACGCCGGTGATCCGCAGCTCCTCCCGAGCCCCGATCCGACGCAGTACCTCCTCGGGGGTGAGCCCTCGCATCAAGGTGAGGCAGTACGCCTCGGTGAGACCGGGAAGGGCCTCGTCGAGCCAGGCGTAGTCAGCGGCAGTCGCGTTCACGTTCATACGCAGATCATGGACCACCATCCAGTACGTGGACTCAGCACGCACGCTTCTGGGAGACGCTGCCGACTGCCGAGCGGGGATCTCTCAGATAACCGCTCGACCGGCCCAACCCAGTGGCGAGAGCATGGACAAATGCCGTCCACCGAACCAGCAGCCTGCGAGTTTCAGGACCGTGCCGCTCTCTGGAGCGTTGGCGAGATCCGTGCAACCGATGTCGTTACTGGCGCCTGTGATGCACTCGTTGCCGGCCTCGACGGTCCCGCTTTGCGGATTTTGGCCGCGTGCACGCGCGCGGAGGCCGATTACGACGTCCTCGAGCTGCTTCCCCCGGCACTCGACGAACTGGGCCTCGCTTTCTACCCGGTCGGCAGCGTTGCCGGGCAGGAAGCCGCCGCACGAGCACTTGCCTCCTGGATGCTGGTCGGGAAACTGACGCCACGGGAGCTGGCCCTCCGGATCCACCGGCGCTTCGGGCACGAACTGCCCTTGGCTGAACGACTCGCCGAACTGGACGATGAGTACGACATCCTCGAATACGGCGACAGAACACCGGCACAGGTCGACGCCGATGTCACAGCCGAAGCCCTTCGGCTCACTCAGCATCCTCGTGTCTCACCCGGAGCCACGGGTACAGCGCCCTGAAGCGCACCGGTGGACTCGTGGGTTCGTTCGCGCTGAAGAGGTTGCGGTTTCGCTGAATCCGCGGGGATCACGGCGCGGGCCGGTGGGCGGTGTCGAAGCCCAGGACCGGCCAGCGTTGAACGCGGCGATGCGCCGCAGGCACAGGACCTGCGGCGCATCCGTTGGCTGGTGAGAGTGATCAGGTCTCACTACCGGTCAGTGCGGGTCAGTGACCGTGGTGCTCGTGGTGGCGCCCCCAGCTTTCGGCATCGACGATGCGGCGGTGGTCATTGCGCAGGGTGGCGGTGTCGCGGACGTTGTCCCAGACGTAGGTGCGGCGGTCCTGGAACAGGTCGGAGCGGTTGTCACGGCCGTTGCCGGTGTGGACACGGACCTGGGAGTGGCCGGCCAGGCGCACGTTTCCGAAGCGGTAGGCGTGCCCGGACTTGTCCGAGAGGGTCCACCCCTTGATGCTCACCGGGTAGCGGCCGGTGTTCTTCACCGTGACCCACTCGGCGTTCAGGCTCCGGTTGGAGCGGTCGTCCCGCCCGGGGCTGTCGTACTGGATGGCGCCGAGCACCACCGCCGAACGGTGCGGGGCCGGGGCGTGGTGGCCGTGGTCGGCCGCGGCAGCCGGGAGCGCAGCGGTGACCGCAAGGGCCGCAGCACCCAGGAAGGTGGCGGTGATGCGCGAAACGTTTCGGAGCACGAATACCTCCAGCAGAAGGCACCCACAAGGAGCGCCTGAAAACCGGGAGCCCGGCCGGTTTGACCGGGCCCCCACACATTGACCCTCCATCACCCCTTAGCGGAAGAAATGCAGTTAGGCGTTACAAAACACGGACATATACACAACCATGCCACTCCCGGCGCACACTCCCCCGCGCCTGCAAGCTCAAACGCAACACCCTCTACACGCATCCAGATATCCCAAGGGGTTACCGCGGGTCCGTCGGCAAGTGACCGCTCGCCAGCCGCCAGCAGTCCATGTCCTGAACCAGTTCCCCGGCGTTGGCGCGCCCCGTAGGGGAAACCCCCTCAGCGAGATGGGGGGCTACCCCAATGCACCACGTGTGCCGGGAACGGCAGAGTGCAGCCATGACCTTCACTCGGTTACGTAAAAGATTCTCTGCGTCCAGCGCACTCGCCCTGGTGTGCGCTGCGACCGTACTGGCGGGGACAGGGCTTGCCGACAGTCAGCACTCCTCCTCGCCCGCCGTCCGGGCCGACCAGCCGCAGCCCGCGGCGCGTGGCTCGGTGGTCTCCGCGACCCTCGTGGCGGACCTGGACACCAAGGAGGTCGCGGCCCATCTGGAGAAGGCAGGTATCGAGGCGACGCAGGTCCGCTACGGCGTGCGGGCCCACCGGATCGTGTACCGCACGGTCGACACCAAGGGCCGGTCCACTACAGCCAGCGAACTGGTCGTGGTGCCCAGGAACGGTGAACGCGATCTTCGGGTCGTGTCCTGGTTGCACGGCACCGAGGTGTACCGAGGAGAAGTGGCCTCGGTCAACGGCCAGTCCACGGACCGGGCCACGGCGTTGCTGTTCGCCTCGACCGGCCACGCGGTGTCCGCCCCGGACTACCTCGGTCTGGGGAAGGGGCCCGGATTCCATCCGTACGGGCACCCGGAGGCGACTGTCACCGCGTCGGTGGATGCGCTGCGGGCGGCTCGCGCGTTCGTTCAGCGGGACGGCCGAGTCCTCGACCGGCGCGTGCTGATCAGCGGATTCTCCCAGGGCGGACCCGCCACGATGATGGTCGGGCGGGCCCTGCAACAGGGCGCCGACCGGTACTTCCGCCTGGGTGCCCTCGCCCCCATCGCCGGCCCGTTCGATCTGAGCGCCTTCGAGGCGGCCGCAGCGGACGACAGGACCGCCCGGTCATCGCTTTATCTTGCCTACTTCGCGACCGCGTGGCACCGGATGTACGGCCTGTACGACACGCCGGACCAGGCCTTCCGCGCCCCGTTCGACAAGACGGTGGAACGACTCTTCGACGGCAACCACACGGGGGCGGAGATCGCAGACGCGCTGCCGGCGACGTCGAAGGAACTGTTCACCGAAGAGTTCCTTCAGAAGGTGCGCCACCCCACGGGAGAACTGCGGAGGAAACTGCGCGTGCTGGACACCACGTGTGACTGGCGGCCGGACGTCCCGGTGCACCTCTTCCACGCCAAGGGCGACAAGGACGTCTCCTTCACGCACTCCCAGCATTGCCAGCGTCAGCTGACTGCCAACGGGGCCGCTCAGGAGCTCAGTGACGTCGGGAACTTCGACCACAGCACGACAGTCCTCAAGGCTCTGCCGATAGTGGTGCGCGAGTTCAACGCCATCCGCTGAGCCGGACCGTGGTGGGGCGACGGCCAGAGCCTCCCGTCGAAGAGCGTCTGGCAGAGCACGGTCCGCTGACCTGCGCGGGTGCCATGCCGTATCGGCCCCGAAGTCCTATCCCAGGCACCAGGGAACAGGTAACCCGCCAGTTGGTTCTGGGCCCGTTTCCCGGTGGTGGGACGCCTCATTGGACTGTCCGGGTGAATGCCCGGGAGGTCGACGACAGTCGGCAACCTGCGGACCGCCGTTCACCAGGCTGGTGAACGGCACCTTCGCCACCCGGGACGCCGTTCTGGCCCAATGTCAACCCGTACGGCACGTTCCGCCTGGACATGAACAAGCGCCTCGACCTGGGGCCGTCCGCCGCCGTGCCCCGCCCCCGTACGTCGGCGGACGCCGGCCGATCGGGCGCGGAGGCACGATGACGGACTCCGACGACTTCAGGACCTCACCGTCCTCCGGATGTACGAGGCAGCGTGGCGGTGGGCGGAGGGCGTTCTCGTCGTCGAGCGTCGAGAACGGAGCGAGAGTGGCCAGCCGTGCCGTTCTGGAAAAGGCCGATCGGACTGCGAGTGTGTTCGGCCGACCATCAGGCGGGTACGGCACCGACCAGGCCGCCGTCGATGACGAGATCCTGACCGTTGATGTAGGACGCGTCGACCGAGGCGAGGAACGCCACGGCCGCGGCCACCTCTTCCGGTCGTCCGAAGCGGCCGGCGACGATCTGACCGGTGACTGCCTCTGCCTGTGCCGTGGTCAGCGCGGCGGCGGGATACATCGGCGTGTCGATATAGCCGGGGCTGACGGAGTTGACGCGGATGCCGCGCGGGGCGAGTGAGGCGGCGAGGGTTCGGGCCAGGTTGTGCACGGCGGCTTTGGTCGCCGAGTAGAGGGTCAGGACGCTGTTGCCCCGGTGGAGCGTCCAGGAGGCGTTGATGACGATCGAGCCTCCGTCCGCCAGCAGCGGCAGTGCCTTTTGGACTGTGAAGAACACCCCCTTGAAGTTGACGTTGGTGCCGTGGTCGAAGTCCGGCTCGGTGATGTTCTCGAACGGTAGGAATGTGCCGGTGCCCGCGTTCGCGAAGAGGCCGTCCAGCTGGCCGTGACGGTCCCGGACGGTCTCCATCAGCGCGTCCACCGCGTCGAGGTCGGCGGTGTCGGCCACGATCCCCGAGGCGTTGGGGCCGAGCTGGTGGACTGCGGAGTCCACCCGTGCGCGGGTGCGGCCGGTAATGATGACGTGGGCGCCTTCGGCGAGGAGGCGGTGTGCGGTCGCGAGCCCCATGCCGCTGGTGCCGCCGGTGATGAGGACGGTCTTCCCGGTGAAGCGGTTCATGCTGGTGTTCCCGTCAGGGTGTGCGTGATGTGGTCGCTGAGGTGGGGCAGCCAGTCGGGCCGCGCGTTGCCAAGGAGGTGGTCGCCGTGTGGGACGGACAGGTAGGTGCCGTGCGGCGCCAGGCGGGCCAGGGACTCGCCGTTCGTCACGCCGGGGATGACGTCCTGCTCACCGTCCACGACCAGCAGTGGGGCCGCGATGCGGGGTGCCAGGGCGGTGAGGTCCACGTGGCGTACGAACTCGTGGGCGGCGTCAATTCCTCCAGCGCGTTGGGCCATGATGTCCCGTACCGGCGGGGGCAGTTCCGCCCAGTCGAGGCGGAAGGGGCCGCTGACGGTCGCGACGGCCGCCACGCGCGGTTCCAGCGCCGCGGCCCGGGCCGCGAAATAGCCGCCCAGGCTCAGACCGACGAGCCCGATGCGTGCGGCGCCGAGGGCGTCGATGACCCGCCCCACGACCCGCTCGTAGTCCGGCACGAAGGTCGTGGTGGCCGCGAGAACGCCCTGTCCGGGGCCGTCCATCGCGAACACCGCCAGTCCTCTGGCCAGCAGTGCGGATACGAGATCGAGGAACTCCTCCTTGGCCGAGTCCAGGCCGGGGACCACGACGACGGTCCCCGGCGCGTCGGAGGGGCCACGCAGCCAGCCGGTGAAACCCTCGCCGCTCACCCGCCGCGCACCGGGCTCCAGCACGGTGAGAGCTCTGCTCAGGGCGTGATCCGCCTCGACGGCAGCGCGAGGTGCTTCCGTGTACGGCGCCAGGGTGGCCAGGTGGAACCACCGGGCCGCCATCAGCAGGTACTCACCCGCAGAGCGGGATGATTCCGCGTCCTCCGCACGCTGGAGGTAGCCGTGTCCGGTGTGAAGGAAGGTCGGCCCCCAGTCGGCGACGGAGGCAAGGCCATCGGTGACGCGCCGGTACTCGTGAGCGTCCACGCCTGCACCGGTGGCACGGGTCCACTGGGCGGCGGCGAACTCGGTGGGACTCATCGTGCTCCTCCAGTCAGCAGGACGGCCTTGCCGCGTATCCGGCGCTCGCGCAGGTCGACCAGGGTTTCGGCGGTCTGTGCCCAGTCGGCGAGTTCAGTGACATAGTGGCCGACGCCACCTGATGCGCCGTGCAGTAGTACCCGTCGGCCGGCCAGGGAACCGGCGGTACGCAGCAGCCGCAGGGCAGTGATCCCGGCCAGGGGCAGAGCCGCCGCCCGTACGCTGTCGATGCTGTCCGGGAGCACCACGAGCGAGTGCGTGGGCAGGGCGGCGTACTCGGCCCAGCCGCCCTGCGCCGGGTGCCCGACCACGCGGGTGCCGATGCCGGGGCCGGAGCCGTCGGCTGCTGCCTGTACGACGAGCCCTGCGATGTCCTTGCCGGGCAACAGCTCCGGCCGGGGGTGTTCGAGAAGGAATGTCTCGCCCCGGTTCGGGGCGAACGCCTCGACTTTGATCAGTGCCTCATCCGGCTCCGGCACGGGCTGGGGGACCTCGGCGAAGGCGACTGGGCGCGGTGCTTCTCCCGTGGGAATCAGTCTTTGCATGGAGAGGATGCAACCCCCGCGGCCGCCCCGCGATCCAACAACTGCCAAGCAAAGCCGACAACTTTCGGTTGTCACCTGTGGTGGGAGCCATGGATCTCGACGTGGCGCAGGTACGTGCCGTTGTGCGCACCGCCGAAGAACTGCACTTCGGCCGGGCGGCCAGGACGCTCGCGATCTCTCAGCAGGCGCTGTCCATGGTCGATCCCACGCCGCTGTACGCCTGGTCGCTGCCCGTGCCACCATGCGCCCCGAGCTGGACACGGCCGTGAAGTCGCCGGGGAAATCCGGGCCTCCGGCGTCGCCGTCACGCTCGTCGTCCACGAGCACAAGCGGCTCGGCCGCGGCATCGAACTGGCCATGCTCGCCGAGGAGCTGAAGGCGAGCGACGTGGGCCTGGAGTTCCTCACCGGGGAGCTCAAAGGCTCGCACGACCCCTCGGGGATCGTCTTCACCGTGCCCGCCGCGATGTCCGGCATGGAGCGCGCGTACATCCGCGACCGCACCCCCGAAGGAACGGAGACGACGAGTGCGGGCAGGCGGTCGCCTCGTCGCCGGGCGCGAAAGCGGCGTGCGGATCGCCGGTGCCAGGGTGGCCATGTCACTGGTGCCCGAAAGCGCGTGGCGTTGACGATGCGGCGCGGTGTGAGCGCTCGGCACGCCGTTGGACTGCTCGAAGTCTCGGGAGGCGGGCGTCCCGGGAATACCGTGTCGCCATGGTGCGCGCCGGTAGTCCCCAGGCCGATCGACCGGAGAAGCCCGCGGGCTCGGGCCGGCGGCTGGCCCCGCTTTTCGCGGTCTGCGCGGGCTACTTCATGGTCATCCTGGACGTCACCGTCGTCAACGTCGCCGTTCCGGTGGTGGGACGGGAGCTGTCCGCCTCGCTCACCGGCATCCAGTGGATCACGGACGGCTACACCCTGGTCTTCGCCGGACTGCTGCTCACCGGGGGCGCGCTGGGAGACCGGCTGGGCAACCGCCGAATCTTCTGCACCGGGGTGGTGGTGTTCACGCTTGCCTCGGCCGGCTGCGGGCTGGCCGAGAGCACCGGCACCCTGATCGCCGCCCGGCTGGTGGAAGGCCTCGGCGCGGCGCTGATCGTGCCCGGCTCCCTCGCCCTCCTCCAACAGGCCTATCCTGCACCGGCCGAGCGCTCCCGGGCCTTCGGCCTGTGGGGCTCCATGGCAGGCATCGCCGCCTCCGCCGGGCCCCTGCTGGGCGGTCTCCTGGTCACCACGGTGGGCTGGCGCTGGGTGTTCTTCATCAACCTGCCCGTCGGATGCGTCTGCCTGTTGCTGACGCTGCGTCGCGTGTCGGCTTCGCCCCGGCGTACGGACCGCCCCGTGGACTGGCCGGCCCAGTGCGCCCTCGTCGCTACGGTGGCCCTGCTCACCACTGTCCTCAACGAGGCCGGACGACGGGGCTGGACGGACCCACTGATCCTCATCGGGGCCGGCCTGTGCGTGCTGGCAGCCGCCGCGTTCGTCCTGCGCGAGCGTCTGGCCCGCACCCCCGTACTGCCCTTGCGACTGCTGCGCTCCCGCCCGATGAGCGGGGCGGCGGCCATCGGCCTGCTGTTCAATTTCGCCTTCTACGGCATGATCTTCACCGCCAGCCTGTACTTCCAGCACCACCGCGGCCTGACCGCGCTGCGCACCGGGATCGCCCTCTTCCCGGCGGTGGCCATGACCATGTTCGCCTCCGTCCTGTCCGGGCGGCTGGCACGCCGCACCGGACACCGCCCGCTCGTGATCACCGGCATGGTGCTGGGAGCGGCCGGTCTGGCCGGGTGGGCGGCCGCCGGTGCGAATCCGGACTACCTCCTGCTTGTGGGGCCGATGATGGCGGCGGGCTTCGGCACGTCCTTCGCCCTCACCGGATCGACCGCCACCGTGATGTCGGCCGCGCCGGACACCTACTCCGGCACCGCCTCCGCCCTGTTCAACACCGCCCGCCAGGTCGGCAGCGCCGCGGGCGTCGCGCTGGGAGGCTCGCTGCTGGCCGGCGCATCCGGCTTCGCCACCGGGCTGCGGACGAGCATGGCCATCGGCGCGGCCGCGTATGGGACGGCCGCCGTCCTCGCCGTCTTCTGCATCCCCCGGAAGGAGTCCCGGCACCTCACCGACTGAACGGCGGCGGGCCGGCGCGGGTACGCCGCCGGGACCGGGACGTTCGCCGCGGCCGGCCGCTCCCCCGCCGTGGCTCGTAGGGGCGCAGGGCAGGTCGTAGCGACGTCGTTCACCCACGGGAGCGGAAGTCACGTACCCGAGTGCATGGAGACGACGGCATGCAGACGGACGGCGCCGGGGTGGACGACGGAGTCGGGTATCGCCCTTCGCTGAGGTCCGCGGGCGGGAGTGGGCGTGGGCGGTTCAGGAGAGCCAGTCGGCGTAGCGGGTGGGAGCGAGGTGGGCGTCCTTGTCGACGAGGGCGTCTCCCTTGACGGCGGCGAACATGCCCGCGGTGGGGTCGGTGACGACGGTGCGGGGGTCGGAGTTGTGGGTCAGGGTGATCCGGCCCAGCTCGTCCAGGGAGAAGACCTGGGGGCCGGCGATGTTGTGAATGCCCCTCAGCGGGGTGCCCATGGCGACTTCCGCCACCGCATTGGCCACGTCCTTGGCGGCGATCGGCTGGATCGGCGTGGCGGGGAGCCGGACGGTGTCGTTGTCGGCGGTCCAGGACATGACCGAGTCGATGAACTCCATGAACTGTGTCGCGCGGACGATGGAGTACGGGATCGGGCCGGCCCTGAGGATGTCCTCCTGGAGCGCCTTGGCTCGGTAGTAGTCCAGCTCCGGCACCTGGTCCACGCCGACGATCGAGAGAATGACGAAGTGACCGACGCCGCCCTTCCGGCCCGCGGCCAAAAGGTTGTCCATCGAGGTCTGGAAGAAGGCCGGGGAGGCTTCGTCGAAGGTCGGGGAGTTCGTCAGGTTGACGATGACGTCGGAGCCCGCCACCGCCTCGTCCAGTCCCTGGCCGCTGATGACGTCGATTCCAGTGGACTTCCCTTGTGGTACCGCCTCGTGCCCGGCGGCGTTCAGATTCTTGACGACCTGCGACCCGATCAGCCCAGTACCACCGATGACCGCGAACTTCATGACACGCCTTTCGCCGGGAGATGTGTCCGCAATATGACACATGACCCCTATGTGGGCGCTGTATGCGCATCGCCGAGTCATAGCGGCTGCGGATCCGGGGATCTACTGCGCTGCAGCAATGCGGGATTGCGACACCAACGGAGCACCGCCCAGGGAGGCCTCCGGGCTCGACGACGGCGGCAGGATCGAAAGGTTCGAGCCCCATGGCCAGCCCTTCGCCAGGTGCGCCACAGTGGGCCTCAGAGGGGGCCGACCGTCGGACAGGCCGTTACGTCGTCAGGCCGCCACGTCGTCAAGCCACCAGATCGTCAGACCCGTTTCTGCGCAGGCGAAACCGGGCGACTCACCAGGGCTCGCCGGCCGGCCTCGCGGATGATGCGATCGGCGGTCCGCTCGGGAGTGAGGGCCGCGGTGTCGAACCACCAGCCGACATCGCCGAGCTCGCGCCTCATGTCGGCGTCGAGGTCTTCATAGCCGTCGAAGTCGAACCGCTCACGTGGATCCCGGATGGTGTTGCGGTACCGGCACACCTCGATGCCCGGTGCGAGGACGGCGAACAAGACCTGCCGATCCCGGAGGAGAGAGACGAAGAAGTCCAGCTGCTCGCGGTGGGGTATCACCCAGTCGATCACGGGCGTGAAGCCGGCGTCGGAAATGTTGTTCGCCAGCGTGCACAGATTGCGGTTGCACAGCTCCACCTGCCGCGCCGCTTCGTCGGCGGGCTCGCCGAGGGCCCCGACGCGACCGCCGACGATCAGCCTGCTGATGTGGTCTCCGTCGAGCCGAGCGGAGCGTGGCAGGCGCTCGGCGACCAGCCGGGTCACCGTCGACTTCCCGGCCCCCGGCATCCCCGTCACGATCAGGCAGCTCGGCGTCTCGGCGGTGATCACGCACGCAATCGTGGCAGCGTGCCTTCCGGTCGGCAATCGCATTTCGGGGGCGGAGATCTGAACTGGCTGCTTCCGGCCTCTGGGCCGGGAGAGCCCTCGGCCAGGTCGTGGAGATCCGCGAGCGGGACGACCGTGTGCGACGGGCGGAGGGGGCAAACGTGGCTGAGGGTGATTTGGGCCGATACCGCCCGTTACCTCCCCAAAAAGAGACTAGCCTGTGAGTAGGTCGATCACAGGATTCCCCGCGGCGGACTGCGAAAGTACCCTGACACCGTCGAGTCGTACCTGCCGAGACCGCCGGTTCCCGGCCGTCACGTCCGGCCCGTGAGGCCCGTGGCTAAGGGAATGATCCGCCAAGACGCTCCGTCACTCTTCGGGCCGGTCCCTTCCGGAACGAGCGGCGGGGCTCTCGATCAACCCGTGAGCAGCTGTGACCGAGGGGCTCGGAAGGAGCGGCAATGAGCGCAGCCGAGGCCTCCGCCGCCGGAGACGGTCGGCAACGCGAGGTGGCGACCGCGCCAGGCGGCCTGCTGGACGTGCTCAGCGTCGCCGCCGTCGTGCTCGACGGTGACGGGCGCATCGTCCTGTGGAGTCCGCAGGCCGAAGAGCTTTTCGGTTACCCGGCCGGCGAGGCCCTCGGGCAGTACGCGGGACAGCTGCTGGTGAACGAAGAGCATCTGGAACTGGTGCTGCATCTTTTCGCCCAGGTCATGGCGGGCGAGGGGAGCTGGGCGGGGGTGTTTCCCGTGCGGCTCAAGGACGGCAGTACGAAGCTGGTCGAGTTCCGCAACATGCGACTGGAAGACCGGCACCGGGACCTGTACGCCCTGGGGCTGGCAACCGGCCAGGCGGCGCTGCGGCAGGTGGAGCGGGACCTGGCGCTGTCCACCCGCCTGGTGTCCCAGTCCCCGATCGGGCTGGCGGTCCTGGACACCGATCTGCGGTATGTGAGCGTCAACCCGGCGCTGGAACGCATCAACGGCTTGCCCGCTGCGGCGCATCTGGGCCGCAGCGTCCGAGAGGCCCTTCCGTATTTGGACATCGAGGCCATCGAGACCGCGATGCGGCAGGTCCTGGCCACCGGCACCCCCGTCGTTGACCAACAAACCGTGGGACGCACCGCCGCCGGCCCGGACGAACATGCGTGGTCGGTGTCGTACTACCGCCTGGAGGCGTCGAACGGGAACGTCCTGGGCGTGGCGGTCTCCGTCGTGGACGTCACCGAGCGGCACCTCGCCACGCTCGAGGCAGTCCGAGCCCGGCGCAACATGGCGCTGGTGGCCGAGGCCTCCCTGCGGATCGGCACGACACTGGACGTCGATCAGACCGCGCGGGAACTCGCCGAGATCTCCGTGCCGACGCTGGCCGACGTGGCCACGGTGCATGTGCTCGACGGCGTCCTGACCCACACCACGCCCGTCATCTCCCCCACCGGCCCGGCCCTCTTCCGGACGCTGGCGGTCTCGGCCGCATCGGCGACGGAGCCGGCCGCTGCCGCCGACCCGCCGGGCGAGCTCACCAGCCACGACGCCGACCAGCTGGTCACCCAGTGCGTACGCGCCGGCCGCGCCGTCCTCGTGCCCCAGGTGGGCGGCAGCGACCTGCCGCGCATCGCCGGCTGCCGGGAGGCCGGCGACCTCCTGGCCCGGTCCGGGTTCCACTCCTACCTGGCGGTGCCGCTGATCGCCCGCGGCAGGGTGCTCGGCGCCCTCGACCTCAAACGCACCCGCATTCAACAGCCGTTCAACCACGACGACGAGATTCTGGCCGGTGAACTCGTGGCGCGGGCGGCCCTGTGCATCGACAACGCCCGTCTGTACGAGAGCCAACGCCATACCGCGCTCACCCTCCAACGCAGCCTCCTTCCCGAGCACCCGGAGCCGCGGCCGGGACTGGAGATCGCCTCCCGCTACCGTCCGGCCTCCATCGCCAGCGAGATCGGTGGCGACTGGTTCGACGTCATTCCGCTCGCCGACGACAAGACCGCGCTCGTCGTAGGTGACGTCATGGGCAGCGGCATCAACGCCGCCGCCACCATGGGCCAACTGCGCACCGCCACACGTGCCTTCGCCGAACTCGACCTCGAACCCGCCCACGTGCTGCACCATCTCGACAACCTCTTCGACCGCATGGGGCAGACCATCACCACCTGCATCTACGCCGTCTACGATCCCCACGATCATCAGTGCCGCATCGCCAACGCCGGACATCTGCCGCCCGCCCTGGTCCGCCCCGGCCAGGACGCCGAACTGCTCGACCTGCCCACGGGCGCCCCCCTCGGCGTCGGCGACGTCCCCTTCCACACGACCACCTTCGCCCTGGAGCCAGGCGACGAACTGGTCCTCTACACCGACGGCCTGGTCGAGACCCGCAACCAACCCATCGACCAACGCCTGGACGCCCTCCTGGTGTTCCTCACCGGACCCGAGCGTTCCCTGGAAGAGACCTGCGACGTGCTCCTGTACACACTGCGCACCCCCTGGGAACACGACGACGTGGCCCTGCTCGCCATCCGGGCCGAGGAGTTCCACGCGGGCCGCTGCGGTTCCTGAGGGCCGTAGCCGCGGGGGCCGCCCGCCGGTTGCCCGTTCGGACCGCCGCCCGCCGTCACGCGGCGCGTGCCTGGCGTCGATACCCTCCCGGGGCGAGCCCGAACTCCCGCTTGAAGGCCTTGGCGAAGGCGAACTCCGACCCATATCCCGTCCGCGCCGCCACCGTCGTCAGCGGTACGTCCGACTCCCGCAGCAGTTGCGCGGCGGTCGTCATGCGCCAGCGGGTCAGGTAGGCCATCGGCGGCTCGCCGACCAGCGCGTTGAAGCGGCGGGCGAAGGCCGCACGGGACAGGCCGGACCGGGCGGCCAGGGACTCGACGGTCCACTGCGTCGCCGGCGTTTGGTGGATCGCCGTCAGTGCGGGGGCGACCGCGGTGTCACGCAGGGCGGCGGCCCAGCCCTGGGCCGTGTCCGCCGGCTGTTCGTCCAGCCAAGCGCGCAGGATGTACAGCAGCAGCGAGTCGATCAGGCTCGGCACGATGCCCTCGGAGCCGATGCGCGGATTGTCCAGCTCGGCGCCCAGCAGCTGGACGGCGGCGCTGAGCTCGGGGTGGCGGCCGTGCCGCGTGGGCAGGTGGATGATCGCGGGCAGCCGCATCACCAGAGGGTGCGGACGGCCCTGGTCCAGGTGGTAGTTGCCGCACAGCAGGCTGGTGCGCGGGCCGTCACCCCCCAGTGAGACGGAGCCGATGGGCGAGTTGTCGCTGAAGTGCTCAGGACCGGGCTCCCCGGGCGGCGTCGAGGGCTGGTCGGCGAGGATGTGGCCGCGGCCGTCGCGCACGAAGATCACGTCGCCGGGGCCGAGCGGGATCGGCGGGGTGTCGTCCAGCGGGACGAGCCAGCAGCTTCCGTGGAGCACCACATGGAATCCCGCGCCCGCGACCGGCGGCAGCCGCAGCCCCCAGGGCGCGCGGCCGTCGGTGCGGACGGACGCCGGGCTGCCGGTGCGCATGGAGGCCAGCGCTTCGGTGAGGATGTCCATGGCCACTCCCTTCTCTGCTGGTCACGATACGGGCCGCCCTTGTGGGAGAGGGCGGCCGGAATCCGTATCAGAGCGTCAGGACGATCTTGCCCTGCGCCTGCCCCGACTCGATCCGCTGATGCGCCTTGCCGACCTCGGCCAGCGGGAAGGTCGAATCGACATGGGGGCGGATCCGGCCGGCGTCCACGAGCGCGGCGATCGCCTCGAGTGAGGCGTAGTCCGGCTCCACCAAGACCCCGGCGAAGCGCCGCCCGGCCGCCGCGACCGTGGCCGCGAGCTCGGTGTCGTCGTGTTCGAGGATACTGACCAGTACGCCCCCGGGGCGCAGCGAGAGCAGCGAACGGGCGCCTTGGGCGGTGGAGTCGAAGACCACGTCCGCGTCCCGTACCGCCTCGGTGAAGTCGGTGGTCCGGTAGTCGATCACCTCGTCCGCCCCCAGGCCGCGTACGAACTCGTGCCGGGCCGCGCTCGCGAGCGCCGTCACGTGCGCGCCGCGTATCTTGGCGATCTGCACCGCGAGGTGGCCGACGCCGCCGGCGGCGCGGTGGATCAGCACCCGGTCGCCCTCCTTGACGCCCGCCGCGTCCACCAGCCCCTGCCAGGCGGTGAGCGCGGCAAGCGGCAGGGCGGCGGCGTGCACATGATCGAGTGTGGCGGGCTTGCGGGCGACCTGCCGCGACGGGGCGGCGACGTACTCTGCGTACCCGGTCGCCGCGCGGGGAAAGAACGGCATCCCGTACACCTCGTCGCCCACCGCGAACCGTGCTCCCGGCCCTGCCTCCTCGACGACGCCCGAGACATCCCAGCCGACGCCGAACGGCGGCTCGCCGAGGAGCGGGAGCGCGCCCGACCTGACCGCAGCGTCGACCGGGTTGACCGCGCTGGCGTGGACTCGGATGAGCACCTCGCCGCCGAGCGGGCGGGGGCGTTCGATTTCGGTGACCTCGAGGACCTCCGGGCCGCCGAAGGACTTCTGGATAACAGCTCGCATCAGGATCTCCCTGTCGATTCGGTGTGGTGCTCTCAACCGTAGAGAGATCGAATGAGCCGCTGAATAGCCCACCGTCTTGCTCACATGTCCGATCGTCTTGCACGGCGAGCGCCCCAGCCACATGACCGCGCAGACCGACCGGGCCTGCCGCGGCCGGACAGCGTGGGGTGCCGCCAGCGGGCTGCGGGGAGACGCCCGCGCTCGGGACAGGTGCCCCATGTCCCGAGGGAGGGAGCGGGGAGGGACACCGGCGAGCGGCTCCGGGGAGCCCCCGAGCGATGCGGGGCCTCCCTCTCTCCGTTCCCGGGACCTTCCTCGCCTCCGGCCGAGACAATCACCGTGAGAGAGCAAATCCACAGCGGGAGAATTCTGGATGACTGCATCGAGGGCCGCCCTCACACGAGACAGCCTGCGACTGAAGATCACCGTTCAGCAGGTGCGACTCGGAGACGAGGAATACCGAGTGATCAGCCCGTCAAAGCCACTCAAGAACGGAGCACTCTACACATCCGACAGCTCGTTCAACATGTATGTGGACCGGGCGGACGGCCGACGCATAGGCGCCCTCTGGCTGCTCGCGGCGCGCTCCCCGCGGTCCTTGGTATACCTGCCGATGCGCACCGCTGAAACGGAGCCCTGGATCGCTTTCGAGGACGAGACGCCGCTCGATCTCGTGCTCGCGCACCGGGCAGTACAGTTCCGGCCCTCCCTGTGGAAGAAACTGCGCGCACGCATTCGTGCCGCGAACGCTCCCCGCGAACTGCGCACCGCGAGAGTGCCGGAGAGGGACCTGCCGGCCGACACCTGCGAGATCAACTACCCGGCCCCCAGCGATCCGGGGAACGGGAACAAGAACCTGCTCCACCAGCACGTCCACGCCGAGACCCTGTTCCTGACAGGCAGTACGACGGCGTTCCGGGAAGCGGCTCCGCACATATTCACCGTCACGAAGGAAGGCCCGCCCGCTGCCGCGACACAGCTGTACATTTCCGGCGGATGCAATTACCACGTCTGCCGGAGCATCTATCACTGGCCGGATATGGACACACACGGATGGGACCAATTCCATGTGGAGTTCCGCCCGTCATGGTCGAGATGAGCGGTCGGGGACCGACCGGGCGGGAAATCCGTCCGCAGCGTGCGGCCGTCATGTGCGGGTGAGTGCGACCGCGGTGTCGAACAGCTCCGCGAGCGTGCCCGAGAAGGTCGGGAGGAGGCCTGCGGCGACGGCCCACATCTCGAGGTCGTCGGTGGCGGGTCCCAGCCGTCGGCGGACCTCGTCGGCGAGGCGCTTGTCGGGCAGCGTGGTTCCTCGGAGCCACACCACGCCTCGGCGCGGCAGCGCGTGGCGGGCGGGTGCGCCGCGTCGCAGCAGGTCCGCCGCGTTCAGCGTGCCGTGCGCCAGATGGACGGCGACCCAGTACGACGGGTCGAGTTGGCGGCGCAGGCGGGGCAGGACGGCGCGGACAAGGACGGGCTGCCAGTTCGTGTCCGGCTGATAGGAGGAGAACAGATCCGGGTGCGCGTGGAGGAGCAGCGGAGCGAGTTCCTCCGGAAGTTCGGGGTGCTGGGCCATGATCCAAGCGTCGCTCCGGTCGCCGCGCACACCGTCGCGGTAGCGGGCGATGAAGGCGTCCCAGTCGATGGGGGGTCGGGGGGCGTCGAGACTGCCGACGGTCCCGTCGGTGTGCCCGGGGAGGCCGCCGTGGCGCCTCACGTACGCGTACGCACCGGGGACGTCCGCGCGGAACAGGCGGGTCAGCAGGGGCGGTTCGCCGATCCACAGCAGCTTGCCCTCCTCGGCCTCGGCCTCCGCTTTCGGGGCGCGGTGGCGCGCCGCGTGGACGTCCCGGGCCGCGTCCAGGGCGGTGGCCAGGAGGCGGTCGCGGACGGGCGGGTCGGTGCGGAGCGTCAGAACGGTGTCGAGGATCGCCGGGGTGTCGCGGCGGATGGCGACCGCGGCAAGGGACAGTGCGTCATCGGGCCGCAGGGCACAGATGACGTCCGGCACCGCGGTTGCGGGGGCGCGGGTGAGCAGCCAGTGCAGCAACTCGGCGTCGACCCCGCTGCCGGACGGCTCGGCGCGGAGGAGCTCGGGCAGCGTGCCCGGCGTACTGCCCGGGCGGGTTTCGGCGGCGGCGACGAGGCCGCGGGGCGGAGCGTCGGCCAGCAGGGTGTCCACAATCCGGTGCATGGCGGCGCGCTCGTGCTGCTGCCAGTTCACCCCTGCGTCCCGCAGTTGGGGGTCGTTCATCACGGGCATGTAGCCCGTCGCGATGATGCCCGGCAGCAGCCGTACGGGGGCGGTGGCGCGGACGACGTCTTCGGGTGCGAGAGGGCCGATGCGGACGGCGAGCGCGGCGATGCGATGGGCGTCGACGGGAGTGGGGTCGGGCGACGGGCCGTGGTGGAGGAAGGCGCGGGCGACCTCCGGCTCGAGGTCGTCATAGGCGAGCATCCAGAAGCGGACCGGGAGCGGGAGCGGCCTGCGCAGATGACGGCGTACAAGTTCCGCGGGGTCCCGCCGTACCGGGGAGGGCAGGACGAAATGCGGGTCGTGGGGGCGGTCCCGGAGCATGCCCGTGAGGCCGCCCTGGTTGTCGGGCCGCCGGGCCATCCGGACCAGGGCGGCGGCACGCGGGTCGGAGGCGCCCGCCGGGAGCGTGCCGTACTCGCCCAGCAGACGCCGTAGTTCACGGCGGACCCGGCGCCGCGGGGTGGTCGTGCCCGGGCGGCCGAGCAGCTCGACGACGAGGTGTGCGTACCCGGCCGAGAGCAGCCGGAGGGCGGCGTCGGCTTGTTCCGCCTCGGTGACCCGGTCCCCGGGCGCGGTCAGGATCCGGAGCAGGACGCGGGGGTCGCCACTGACGGCGAGCGGTCTGACGTAGTGGATGCCATGGGCGCTGTGCAGGCGTTCGGCCAGCTCCTCGCCGAGCGGGCCGTTCGCGAGGTGATGGCGCAGCCGGGGGGTCGCGCGCTGGTGGACGTAGGCGAGTTCGGCGGCGGTCGAGAGGTGGGACCGTTCGGGGCTGCCGGCGCCTGCCGCGGGGTCGGCCGCTCGCGCGGTGAGTTCCTCCGCGAGGGCACGGAGCTGGGCGCGCGTGAGTGCGGGGTTGGCGGCCAGGGCGACGAGGTGTGCGGGCGTGCCGTGCATGACGACGGGGCCGACGAGCCCGGGATCCGGTCTGGCCGTGCCGAGCAAAGACGTGGCGGCGAGCCGGTCCAGCACCGGGACGACGAGGTCGTCGGGGACGACGGCCGCGAGCAGCGCGCCGATGGCTCGATGATCCGAATCGTGCGTCACGGGGAGGGGGACGCAGTGGTCGGCAGCGGGGTTCCCCGAGGCGGGGGGACGTCGGGGTGCGTCAGGGTGCATCGGCGCACCGTCCGCCGCGAGGACGCCCCTCGGTGTCCTCGCGGCGGACCGGTTGGCACGTTGAGCTGCCATCGCCCACTGACAGAACCGCTGCCGAGGGAAACCCGGGACGGGAGACCCGGACATCCCTCGGCAGCCACTGCACACCCGGCCGGAGGGTCAGTTCACGGACGAGCCGGACGGGACGACGACCCCGTAAAGATCGTCGATCGTCGCGAGCGCGCCGTGGTGGAGCTGTTCGGCGGACACGTCGGAGACCGCTGTCCGAAGAGGCCGGGTCGCGCAGGCGTCGGCGACCACGGTGGGTCGGTTGCCTCGCAGGAACGCGCCGGATGCGGTGAAGGCCACGCACATGTGGGTCATGAACCCGACGATGATGACGTCCTTGTTGCCGGCGGCGTCGACGCGGTCCCCCAGGTCGGTGTCGACGAACGCGTTGGGAACGGTCTTGACGACGACAGACTCACTCTCGATGGGCGCCACGGTGGGGTGGATCCGGCCGATTTCGGCTCGGATGTCGTACGGGGTTCCCTCGCCACCGTCGTTGATGACGTGGATGACCTTCGCACCGGCGTTCCTGGCCCTGGACAGGAGTGCGGCGGCGGAGTCGAGAGCGGCCTCCCATCCCGTCAGCTCCATCACGCCACGGGTGTACGTGTTCTGGTAGTCGACCAGGATCAGCGTCGCAGCGGCCAGCGATGCCGGTGTCTGATCGAAGCCGTTGAGTTCACGCAGGGTTGTCGTAGACATGTATATGCACCCTCTTGGGCTCGGTGTCGAAACGCTCGCGGGTTGCAAGGTTCGAGGGTCGAAAGGTTCGGGCCGCCGCGCGATGGCTGTATGCCACGCTACGATTCGGCCCCCGTGGCGGCAATGTCATGCAACTTGCAGATTCAGACATCGCCGCGGCACCGCGGCCGACCGGACGGAGCCCCCGTGAGCAGCATCAAACGGTTCATCGTCGTCATCCTCTTCGACGGCGTCGATCTGCTGGATGTGACCGGCCCCCCGGAGGTGTTCGCCCTGCTGCAACGGGAGATGGACGACGAGACGGGGTACCACGTCGTTCTGGCCGCCGAAACCATGGACCCCGTCACCACCTCCGCCGGGGTTCGCGTCCTTCCCGACATCACCTTCCAGGAGGTGTCGGGACGGAGTATCGACACCCTCCTGGTGCCCGGCTCGGTCGAAGTCGACGCCCAACGCCGCGTTCATGCCGTCACCGATCCCACAGTGGTCAACTGGGTGAAGACTCTCGCCGGCAGGGCACGGCGCGTCGCATCCGTCTGTGTGGGAGCACATATTCTCGCGGCTGCCGGACTGCTGGACGGCAAGCGCGCCACGACCCACTGGTCGACCGCGCAGCAACTCGCCGCAGAGCATCCGTCGATCGAGGTCGACGCCGATCCGATCTTCATTCGCGATCACGACGTATGGACCGGCGCGGGCATCAGCGCCTGCCTCGACCTGTCACTCGCCCTCGTCGCCGATGACTTCGGCGAGGCCGTCGCGCTGCACGTCGCCCGGCAGCTCGTGATGTATCTGAAACGGCCCAGTGGGCAGAGTCAGTTCAGCGTCCCACTCGCCCCCGCCTCGACAACGCGACGCATCGACGATCTCCGTCACCACATCACGCGCAACGTCGCCGAACGCCTCACCGTCGCCGATCTCGCCGAGCACGCCCACATCAGCGAACGGCAGCTCACCCGCATCTTCAAGACCGAACTCGGCATGACCCCGGCTGCCTACATCGAAACGGCCCGCGTCGAAGTGGCGCGCAATCGCCTTGAATCCACTGACGATGCCCTCGAACGTGTCGCGTCCACCTGCGGCTTCAACACGACCGACACCCTCATCCGTGCGTTCCGTCGGCAACTCCATACGACACCGACGGAATACCGAAATCGCTTCCGATCCTCTGCTCAGCCGGAAGGGTGTGCCCGAGCGCGGAGCGAAGGCCGGCGGCCTGCCTGATCCCAGGCTGTTGATTTCCCAACTCCCCACCACCGCAGTTGAGTTGATCCTCGGGCGGGGGCACGGCCGATCGCGGCCTGATCCACTCTTGTGAGCAGCGTGTCCGAACGTGATCATGACTGTATGGCGGATGAACGGTGCTTGCACGATTTAGTGGTGGGTCAGTGCACCGAGTGCGCTCCCGTCCCCAGAGGCCTGGCTGCGCGGGTGTTCGTCACCCAAGGCGGATCGGTCTTCCACCGGACCGTGGATTGTGAAGCGCTGCATGACGGGCAACGAAAGGCCCGACGTTTCGGCCGGGATACTCACGACCCGCGGAATGTGGCGCTTTCCGTGGCGTTGGCGGACGGGCGCGGGGCCTGTATTCCCTGCTTCCCCGCCTTCCGGCCCTCGGCCGACGCGAAGCCCTGCCGGGTGCTCGTAGCGGGCAACTGGGTGCCGGGGCTGCTCACCCAGTGGCGTCGCGGTCCCGATCGCCGGTGGTCGGGTGTGGTGACGTACGTCGTCGACGGCGAGCAGGTGACCGGAGTCAAGGACCAGGCGGAACTGCGACCGGCGTAGCGGCGAGCGCGTCCCGGGCCGGGGTGGGCCGGGACGCGGTACGCGGTCCCCGTCCCTTGGTCGCGGTCCCCGTCCCTTGGCGCTGCACGGCGGGCGGGCGGGGGCGACGGGTACCCGAGGCGCCCCGGCTGGGCGGCCGGGCAGCCGGGCCGTCACCGTCAGCAGGGCCGGTCGGTTGCGGGGGCCGGGCGAAGCCAGTGCGCCTCCGTGGTCCACCCGAGGAAGCGACGTCCGCCGCCCGACTCCGCCGTGCCACCGGCCGCGACCTGGCGCAGGCCGGTCAGCGCCGGGGCGAGCCCGGCCGCGACATGACGGGGGTGGCGGGCTGCCTCCTCGTCCAGTTCGGCGATCACCCGGGCCTGTGCCACGGGATCGCAGAGCGACAGGTGGAACATCATCTGGCGCCATGCGTACGCCGCATCCTTGATCGTGGACAACGGCCGCGGGTTGCCGGGTATCCGGGCCGTGAGCCGGCACACGGTGGTGAAGCAGCGCCGGGCCAGATCGTCCCAGCCGGGCTCGGGGCTGATGCCGACCCGGCTGACCAGCGTGGCCAGGTTGTGCGTGGTGAGGATCTGGGCCTGCTCGATGACCTTGCCGTTGGACGCCACCGACCAGGCTCCGGACGCGCCGGCCCGCTCGGTGCACAGCTTCGTGAATCCCGGTGAGGTGCGCGCCCGGTGCGTACGGGACAGCGCCTCGCACGCCTCGAGGATCGCGAGGTTGCGGACCGCCGCGTAGTCGATGCCGTAGTAGCGCTCGTACAGCGTGCCGCCGAGCAGGTCCGCGGCGACCCGCGCCGCCACGAGGAACTTCGGTGTGAAGGTGCCCATGAAGATGTCCGCGGCCAGTTCCTCGACGAACGGCGCGCCGGACTCGGCCTGCCGGGCGAGCGTGGCGAGTTCGCGGACCAGCGGGTTGGGCAGGAGCGTGCCAGGGAACGCCTGCACGGCCAGTTCGCCGAGTTGGCACAGCGTGGCGTGCGCCGGCTCCCAGCTCTCGTGGTCGACGCGGTGGCGGGCCACCGCCCGTACCCAGGGCAGTTCGTCGACCCGCACCTGCCGCGCGAGGTCGAACAAAAGCAGCGACCGGCGGTTGCGGAACGCGCGGTAGTTCGCGGCCATCAGGGTGCGAAGCGCCTCGTCCGGGTAGGCCCGCGCACCGGTCGCGGCGACCAGCTGCGGCACCAGTTCGGCCAGGACCTCGGCCGAGGGAACCGCACCACGCTCCACGAGCGTGCCGATCGGGGCGCTCAGCGCGGCCTCCGTGGCGTGCCGGATCGCCGCCGGGACCGCCGCTCCCGCGGGCAGCCCGGTCTCCGTCGCCTCGCGCGCCGAAACGTCCTCGCCCAGCGCTGCCACATCGGCCACACCGGTCTCCTGCGGGAGTCCGGACAGCCGGCGCAGCACCAGTTGGGCGAGCGCGTGGTGCGAGGGCTGGGCCGCTTGGGACGCCTGTTGGGCACGCAGCGCCGCGTGCCGTGGGGAACCCGGCCGGCCGCGCCGCCGCACCATGGATTCCACCGCGTGCCGCAGCAGCCCGAGCCGGCGTGCGTCCAGCGGCTGCCCGGCGACCGTCTCCTCCAGGGCGCCGCGCAGGATGCCCAGGTTCTCCTTCGGATCGCGGTGCTTGGTGCAGCGCGTGTGGGTGGCGGCGAGGTCGTGGTACCGGCGCAGAAGCGCCGCGCCGCGCTGTTTCCAGGTGTCGTCGGGGACGCGGTCCAGTACGCGGCCGGCCCCGGCGGTCTCCAGCCAGTGTGCGACCAGTTGGTCGCCGAACGGCTGCCAGACGGTGAGCGCCTCGCGCTGGGTCTCGACGCCGGCATGGGGCCGCCGGCGTGCCAGGGATGCGCCGACCTCGCCGACCGTGCGCCGATGGACCGCCCGGACGTCCGGCGCGGGCAGGGCCGACGGCCGCGGCGTGAAGCGCAGCCGGTCGGCGAACGGCTCCAGTACGTCGACGAGTTCCAACGCGCCGGCCACGTCGCCGGCCCGCACCAGCCATGCCACGGTCAGCAGCGCGGCCTCCTCGGGAACGGCGATCTCATAGCGGCCGCTGTCGAGCAGGGCGTACAGCCGGCCCAGGCCCGGCTCGGTGAGGCTGTGTGCGAAGAGTGCCCGGCGCTCGGCGGGCACCCCTGCCAGGGCCGCGGCCTCACGCTCGTACGGCTGGAGCGGGCCCTCGGCGCTCGCGGCGGAGGTGGCGAATCCGCCCCGTACGACCTCCGGCGTCACCCAGGCGGGCAGCCCGGCCACAGGGGTGCGCGAACCGATGGCCAGGCGTCCGTCGGCCATCCCGGCAAGCACGGCACGCCAGCGGTCGACACGGCTTTCGGCCCGACGCCGGGTTTCGGTATCGCCATGAGTCAGCGCGGTCAGGAAGGCCCGGGCCAGCTGACCTTGCGGGTAGGTCGCGGACGCCCCGGACCCGGCGGAAAGCTGCTGCTCAGCGTTGTCGTTCATAAGCCGACGTGGCAGGTTCCGCCCCTGCGCCCTCCGGGTCCAGAGCCCGGTGCTCTCCTACTGAGCTACACGCCGATGGACCGGAGACTAGACGCACGCCCGGAGCCCGTACAACCACATTTTCCCAGGGGCCAGGTCCGCGGAAGGCTTCTCTTATGCTCCTCGCTCTGCGCGGCATGAGCCGTACGCCGGGCTGAGGGACCCCGTCAGCTGCTGGGCCCGTTCGAGGTGACGAGCGACGGAGTGCCATGGCAGTCAGTGGCATGACGAGCGACTGCCGACCCGCAGTGGAGGCGCGCCGGGACGCACGTAGACTCGTCAACTGCCTCCGGACGTCCCGGAACGCAACTCGGCACGGAACGGGAGTGATGGAGAGTGTGGCAGGAACTGCCGGTATATGACCGGCTCGTCGCGGAACGGGGAGACATTCCTACGCAGGTACGCACCGAAGCCGAGAAGGTCCTGCGGAATCTTGAACAGGTGATGCGCAGCACCACCGGAGCCGCCGGCGAATCCGACCCGTCGGCGAAGTTCCTGTTCTCCCCCGCATCGAGCTGATCTCGATGGCGGGGCGAGCACGTCCGGCCCTGTGACCAGCAACTTCAACGAAAGAGCGGTCTCACCGCTGCCTACCGCCTCAGTGGCACTGTGACGATGCCGCTCCGCACGATGCCTGGCCATGGCCGGACACGACGCGCTCATAGCGCGTACCAGCGCAGCGTGGAACACCTTTGAGGTGTGGCTGGAACGCCACGCGCCCCAGTCCCACAGTTATCTGCGCCCTGCCGCGACAGAGAAGCAGATCAGGGCGGCGGAGGGGCAGTTGGGGCGGCCACCTCGGCACATGGGGCGATGCCGAAATGCCCGAGGTCGGAGCGACCCAGCTCGTCAACCACCTCAAAGACCTCGCCCGCGCTCTCACCACACGCAGACCGATGCGATACGGGGACATGCCGTGCCTGCGGGGCGGCACCTTGGCGTAAATCGACCCCGACTCCATGGACGAAGAAGAGTGGGAGGGGTTCGTGCCCCTCGACCAAGCCCCGTATCTGTAGGGACGACACCGTGAGACTCCCGGTGACACACGATCGCTGTGCACCGAGTGTGGTCCTGACAGGTGACGAGTCTCCCGGCCGCCCCGCACGGCCCTCCAGCGGCACTTCGGCATGTCGAGGGCGTAGCGGCACGTCAACGGCGTACCGGACAAGCCCCGGAAGAGTAAGAAGACTCGGTCGGCCCGAACCGCGAACATCTCCGGTATGGCGCATTCACGCCCCTTTCCCTGGGCACGTGCAGAGCGTAAGGAGGAACCCGAACATCCCATGCTGATGGGCTCGTTCGGCTGGTGATGCGAACGCAGTTGCCAGGTGCAGGCTGACGGAGGTGGAGAGGCATTGGGTTAATTGCGGAGAAAGGCGAGTAACATCCAGCCAACCACAGATCGACCATGCGGCAGAGAGCAGGCTGTGCCATGTCAGACTCGGAATTCGCTGCGCAGGTAGCCAACAAACTGAAGAGCATCGCGGAAGAGATGGACGAGCTGCAGAAGCTCAAGACGAAGCTGGAGGACCTCCAGCAACACCTCGGAACAGAGCCTCGGGAGGAAGCTGTCACACCACAGCTCTCGGAGGCCGACATCGAGCCGGCGAAGTCCGCGGCCGTGCCCGCAACCGTGCCTGCGGCACGCCGCGCCAAGGCGTCCGCCCCCAAGGTCAAGCCGGCAAAGAAGACCCCCGCCAAGGCAGCGGGAAGCGCGAAGAAGCCGCGCAAGGCCGCAGCAGTGCGGGGCACAGCACGCCAGAAGAAGTCCACCCGTGCCGACAGCCTCCTCGGGCTCCTCAACGACCAGCCGCGCACGGTCGCCGAGCTGACGAAGCTGCTGGCGCAGGAATTTCCCCACCACGCTGCGCCCGAGACCGCCGTACGCAACAGCCTGGAGAACTCACTCGTCGCCAAGGGGCTGGCACACCGCGGCAAGCAGGGAAGGAACGTCTTCTACTCCCACCCGGCAGCAGCACCCGAGGGCGACATCCAGGCTCACGAACCCGAGGCTGCCGACGTCAACGAGGACGTCGTGCCCGCCACGGCCTGACCGGCACCGTGCCGCCCTGTGCCGACCCGGCCACTCGGCGGTCGCAGACCGGCTGACAGCACTCGTCGCTCCGGCCGCTCACCTCTCCCCCGCAGTGTGAGCGGCGGTATGTAGGCGTGCCGGAGCGGGTGCGTTCGAGTGTCTGCGGGAGTCGGGGCTTCAACCGCCGCCGCCGGGCCTCGAACCGGCTACGCCGCCTCTTCCTGGAGGTATTCCTCGTACTGGGCGGCGGTGAGCAGGCCCTCGAGCGCCTTCTTGTCGGGCATCGTGATCTCGATCAGCCAGCCGTCCCCGTACGGGTCGGTGTTGACCAGCTCCGGTTCGCCGTCCAGTGCCTCGTTGCGCTTGGTGATCTTTCCGCCGACCGGCATGTAGACCTCGCTCACGGCTTTGACCGACTCGATGGTCCCGAAGGCTTCGCCCACCGGGATGTCCTGATCGCCGCTGGGCAGATCCACGAAGACGATGTCACCGAGCTGCCGCTGCGCGAAGTCGGTGATACCGGTGGTGGCCTTGTTCCCCTCGACCCGGACCCACTCGTGGTCCTTGGTGTACTTGAGGCTTTGGTCGATGTTCGTCATGCCCTCTCCTCCTCCATGCCGTGGCTGTCCGTGATCAACCATCGTGCTGTGAGGTCTCTTGAGAGGCGGACTCGGCTGCAAGGCACCGGTTCGGAGGGCGCTCTTCGCCCGGATGGGCGAGCCCCGTGTTCCGTGGCCTTCTCACGGTCACGACCCGAGCCGTGCGCCCTCGTTCAGTTGAAGGGGATGTTCCGCCAGGGACTGTCCGGGTCCAGGGTGAGGAGCTGGTGCCAGCGCACGGTGGTGCGGTAGAAATCGCCGAATTCGTCGTCGTCGCCCCACAGCACCCGGCCGAGGCTGTAGGCCGCCGAGAAGTCCTCCCACGAGCCATAGGCCTCGCGGCAGAGCTCACCGAGCGCAGGCACGGTCTCCGTCAGGAAGTCCGGATCGCAGAAGCGCGCGCCGACGCACAGCCGGATGATTGTGATGGCGCGGCAGTGGTCCCAGGCGGCGAGGGTGTGCACCATGCCGTTCGGCGGCAGCACGCCGTCACTGCGGAAGCGTTCCTCGTAGCGTCGGATCCGCGCGATCGCCTCCTGGGCCTGGCGCACGTTCACGCCCAATCCGCGTGCCGCCTTGGCCGTGGATTGGTACCACAGATAGGTGTGGTCCGGTTCGATCGGATCCCCTGGCTCGAGGGCATCGACGATCGCCTTGCGTGCGATGAGGGCGGCCTCCGCATCACGCGGGAGGTACCGGGCGCGGTGGAGGTCGTCCACGATGTCGTCCGCTTCGGCGGGGGTGGTCACGCCCCAGTCCCGGCGGAGGATGCGGCGGTCGCCGAGATAGTCGGTGTACACATCTCTGACACCGTTCCACGGCGTGCGGTTGCGGACGGCGAGATGCGCGCTGCAGGCGAGAGCCTGGGCGAGCGGGCCGTGGAGCGGGCCGGTGGCATCGGTCAGCAGCAGCTCGCCGCGTTCGGGGGGCGGCACGGCCTCCTGGCCGATGCGCGCCCAGTCAGCGCGGTCCCGGTGCGGAAACCGCATGCCACTGGGCGACCCCGGGTTGACCTCGATCACGACGTTCTCGTCATCGGCGAACCAGTCCGCGAGAGTCTTCAGAACGACGTAGTCCACGACCACATCGGGGCGCTGGGGCAGCATTTCCCCCCGCGTGCGGACCTCCAGCGTCAAGATGCCCGGTGGGTCACCCGGCCTCTCGCAGAACACGTGGCGCACCTTTTCCGGGTACGCGTCGGTGTGCTCGCGGTCCAAGTCGATGAGGACCTCGTTCTCGGCGAGTATCCGCAGATAACCCTCGGTGTCCCCGCGCTTCTTGGCCTCGTACAGCTGACGCTCGACCACGGTCGGCAGCCACAGGTCCTGTCCCCCGGCCGGCGCTGTCCCCGCGTCCCACCCGTATATCCCCATGGGCCTCAACCCTATCTTGCGCCGCGCAGCTCCTCCGGACGCCAACTGCCATGACGGGGCGAGGAGTCGGTCCGTGGAATCGTGGGCTGCGATGTCGTTGCGGATGCGTCGGGCCGGGCCGGTGGGGTGCGATCGGCGCGTGCCGGGAGCGCTGGAGCGCGTGCTGCCGCGTCCTGGCAGTTCCCGCATCGGCCTCCCGGCGGGCGGCAGGTCCCGATACGGTGGGGTCATGGCCAAGCAACTCGTGATCGAGGTCGACGACGAGACGTACGAGCAGTTGGCTCGGCTGGCCGCGGGCGGTCACGCCGAGTTGCAGCAGTTCGCCGCCCAGCGGCTGACCGCCGACCTCGCCCGCTTGCGGTTCGACGAGGCGGCCCGGTCCTTCGCCGCCGACCACGGTGCGGCGTTCGCCGCCCGGTTCGGCGCCGGAGAGCAGGGACGGGCCGCCGCCTGATGGCACCGATCGTCACCATCGACGAGGGCTGGCTCCTCGACGTGGCGCAGCAGCATGTCCCGGGGGATCCGGACGTCACCGACTACGGTGCGCTGGCCGCGGCGGTCGGCCGACACCGTTTCGCGGTGCTGGGAACCCTGGTCTATCCGGAGGTGCAGGACCGTGCGGCCGCGCTCCTGCATTCCCTGGCGCGCGTGCCGGCGCTCGAGCACAGCAACGAGCTCTATGCCGCGATGGTCGCTTACGCCTACCTCGCGGCCAGCGGCCGGTCGGCGAAGGTCGGCACCGACGACGTCGTCGAGCTGGTTGCGGCGGTCGTCGACGGGCGGATGACGGTCCGCGAGGTAGCCGCCGCGGTGAAGACCTGGACCGAACACTGAGTGTGTCGGTCGTTCGGCCGCCTTCCGGGGAGTCCGGATTTTCCGGATCCGCATGGCTGATCGGGGCACGTCGGCCGTGGCCGACGGCCCTGGGGGATCCGCTGTCAGCAGCTCGGTTGCCGTCTGATGCCCGCACCGGCGCGCTGCCCGTCGACGGTCACGGTCGCAGGGCAGGACGGAGATAGCCCTGCCGTCGACGACGCACAGCTCGGCTTCGGTGGAAGGAGGTCCGGTGAGCCGCCGCCTGACGGAGCCGCCCTTGGGGCCCGCCCGTGGAACCCACGGGTTCCGCTCATGCCCCGATCGTTGTGCCGATCACCGGGCCGCCCGGCATTCGACGGCTCAGCCCATCGGGCGGATGTCGATGCCTATCCAGTCGTCCTGGGCGTAGTTGTACCAGTTCGCGCCGAGGAAGAGCGTGATCAGGCTCTTTCCGCGCTCCCAGGAGATTCGCTGATCCGGTTCGTCCGGGGGCAGCGGTCCCGCCACCGGCAGTGGGTCACCGAGGCGGGCACGAAGCATGCGAGCGGCATCGTCGTAGCGGGCCGTGAAGTCTTCCGAGCGGGCGTCCTGAAGGTATGCGGCCTGCGACGGCGGCTCCCCGCCGCAGAACTCCTGCTGGGACACGGGAAGTCCGGTGTAAGCGTCCGTCGCGTCGATCGCCGCGTAGGCCAACGGCAGGACGAGGAAGGAGTTTTCGTGGCACTCCGGGTCGTCGCACGCCACACCCCGGTCGTCGGTGTCCGCACACCCCGGATATTCGCCCAATACGACGTGCCACGCCCCGGCCGCCGGGTCACCGAGCGGCCAGTGGTCCAGCCAACCGACGGCGACTTCGTCGTCCTCGGCAGGTATCGCCCACCCATGGCGAACGAAGACCGCGTCGAAGGCATCGCAGCACCACGGGGTGTCGGCGAGCTCCAGCACATGGTCGAGCCACTGAGGGGTGAGTGGGAAGGAGAGCATCGGCATGGTGCCAAGTTACCGACCGCCACTGACACCGTGATGTCGACCATGGGTGCTGGGCCACGGACGCTCGTCGACCTCCCCCGAGGACCCTCATCGTCTCTGTCGTTCCGGCCCGGCCGTGTTCGGGCGGCCGGCCGGGGACGCTCTGCCGGTCAGAGCAGCGCTGCGGCGAGTTCACGCCACGCTGGGCGGGAGAAGGCCTCGGGGGAGGCAGTGACGACGTGGACGGCGATGTGGTCGGCTCCGGCCTGGCGGTGCTCGGTGAGACGCGCGGCGACCTCGTCCGGCTTTCCCCAGGCGAAGAGCGCATCGATCAGCCGGTCGCTGCCACCACCGCTCAGATCCTCGGGTGCGAATCCCATCCGGAGCCAGGCGGCCCGGTAGTTGCCGAGTCGCAGGTAGCGAGCAAGCATGGCCCTGGCCTCGGCGCGGGCCGTTTCGGCGTCGGTCTCCAGAATGACGGCCTGCTCCAGCGCCAGCACCGGTCCCTCGCCCAGTATCGATCGGGCCCACGCGGTATGCGCCGGGCTGACCAGGAAGGGATGCACGCCGGCGGATTTCGCTCCCGCCAGCCGGGTCATCTGCGGGCCGTGCGCGCCGACGATCCGCGCGGTCGACGGCAGCGGAGCGGGCGCGGTGTCCAACGCGTCCAGATAGCGGCGCAGTGCGTGGTACGGATCGCGGTAGCCGTCGACGAAATCGGCGTGGCTGACGCCGAGTCCGACCAGGAGGCGGGCACTGTCCCGCGGCGGTAACGCATGGTAGGCAGCGGCGAGCCGCTCCGGTGTGGTGTCCCAGACGGACACGCACCCCGTCGCGACAGTGGTCCGGTGGGTCACCTGCAGGATTTCGGCCGCCGTGACCAGGTCCCCACGGGGGTTGCCGCCCGGCGTGCCACCGAGCCAGATCGCTCCGAAGCCGAGCTCCTCGACCTCGGCAGCGGCGTCCCGCGCCTCGGCGCGGTCCCCGTGGGTGAACGCCCAGCTCCAGATACCGATCGTCCCGAGTTTCATAGCGCAGCCTCCTGGGTTCGGGACTTCTGTTGTAACGGTGCCGACGCAACCTGCCCGTCGGCGGGCGCCGCCCTGTCCGGAAGCCGACCGCCAACGGCCGGATCACCTCACCTTGACGAAGCTCGCGTCGCGCCACGTGCCTCGTGCCGCGTGCCTCGCTCTTCGTGCTTCATGCCTCGCACCCCGTGCTTCGGGCGCCGTGCCGATCGACGCTCCGGAGATACCCCTGACCACGAAATGGGCCGCAGGGCCGGTCGCACACTCCGGTCACGTGAGCTTGCGGTGGGTGCCACCGCGCCGCGGGTCGCCGTCGCCAATCGAGGGGAGACAACGGGTAATAACCATCACTGCGCGCCTGACAGCGAAGCACCGGATCCCGGAATCGCGCTTCGCCGACCGACGGAGGGGCAGGAGCCAAATCACCTGGATCCGCTTTGATCGATCCGCTTTGATCGGCACCGCGCATTTCCCGCCGATTCGCCTTACCGGCCTTCGCGGTTCCCGACGCCGCAGAGCACTGGGGACCTGGGCAGTTTCGTTGGGATCAGTGGGACGCTGGTCCGGGCGTGCCGTTGACTGACGTGCAGTGGCGCGGATCGAGCCGTTTCTTCCGGAGCCGACACCGAGGCGGAGTGGCCGCCTACTGACCCCGGGAAGCTGCATGGTGCCAGCTGTACGTCGATCGGTACGTCCAGCGTCAGAGGCTGCTGGCAGCATCACCGCTATGAACGCCATCCGCACCACTCCGCCGCGGCCGCTCGACGTGACGGCAATCTTCTCTCAACTGGCCCCGCTGGCACGCACGGCGACCCGGTTGCATCCTCGCCCCGGGTCTCCGTCCGTGCACGACAGCTCTGTCGGCGGGCCGCTCCTGTGGCCCGCCGACGAGCCGTGGCCGCACGACGACGGGCCGCACGACAGGCGTGCGACGAGAGTGGTTCGCTCTCCGGACGACATCAGGCTCCTTCGCCGCGACCGTGCGGCAGCGGCCGAGCGGCAGCGGCCGAGCGGCAGCGCCGCGACCCCCAGGCCACCGCGCCCACTCCCGGGGAACGGGAGACCGCGGAACGGATCAGAGCGGGGCGCCCATGGTTCGACGGCCCGATCGCCCTGCTGCCCGTGGCTCAGCTCTAGGCCCGCGACGTCCCCCTCCCGAGCCCGCCCGGAGCCGATCTCCTCCAGGTCCTGTGGTACCCCTTCCTCCCGCATGCGGCACCGAGTCGGCTCCGCTCCTCACCAGCGCGTCCTCGGAATGGGACGCCAGCAGAGAGAGCTGGATCTCCGAGGAGGAACGGATCAACCCGACTCCGCTTCCCCTCGGCACCCCGCCCGGGAACTTCACGATGATCGACATCGCCGGTGGCTACGACCTCCAAGTCCACGTCTGCCCGGCATCACCGGACCCTCCGCACATCGAGCTGGTCCAGTAGGAATCGACACCGCGATCGTCCCTCCAGTCAGCAGCCCTATTCAACGACCGGATGATCCACACAACGGGCCCTGGGTGTGTCGTCTTTGCGGTCACGAGTCTCCCCAGTGCTCTGACCGGAAACGTTTACCGGGTTGGCGGCGGCGGAGCCGGAACCGGTTGGATGAGACAGACATCAGCCTGGGCACCGCGACGCCGAGGTCACCTCACGACACCTGGTCCGCAGTACGGCCGTCATCATCTACAGCAAGGACCTCCTCGGATTCCTGCTCAACCCGCCCGAGGACTTCGGCGACCGCTCCGCCTACCGCTACCGGTACACCGGGCTGCGGCTGATCCTGGAGCGGGGCGGCCGCTACTACCTCGTGCCGCTGGACTGGAAGCACGCCACCGATGCCGTCAGTACGGTGCAGCAGAACGACGGCATCCGCATCGACCTGGTACCCGGGGTGGAGTTGCGGTGAGCCCGGATCGCCGGACCTCGCCCCGTCTTCCCGTTCCCGTCCGCCCGCCCTCGTCGCCGTGCTCATGACGGCGCATCACATCGCTCACGCGAATCACGAATCGGAGACTTCGTGATCATGCAATGACCCTGGGGCCGGAGCCGGGACGGTCGTCGGGCCGTGGCGAGGTGCGCAAGCCGATGGTCGTGCCTAGCGTGGAAAGAGGGACAGTGCAAGAGGCCTCCAGGTGACAGTGTGATTCGTGCACGTCCGAAATATGTCGAGTCGTTGCCCGATGCTCGCGCGCTTCGGCCGCGCTGACGCCGACCGGTCCGATCGACGAAGCCTCGACGGAAGGAGCGTTTCGATGGACATCGAAATCATGAGAGCCGCACGGCCCGTCGCGGACGGCCAGGCGGTCTGCACTGCAGGATCACGCGCCGTCGTCCCTGCCGTTGAGAAGGGAAACCTGCACACCAGTCCGTTCTTCGGGGTGGCGCTGGACTCGGTGACTGCCGGGAACGTCAGGGTTCAAATCAGCGGTGCTTTCACCGGCCGCATCGGCCCCGGCAGGCCCGGCGCGGTCGGCGTCAACAGCGCGGGAAAGCTTGTCCGCGCTGCGGACATCGATGACAAATGCGTGAGTGCTCCGAACTGGATCGGTGACTGCGATTCCTCGGGGACGGTGACAATACGCCCCCGCTGTGACACGCGCCTGAATGTGCTCGACTTCGGAGCGGTGGGGAAAGGCCTTGCCGACAAGCATGCCGACGACACGGACGCGATTCAGAGCGCCCTGGACTGCGCGATGCGCCTCGGCAGTACTGACGGCAGCGTCGTCTACCTGCCCCCGGGGGACTACCGGATCAAGAGGCCTCTCATCGTCTCGAACGGTTGCATTCTGGAGGGTGCCGGCCTGGCTTATCATGACGAAACCAGTCAAATCATCGCGGACGTCGAATCCGGAAATTTCAACCTGTCCGCCAGTACTCACATCGGTGAGGTCGGCGGGGAGACCGTTTATTGCGCAATTGCCTTGGTGGGCTTCGAGCCCGGATTGGCCATGACGCCCCCTCGCGGTCGTTCGGACTATGCTGTGCTTCGCCAGTTGGCCCTCCATTCGGTCCCCGCCCAGGGGGATCCCGGCGCCACCCACCAGGCTCCCCAGATGGATGGCATACGCGTCATGGCGACCGGCGTGTGCATCGAGAGAATGAGCGTTGTGAGTTTCCGGCGCAACGGAATAGCGATATCCTCCAGCGAGGTCAGACCGGTGGTCAGTGTCGGCCTCGTGCAGATACGCGACTGCCGCCTCACCAGCAACGGTCGAAATGGTCTGGACATCGGCGGCCTGGACAATGTCAACGCCAGCGCCATGCTGGTTGTGGACGTTGATGCCACGTCGAACGGGCGTGACGGAATCTACGACCACTCGTTCCTTTGTTCCACTTTCGTCTCGTGCCACACGGCAGCAAACCGACGTCGAAACTTCAACTGCGAGGGTACTCCGAGGGCTTCTGTGTACGTCGGCTGCTACGGTGAGATCGATGCACCATCGGTTTTCCATGGCAGAAATATTGCTGTCGTCGGAGGGGATATAGACAATACCTCCGACTCGGTATTCTGGGGGTTCAGTCCGCTCGGGAAAGGATCTACTTTCCTTCGCATTGTGAACAATCATTCCGACGTGCACAAGTACTGGGTCTCCGACGACGGGATCGATGTCGAGGAGGGTGAGCGGCAGACGCCGGGGAATAACTTTGTGTATCGAGCAATTCGCGCCGGGCGTACTGCCGGGTCGAATAGACTGCCCCCGGAGAGGAAGGGTATTCCCGACTTCCCGAAGACGGCTGGCGCGAAGCTGGAGGAGCGTGACGGCGGCCTGCTGTGGTTGTGCGAGGGCGAGTACCGGCCCAACGTCTCGGCGTTCAATTGCCTCGGAAGTGATACGGACTCCACGATCATTCAGGACTACGGCTATGACAAGCCGAACACGGGAAGCCAGACCCCCTTCTTCCGTGCCCAGGTGGACTCGCGTACTCCGCAGATCAAGGGCAGGATTCGAACATTTCTCACGGCCGGGGTGGACTGCCCCACGTACGACCAGAACTCGTACGAGAACGGCCCGGTTCCCGGCGGGCTGATGCTTCCCAATGCCTGGATCGGCAGCTACGCCTTCGGTGAGCGGCGGATCGGGGTCGTCTATACCGGATCTCCCTTCACGGTGCCGCACGGCGGCAGCAGCGTCGATTTCTACAGCCCGGGTGATCTGATGCTCAATGCCACCCCGGTCCCGGCGGAGAAGGGGAAGCGTCAAGCCGATATCGGGTGGGCGGTGAAGGCGCTGTGCGGAAGGCGGCCGGCCGCTGCAGACGCCGCCTGGGCGCATCAGAAGCACTACCGTATAGGGGATGTCATCAGGCCGGCGAATCCCAACGGGCGCGGCCACCTTTATCGGTTGACCGCCTACCCCGGCGGCCAGGCCTACCCGCTGGACAATCGCTCCGGCGACCAGGAGCCGAACTGGAACTCGATCGTCGGCGGCGTAACTCCCGACAAGGACCTGGAATGGCAGACGATCTATGACATGGACGCTCCCGAAAATGCATGGGTCATTGAACCGCTTCCTCGGCGCGTGGAAAGCCAAGCGGACTCGCAAGCGGGGGACCTGGCCGGCCTGAAGGCAGACTTCAACGCACTTCTTGCCAGGCTGAGAAGGGCGAACCTCTTGGAATGAGGCGCTGCTCGGAGTGCCCGGTCTCGTCGGGTGAGGCGGAGCGCTCGTAGCGGCCCGCGCCCGCCCCTCCCGCCATGGCTGCCGGCCGCCTCGCCGCTGGTGGCGGCACGTCGCCGCATAAAACAAGGGCCAGCCCTCCTTGGCCCAGCAACTGCCGCCGGTCGGGCGATGACCGGCACGCGGTTCCCGCCGGCCGAGGCCAGCAACATCATCGCCCGCCGGTAGCGCACCGAACTCGTGCTGCCGCGCCGCACAATCCGCTGTAACTGCTGGCCCTCCGGGTGAACCTTGGCCGGCGCCGCCACCACGACTCCCCGAATCCCGGATGTCCACCCGCATCCGACCGGTCGGGACAGTGCCACCGCCAACCCGGTGTACCTATGCGGTCAGGGCACTAGAGGTGTCACGTTTCGTGTGCACGTAGAGGTCGCGCAGCAGGCAGACCTCTGACAGGTGATGAATCAGTTCGCGGTGGATGTGCAGCACCAGGTCAGCCATGGGCATCTCGGGGAAGGGCTCCTTCGCGCCGACCGGGACCCGGAGTCCGGCGTCGCCGAGGCCGCGCACCCCGGCCAGCCAGACGTCGAGCTGGGTCCTGAGCTGGTCGAGTGCGGTGGCCGCGCTGCCGGCGTACTCCCAGGTCTCGTACGACGCCGCCGGCGCGCCGAAGTGCGCCGCGTTGCGCGCGGCGAGCACGCCGACAATGACGTGACCGAGTCGCCAGGCGATCGTGGTGAAGGCCGCTGGGACCGGCTGGGGGGAGGCGTAGTCCATCGTGAAGTCCCCGGCACCGACTTGCACGGGCGCCGTCGAGCTGTCGCGCCGCTGCACGCTCCAGGCGTCCGGCACCGGCGACCAGAAGTACTCGTCGTCGGTCAGGCCCTCAAGCCGGGGTTGGAGCTGGTGGTTCCAGTGGAACTCCAACTGCTCGCGCAGCGTCCGGTTCATGTCGAGTTCGTTTGCGTCCATGGAGTCACCCTGACACCTCTAGCGGACAGGATCGGTCCGCTATTTCTGGCATGGTGGGCGACATGGCTGTGGCAAGCGGCAACGAGCGGGGTACGACGGAGCGGGTGCTCACGCTGCTCGGCCTGTTGCAGCAGCGCCAGGTCTGGACCGGCCCCGAGCTCGCCGACCGGCTCGGGGTCACGCCGCGCACGGTACGACGTGATGTCGAGCGGTTGCGCGCCCTCGGCTATCCGGTGCATGCCAGCCAGGGTGTCGGCGGCGGCTACCAACTCGGCCCAGGGCAGGACCTGCCGCCGCTGCTTCTGGACGACCAGGAGGCCATCGCCACCGCGGTCTCGCTGCTCGCCGGCGCGGGCGGCGCGGTCGCCGGCGCCGACGACGCCGCGCTCCGGGCGCTGACCAAGCTCGACCAAGTGCTGCCCACCCGGCTGCGGCACGAGGTGCGCGCGCTCTCCGGCTCGGTGGAGTCCTTCGGCGGAGGCCGTACGCCGGTCGACCCCGAGGTGCTCATGACGCTGGCCAGAGCCTGCCGCGACGAGGTCGAGGCAGGCTTCGACTACCCGTCCGGGACCGAGGTGCGACGGCGACGGGTCGAGCCCTACCGCCTGGTCACTTCCGACCGGCGCTGGTACCCCCTTGCCTTTGACCTCGATCGCGCCGACTGGCGCAGCTTCCGCGTCGACCGGATGACCGATGTCTCCGCACGGGCCTGGCGCTTCCGCCCGCGCCCGGCGCCCGACGCAGCGACGTACGTGCAAGAGGGCGTGGCGAGCCGGGTCTACCCGCACCAGGCGCGCTTCCTCGTGCACGCGTCGGCCGACACGGTGCGCGCGCAGCTTCCGGCGTCGGCGGCCGTCGTACGACAGCGCGGGAGCGAACGCTGCGAGGTGCTCAGTGGCGCCGAACGCCTCGACGCCGTGCTCATGCACGTACTCCTGCTGGGACACGACTTCGAGGTACTCGACCCTCCGGAGCTCGGGACGCGCTGCCGCGCACTGGCGCAGAGACTGCTGTCGGCCGGCACAACGATGCCACCGGCGCCGGACGTGCAGGAGCAATGAGCCGCGACTGCGCCGGCGCCGAGGAGCGCCTCCGCGTGCTGGTGAGCCCGGCGGGACGTCGAGTCAACACCGACCAGGCTCCAGTCGGGTGTGGTCGTCCAGGGCGGTGTGGAGGTAGGCGAGTCCGGCGCCGGTGCGGTTTTTGCGTACGGCTGCCCGGCCGAGGGCTTTGTGGCCGCCGGCGTCGGGGTTGCGGCCTAGTCTCTTGACGTCGATGTGGACCAGTTGGCCGGGCCGATTTCGTTCGTAGCGGCGCACGGGTTCGCCGGTGGCCCGGTCGCAGGCGGCCAGGATCGGAAGGCGGTGGCGGACCAGGATCCGGTGAGCTGTTGAGGCTGCGACATTGCAGCGGGCCGCCGGCCGGCCAGGTCCGATGCGGTGCTCCCGCCGCAGGTGCACGATGCGTTCCTCCACGGCGGCCGCGGTGGTGTGACCGACCTGGAAACGCTCCGCTCCCCGGCGCAGCGGCCAGCCCCCGTTGTCCACGACGCGCCGGGCCGGACGAAGGCGCCCGGTCGGCGTCGGCCGGGCATTACGGTGGGACACGAGGGCCTCCTGAGTACCGGTGGAGATGTCGCAATCCACACCGAACCCAGAAGGCCCTCACCAGTTCAAGCACCCGGCACGCGCGTCAC
Organism: Streptomyces sp. NPDC053427; assembly: GCF_044544985.1. NCBI lineage: Bacteria > Bacillati > Actinomycetota > Actinomycetes > Kitasatosporales > Streptomycetaceae > Streptomyces > Streptomyces sp. NPDC053427. The sequence goes on along the minus strand of NZ_JBITYA010000003.1, from coordinate 681,450 downwards.
CCACGTCCCGGGACAGCACGCCTACCTGCGGCGTCGCGGTATCCGCTGCACCATTCCAGACAAGGCCGACCAGGTACGACAAACGCGCGGTCCGCTACGAGGCCACCGTCCTCGTAGCGCCGTCAACGAGTGGTTGTGGCGTACTGGTCCGACGACAACTCGAACACCCGTACTCGCCGACCGCAGGTGGGATTGACGGTCTCACGGACCGGATGCATCCCCAGTTTGGTCATGATCCGTTCGGAAGCGTCGTTGCCCACTTGAGTGATGCTGACGATCCGCTCCAGCCCTCGCTCTTCGAACCCGAACCGTACGGCGGCCGTAGCGGCCTCGGTGGCCAAGCCCTGCCCCCAGTGGGAACGTCCAAGGCGCCAGCCGACCTCAACCGCAGGCAGTACCTCCGGCAAGAAGTGAGGCACCGAAAGCCCGGTGAACCCGGCCAGCTCGCCAGTGGACCGGATCTCCACGGCGAACAGGCCGAAGCCCTGTGACTCCCACTCGCTCTCCCAGCCCTGGATCCCGCCGCGAGTCTGCTGTTCGTCACGGACGCTGCCGTCACGGATCCACCGCATGACCTCGGGGTCGCCGTTGACGGCAGCCATGGGCGCAACGTCTTCCTCACGCCAACGACGCAGGATCAAACGGGGAGTTTCAAAGGTCACCATCCAATCATTCTGGATCACAAATGGGCTCTCTGCCATCCTCACCAGGCACTTTCGATACACGCCCCAGAAGCATGGAAGCCGCAGCCGGTCACGAGAAACGCGAGGGGCCGCGGCTGGAGTTGGGGTCGAGATGCCCACCTGCCTGGTCGGATGGGCCGACTGAGATACTCCGGCCATGGATGCTGGGGTGGCGGGGGACGGGTCGCGATCGGACGTGGCGGTGCCTGGGCGGACCGCGTCGGCGCACGGCGCGGGCTGGGTGCTGCGTTCTGCGACGGCTGCGGACATCGAGGTGATCGCGGAGCTGCGGGCCACCGTCATGCGTGCGGATCTGGAACGCCTTGGGCGCTACGACGAGCACCGGGTGCGGCAGCGACTGCGGGATTCCTTCTCCACGGAGCACACGTCGATCATCATGACCGACCGCGAACTCGTCGGATGCGTCACGGTCCGGCCCGCCGAAGGCAGACAGTGGCTGGAGCACTTCTACCTTGCTCCACGTCATCAGGGCCGAGGGCTCGGATCCGCTGTCCTACGCACGGTGCTGAGGCGGACCGACAAGCAGGGCATGACCGTGGGACTGAACGTCCTGCAGGGCAGCGCTGCCCGTCGAATCTACGAGCGCCACGGATTCGTCGTGGAAGCCCAGGACCCGATCGATGTCTTCATGGTGCGACCGCCAGGGGCCGGGGCGAGCATCGCCGCGCACGCCTGACCTGCGAGGGCGCATCGAGCTACCGGAGCGGTCCCCGCTCATCGATGAACACGGTGGGTTCCGACAAGAACACGTCGGCGTTCACCGGGCCGTAGGCGATGTTGAACGTGTCGAGCCAGTACGACCAGCCTCGGATCCCCAACGCACTACTGAATCGATAGTTGAGCTGCCAGCGGACCCATTGGCCAGGGACAAGCCGCACGGCCGGGGGGCGTCGAGGCCGAGGCGGCAACGAGAACAGGGGCTGCACTCGGGGGAATACGCGAAGCCGACCGTCGGCTTCGCGGAGCTGGACGTCGGCCTTTCCCAGGTCTTCCCGGGTGTCGTGGGGCTCGAAGCCATCACGCTCATGCATCCGAATCGCGTGCACGAACGGGGCTGCCGCGGAGGGCAGGGCGAAGCCGACCGGGGCCGCGTTCCTGCGCGTGGCGGCCTCCCCGCCCCGGGAATCCTTCGTCCAGGACGTCCGTATCCACTGGACGGTGATCTCCACGGAATCTCTCTCTTCCCGCCAACTCGTCGAGGAGCCCACCTATGTCCGGGGCGGCTTCCTTTCGTGGAACATGCCACGGGTCGATCAATACGTACCTATAGTTTTCACGCGTTGATCGAAGAGTGTCCGGCAGGGGCGTCATCAGTCAGCAAGTAAGTCGGTCAGTCGGTCGGTCGGTCGGTCGTCCGTTCACGGCGCGAGCCCGGCCCGGTGACACCGGTCCCGCTCGACCGGGCCCCGGCCTCGACCGGCCGTACCCGTCCCGGCCGTACCTCTCAGCCGTCACCCCGGCCGTCCCCGTGGCTGCGCGGCCCGACCGAATCGCCCGTGTCCACCCCGACCGCCATCCTGGGAGACCAACCGATGACCACCAGCACCGGCCGTATCGCGCTCGACCCCTTCGTCGCCGATCTGGAGGCGGAGACCGCCCGGTTACGCGCCGACGGCCCCCTGGCCGCGGTGGAATTGCCCGGTGGTGTCCCGGTGTGGGCCGTCACCCACCACGCCGAGGCCCGCGCGCTGATGACCGACCGTCGCGTGGTGAAGGACATCGCGCTGTGGACCGCCTGGCAGCGTGGCGACATACCGGAGGACTGGCCGCTGATCGGGCTGGTCAACCCCGGCCGCTCGATGCTCACCGTGGACGGCGAGGAGCACCGCCGACTGCGCACCCTGGTCGCGCAGGCCCTCACCCCGCGCCGCGTCGACGAGATGCGGCCGCGCGTCACGGAACTCACCGAGGATCTGCTCGACGGCCTCACAGGCCGGGCGCCCGGTGAGGCCGTCGACCTCAAGGCGGAGTTCGCCTATCCCCTGCCGATGCGGGTCATCAGCGATCTGCTGGGCGTGGACCGCGCCAACCACCCCCGTCTGAAGGTCCTCTTCGACAAGTTCTTCTCCACCCAGACTCCGCCCGAAGAGGTCGTCGCCACCCTGGCCGAGCTACGCGAGATGAACCTTCGGATCATCGAGGCACGTCGTGCGACACCCGCCGACGACCTCACCAGCGCCCTCGTCCACGCCAGCGAGGACGGCGACCGGCTGACCGACGACGAGATCCTCAACACCATTGGGGTGATGATCGCCGCCGGGCACGAGACCACGATCTCGCTGATCGTCAACGCGGTCGTCAATCTCTCCACCCACCTCGAGCAGCTCGCGCTCGTCCAGGCGGGAGAGGCGAGTTGGGACAGGGTCATCGAGGAGACGTTGCGCTGGTCCTCCCCCACTTCGCACGTACTGATCCGGTTCGCCGCCGAGGACGTCCCCGTGGGCGACAAGGTCCTCCCCAAGGGCGAGGCGGTGATCATCGCGCACGCGGCAATCGGCCGCGACGAACGGGCACACGGCCCCTCCGCCGACGTCTTCGACATCACCCGCTCCCCCAACCGCCATCTGGCCTTCGGCCACGGCCCGCATGTCTGCCCCGGCGCCGCGCTCTCCCGTATGGAGGCTTCCGTGGCGCTGCCCGCCCTCTACGCCCGCTTCCCCCGTCTGCGCCTGGCGGTCCCCCGGTCCGAACTGCGCAACAAACCGGTCGTGACACAGAACGAACTGTTCGAGTTGCCGGTACTGCTGACGTAAGAGCCAGGCGAGGCGGGGCTGCCGCCAGGACCGATCCGCGGCGCCGCTCATGAGGGGCGGCGGCCGCACACGACGACGGTGCCGCCGCCCTTCGCGTAGCGCAGAGCCGTGGCGCGTCCGATGCCCGACCCGCCTCCGGTGATCATCGCGACCTTGCCCTGAAACGGTGCGGTGGCCGTCGCGTCCGTCATGGCAGTCATGTCAGCCCTCCTCCTCGGTGGTGTCGGTGTTGTCCGGCGTGCCGGCGGTCGGCGCGGTGCCGGGTGCGGCGGCGCGTTCGATGAGGATGTCGACCCCGAGGACCCCTTCCGGTCCCGCCCGCAGCGGGTTGATCTCGGCGGAGACGACCGTGGGGTCGCTCCCGGGCAGCGTGGACAGGGCGGCGATGGCTCCGGCGACGGCGTCCACATCGCACGGGGCGGCCCCGCGCCAACCGTTCAGCAGCGGCCAGCAGGTCAGTCGGCGCAGCATGGCCCGCGCGTCGTCGACGGTCACGGGGGCGAGTTCGAGGACGGTGTCCCGCCACAGCTCGGCCGCCGTGCCGCCGGCGCCCACGAGCACCACCGGCCCGAAGCCCGGGTCGTACCGCACGCCGGCGATCAGCTCGACGGTGTCCGGGCGGGTGTCCATGCGTTCGATGACTACGGAGCGGGCGCCCAGCCGGGTGGCGAAGTCCTCGAAGGCGGCGGTGATCTCGGCGTCGGTCTCCAGGCCGAGCCGGACCCCGCCGACCTCGGTCTTGTGCGCGTGCCCGACGACCTTCGCCACGGACGGGCCGTGCCAGGACCGGGCGATCCGTACCGCTTCTGGGGCGCTCTCCGCCACCCCTGCCTCGGGGAACGGAATGCCCACCGCCCGCGCGCTCTCGCGTGCCTGGAGGTAGGGGATCTGCGGTCCCGGCGGTCCGGGCGGGGCGGTGGGGCGGCGGACGGGTGGCCGTGGCGCCTTCGCGTGCCAGCGGGCGCAGCCTGCCAGCGCCCGAAGTGTGCTGTCGATGTCGGCGTAGACGGGGACGCCCGCGGCGCGCAGCGTCCGGGTGGCGGGAGAGCCGCCGGCCATCGTGTGGACCAGTACGGGGAGGGTGTGCGCGACCCGGGCGAGGCGGGCGGCCACTTCCGCTTCGGCGGTGGCGAGTGTGGGGGTGTCTTCGCCGTAGCGGCCGAAGTAGCCGGTCAGTACCAGGGCGTCATATGTGCCGGCGGTCGCCACCCATTCGGCCACCGAGGCGTAGACCGTCAGATCCTGTTCCCCGGCCCCGGCGAGGTCGACGGGGTTGCGGGGCTGCACCGGAGTCGGTGGCGGGGTGGTGGGGGGCGGCGCCAGGTCCAGTCCCCGTTCCGTGGCGAGGTCGGCGGCGAGTGCCCCTTGGCCGCCGGAGTCGGACACCACGAGAATCCGGCGGCCGCGCGGGCGGACGCCGAGTGCGAGCGCGTGGGCCAGGTCCGCGGCCTGCGCCGGTGTCGTGGCGCGGATGGCGCCGACGCTGCGGCATACGGCTTCGAGGATGTCGGCGCCGGAGGTGAGCGCGCCGGTGTGCGACAGGGCGGCGGCGCTTCCGGCGGGGCTGGTGCCGACCGTGAGGAGGATCAGGGGCTTGCCCTTCTCGCGCAGCAGGTGTGCCGCGTGCAGAAAGCGCTGGGGATCTCGTATTCCCTCCACGTAGGCGATCACCGCTCGTGTCGCGTCGTGGTCGGCGAGGCTCTCGAGCAGCTCCTCGGTGGAGATGTCGGCCTGTGCGCCGGTCGAGGCGAAGCGGGATATGCCCGAGCCCAGCCGCGCGAGCAAGTACGCGATCTCCGAGCCGATCTGGCCGCTCTGCGTCACCACACCCACCGGCCCGGGCCCGAATGCGCCCCAGACGAGCTGCAGTTCAGCCTCGGTGTCGACGATGCCGAGCGAGCTGGGCCCGAGCAGCCGGACGCCCCGCTCGCGCGCCCGGTCGCCCAGTTCCTCGGCCAGCCGGGGATTTCCGGTGAGCCGTCCGAGTCCGTCGCTGATCACGAGCACGGCACGGGCGCCCGCGGCGAGCGCATCGTCGAAGGCCGCCTCGACGGCTTGCGCGGGTACGGCGATGACCACGAGTTCGGGTGGTTGCGGCAGGTCATCGAGCGAGAGGGAGGTGGGCAGACCGCACACCGGTCCGCCGCGCCGGTTGACGAGGTGGACCGTACGGTTCTCGCGGCCGAGGAGTGCGCCGCGTGCCAGCCAGTGCCCCCATTTGGCGGGGTCGTCGCTCGCCCCGACGATCGCCACGGAGGCGGGCTGCCACAGTGACGTCAACGCGGCGTGGGCGCCCTGCGGCGCCGCTTCGTGCTCCGGGGCGCGTTCCCGGGCGGGCTCCGGAACGGGCTCCGGGGCGCGGGTTGTTTCAGCCGTGGTCACGGAGGCTCCGGGAGATGATCAGCCGCTGCATGTCCGAAGTGCCCTCTTCGATCTCCTCCAGCTTGGCGTCGCGCATCCACTTCTCGGCGAGGAATTCCCGCGAGTAGCCCCAGCCGCCCATCGTCTGCACCGCCGCCCAAGTGGCGAACATGGCCGTCTCCGATGCGGTCAGCTTCGCCATCGCCGATTCGCGGGTGGCGCGCCGGCCGCTGTCGATCCGTTTCGCGGCGCGCCAGGTCATCAGGCGCGCGGCCTCGACGCGGGTCTCCATGTCGGCGAGCCGGAAGGCCACGGCCTGATGGTCGATGATGGGCTTGCCGAACTGGTGGCGCTCGTTGGCGTACTGGACGGCGTACTCGGTGGCGGCGCGTGCGACGCCGGTGGCCGCGGCGGCCAGAATGGTCCGCGACCGGTCGAAGGTCTGCATGAGCCCGATGAAGCCCTGGCCCTCCTCACCGATCCGGTCGCGGGCGTCCACCTCGACCTCGTCGAGGGTGACTTCGGCGTTGATCAGCGCGCGCTGGCCCATCTTCTTCCACGGCGCGGAGACGGTGAGTCCAGGCGTGTCGCGGTGCACGACGAAGGCGGTGATGCCCTTGGCCCGCAGCCGCGGGTCGACGGTGGCGAAGACGATGTAGTACTCCGACGCACCCGCGTTGGAGATCCATGCTTTGCGGCCGGTCAGGAGGTAGCGGTCGCCTTTGCGCACGGCGTGGGTGCGCAGCGCGGCGGCATCGGAGCCGACATCGGGCTCGGTGACCGCGAGCGAGGTCATCGGCGGGGCGTCGCCGGCGAGCGGACGCAGCAGGCGCTCCTTCTGTTCGTCGGTGCCGAGTTCGAGGACCGGGTGGGCGAAGAAGCCGTTGGCGGTCAGCAGGTTGCCCAGGCCCAGGTCGCCGACGCACAGCTCTTCCTGCACGAGGCACTGGGTGAACAGATCGGTGGAACCGCCACCTCCGTATTCCTCGGGGAGCATGAACGAGGTCAGGCCCACCTTGGCGGCCTCTTTCCAGATTTCCCAGGGGACTTCGGTGTCCGCTTCGTCGACCGCTCGCGCGGCGGGCCTGATCTTGGCCTTCGCGAAGTCCTGGCAGAGGGCGATGATCGCCAGCTGTTCGGGGCTGAGTTCCGTCAACTCGGTAGGAAGTGTCACTCGGCCAGCTCCTCGGGATCGCCCGGCTGTCCGCCGGATGCCGTCGGTCGGATGGCCGCGACAGTATTTATAATTGATCCGTCAGTCAATGATCTGGACGCGGAGGGATCCGGCTCCCTCGAGGGACGGTTGCGGAGCGGTTGAGGAGCGGTTGAGGAGCGGCCGGCGAGCGACCGGAAAGCGGTCCGGCAGCGCCTCGGTGGCGGCTCGGACGACCGGTCAGAAACAGCTCAGGACGACGCGACCAGGCCGTCGATGAACGCCCGGCACGTGGCGCGCATCCGCCTCAGCGTCATGGCGTGCGAGCCGACGAGCACCTGCAGCGCGAGACCGTCGAGCAGGCCGACCAGCATGTTGGCCACATCCACCGGGTCCTCGTCGCCCATCCGCCCGGCCGCCTGGCACTCGCGCACGATGCTGGCGACGATCCGGCGCCACTCCCCGTACGCACGGTCGTTGAGGTCACGCAGCTCCGCGTCGTGCAGCGCCGTGACCCACAGTTCGGCCCAGACATGCCAGGCCTCGACGGTCTCGTCGCCCTGTGGCAGGTACGCCTCCACGAGCGCCCGCAGCTTCTCCACGGGTTCCAGACCGGACTCGAAGATGGCGGCGCGGCGCTCGAGCGAGTGCAGGAAGTTGTGCTCGAACGCCGCGCGGATCAGCTCCTGTTTGGTGTCGAAGTAGTAGTGGACGATGCCGGGCGAGAGCCCGGCCTCCTTGGCCACGTCCGCGACCCGGAACGCGGCAATTCCCGTACGGGCGATGGCCTTGCACGTGGCCGCCAGGATCTGGGCGCGGCGTTCGGCTTCGACGCTCGGTCGCGGCATGCTGACAGCCCTTCGTGGGACGGGTCCGGCAGCATATCAAGGTTGACTGGTGCAACAGTCAGCCAAACGGTCGCGCCGATCCTGACGCTGCGCGTGGCGATGCGGAACGCATCGTGCGGTCGCGCCGGCCGGTCTGTCACCGCGTCCGCCACACCGGCGGCGGCGTGCTGGGTGCCGTCGGGACCGGTGGACCGGGCCACCACACCGACGGTTCCGGCCCGCCCGATGGCGTCCACCTGCTGCTGCAGCGGGGTCTGCCGGTGCGGTGGCCGCACGGTGACCGCGGCGGGGCCGGCACCGCGAGCCCGACCAGGACGGCCACGAGCACCCAGGGCCGGGCCCTCCGTACAAGAGGGGGCACCATACGTTCCCAGAGCTGTCGGGGTGTCGGGGGAGTCGCTGCCCGCGCCCCCGTCTGTGGCGTGCGGACCGTATGGCGCATCCGGTGGCGCACGAGGCGAGTGGCGGAGAGCGCCGGAGAACCCCGTTGATCAACCGACGGAGACACTGCCACCGCAGGCGCGCAAAAAAATGCGGCTCGCCGGTCGATCGGAAGCTGCGCCTGCACACGACAGTCCCCGGGAGTCCGCGTCGTCGCCATCTGCCTCAGTCGTCGCTGAGTCTCCGGCACGCGGGGCTTCCGGGGGCCTAGCCAGGGCCACGTCAAGGGTCTCCTGCCAGCAAACGTCTCTGCTGACGGTGCGGCTCTCCGGTTTTCTGGTGTATGTACCAGTTTCCTCCCAGTTCAGGAAGAGTCAAGAGGGAAGGGGAAACGCGGCAGGATCAAAAACGGCTGATCAAGGATTTCCCCCACGACGAGCCACCTACCGCCCTCCCAGGGCCGCCGACCGGCCCCACCGGTTCCGGGTACATCTGTACCGGCGCGCGGGCTCCAGCGCATGCGGCATCGGAGACCGGGAGGATTGCCGTCGTCCCCTCTGCACGGCAGAGTCTCGGCAATGACGGAAATGTGGGTCCTGGGACCGGACAACTGGAGCGTCTGGCGCGCGCTGCGACTGGCTGCCCTCGCCGAGGCACCGAATGCCTTCGGCTCGACGTTGGCGGAGTGGCAGGGGGACGGCGATCGAGAGGAACGCTGGCGGGCCCGCCTGGGGATCCGTGACTCGCACAATGTCGTCGCCGTCCTCGACGGCCGGCCGGTCGGCATGGTCAGTGGCGTCCCGACGCAGGAATCGGGCACTGCGGAGCTGATCTCGATGTGGGTCAGCCCGCCGGTCCGTGGTCAGGGAGTGGCGGACCGCTTGATCGGGGAGGTTGAGCGGTGGGCGATACAACGGTGCGCCACGAGGTTGAGGCTGTCGGTGATGCCGGACAACCCTGCGGCCATCGCGTTCTATGCGCGCCACGGCTTCGCGGGCACTGCCATGGTGGGGGATCTGGCGCCTGACGGCGGGCGCAGGGAAATGGTCTTGGCGAAGCCCTTGCCCACCGCTTGACGCCGATCGTCGGCTTGACGTCGATCGCCGCCGCTCCTGCACCTGATTACCTCGGTACCTCGTTACTTCACGGCGGCGCTTTCCAGCACGGCGTCCACCTCTTTCCGCTGGGCTGCCCCGGCGGGCTGAGCGACGCCGAGGAGGAAGGCCGAGTGGTCGTCCGCGGCGATGAGCGTCAGAAGGCCGCGGTCAGGTCGTCGCCCTTCTTGTTCGTCCAGCCTTTGGGGATCGCGTAGGTGAGTCCGGCCCTCCCGCCCGTCACTCGCGGCCGTCCCGCCAAGGGGGAGGCGTCTCTGCCCTCGCCTCGCGCCTGGCACCACACGGTGGCGGGCCCGCCGGCGCCCAAGAGGACCACTACGGCGGCGAGCCCGGCCACCCCTACCGGGCGGCTTTGCGGTTGAGTGGCCGGCAGCAGGGCCTGGTCACTCCTCTACTACTGGGACGGTGATGCGGAGCCGTGGGTGGCGGTGTTGGCGTAATGCTCGGCGATCTCGTCGCTGGTCGTCAGCCACACGCCGGGGTGGCTCGCGATGTAATCGAGCGCCTGGTCCAAGTACTTGTGCCGGAACGGCTGGTTGATGACGAACGGGTGCAGGACCAGCGACATCACCCGCCCGCTCGCCGCGGAGTCCTCGTAGAGCTGGTCCAACTGGTCCTTGACGATCTGGACGAAGTCCGGCCCGCTCAGACTTTTGCCGACGAAAAGGCTGATGTCGTTGACCTCGATGGAATACGGCACGCTCAGCATCCCGGGCACGTTCAACCGGTAGGGCTGGTCGTCGTTGGACCAGTCCATCACGTAGTTCAGGCCGAGCTCGGCGAGCAGTTCCGGCGTGCGGAAGGTCTCGGTGAGCGCCGGTCCCAGCCAACCGCGCGGCCGACGGCCGGTGGCCTTCTCGATCGTGCCGATCACATCCGCCAGGTAGGCGCGTTCCTCGTCGGGAGTCATGTCGGCCTGGAAGATGGAGTTGTTCTTGCCGTGGGCGGCCCACGCCCAGTTGCGGTCCCGGCCCGCCTGAATGATCTGCGGGTAGCGCTCGGCGACGTCGGAGTTGAGCATCACGCTGGCGCGTATGTCGTGTCGGTCGAGGCTCTCGATCAACCGCCAGATGCCGACCCGGGGCCCGTAGTCGCGCCAGCCGTAGTTCAACGGGTCAGGCGCCAGCCCCGCAGTGCCTGGGAAGATGCTCGTCGAGGGGCGATCGACTTGATAGTGCTCGACGTTCAGTCCGACGTAGAAGGCCACTCGGGCGCCTCCGGGCCAGTTGATGGGCTCACGATCGACGATCGGGCTGTAGTCGAAGAGTTGGTTGTCCATCGAAACTCACCTCGTGTTTGCTGGGTACTGCTGGCAGTATTTGCTTGCACAGCTTGCTTGTTGGCTTTGCTCACTTGTTGGCTTGCTTGCTCGCTCTGCTTGCTTGAGGTACATACTCGAACGTTCACACTGATGTGAAGGTCAACGTGGTGTGTCGTGAGCCCGGTCACATGCAGAGCGGGGAGTCTGACGGGCAGCGCGGAGTGAGCGCCGAGGCCTCTGCGATGTTGCAGCCCTGACTGGCCGCTCGGCTGGTCAGCCCATTGACCCTTCAGCCCGTCAGCTCTGCCAAGTCGGCCAGGATTTCGGACGCCGTGACGGCATCGAGATCGCCGAACGGCAGCGCGCGGGGCCGGCTGCGCCAGCCGAGGTCGGTGCCGTCGTTGAGTCGGACCCGGTCGATCCGCTGTTCGGGCCAGTACTCGGTGTTCCCGACCACGATGCCCGGATCGAGGCTGAGCACGGCGGCACGGTTTCCGGGGAGGACGCGGGAGATCCAGGATTGAATGCCGTTGTCTTCTGCGCTGCCGCGTTCCCAGCCGCGTCGTTCCATCCCGAGCACCTTGCCGGTGGGGACGGTGATGTCGGCGAAGCGCTGGAGTGCGTGTGCGGTGCGTTCGTCGTCGGTGAGCGCGTATGCGGGGCGGCGCAGCTGGTCGAACGGCTGGAGGATCTCGTAGTCGGCGAATATCTCCGCCCAGGCATCGAGGGTGCCGGCCAGGTGCAGGGGGTGGGCGACGCCGACGCGCGCCGAGCGGTCGAGGGTGAGGGTGTCGTCGTGGGCGTCGGCGAGGGTGCGATCCTCTGCCAGGCGGAAGGAGCGGCCGTCGTCGCTCACCCATACCAAGCGGCGGGCTATGTGCCACAGCAATGGATGGCCGACGATCAGGTCCTGGAACTCGGCGGTGCTCCAGCGGCGCTGGGTGACCATGGCCTGTTCCAGGCGGCGGATCTGCTCGGCGGCCACGGTCCGCAGATCCTTCTTCAGGGTGGCGAAGCGTTTGTGGGCGGCCGGGGCGAGGTCCTGGTCGTCGCGTACGCCGGGCTTGGGCAGGGTCTTGAGGGGCTTGCCGGTCTCGTCGGCCACGTACGGCTTGAGCTGTTCGTCGAAGCCGACGGTGAAGCGGCGGCGGCCGTAGTCGAGGGTCATACTGCCGGTCTCGTCGAGGTCGAGGTAGGGGACGAGGCGGTCGGCCAACTCATCGGCGGTCAGGCCGAGTTCACGGGCGAGTTCGGCCATCTTCTCCGCCGCCTTCTTCTTGACGCCCTGGTACTTCGACTTCTGGGCGATCCCGTTCAGTTGGGTCAGGGCGACGTCCGTTCCGATGACGGCCAGCACCTCCAGCCCGGCGACCGAGGTGGTGTGGCCGCCGTCACCGGGCCAGGAACGAATGAGGGGCGTGAGCCTGCGGACCGTCTCGTCGTCGCCGATCCAGCCGAGCGCGGTAAGCGTCCAGTCGTCCGCTTTCAGCCGTGGATCGTATGAGGTCTGCTGCTGGAAGAGCCCCCAGCCGAATTCGGCCAGCGAGTCGGGATCGCAGAGCTCCTTGATCACGTCGATGCCTGCGTAGGGCTCGCCGGGCTTGGAGATCGCCAGCATGGTGACGAGGTGGCGGGCGGCGGCCGGGGGCAGGGCGTGCCGGCGGTCGCGCAGCAGGATCCGCGGCAGCAGATGGACGTCCAGAAGGAAGAAATCGTCGGGGATCCGGGCCGGCAGCGTGTCCAGTGGATCGCGCGCCAGGAACGCGTCCATGGCGGCCGCGGCCTTGTCGCCGTGGTCACGGGCCGCGGCGCGGACCAGTTCCGTATGCCCCTGGGAGGCGATGAGTCGCAACGCCGCCTCGGCATGCCGTCGGGCCTTGCCGGCCTTCCCGAGCGCCGCAGGGACGAGGGCACGGGCAGCGGCTGCCGCATGGCGTCCGAACCAGGCGCGCACCACCGGGCGTACCCTCTTGCGCGTCATCAGCCATTCGGCCATCTGCGTCGCCACATCGGCACTGGTGAACGGCAGCAGCAGGGGCCCGAGGGCGGCCGAGTCGGCTTGGGCCAGGGCCAGCGTGGCGGGCAGCGCGTCCACACCGAACCTGGCCACGATCGGCTTCATCCACCCTCCCTCCCACAGCGGCTCCGGCTTCCAGGCCGCCAGCAGCGGACGCACGAGTTCCGCGGGGCCGTCGAGGAAGAGACCCGGCTGTTCGAAGTTCCGCAGCTTCCCGTTCCGGAAGTCGGCGAGGGCCTTCTGCCAGTCCGTGTCCTCGTCCCACGCCTGGTAGGAAGCGTTCGTCCCGGCCCATTCCTGGTGCTCTTCCGGAGCCCAGACGATGGCCGGCCCCTCGGGCGCCACCAGGTCCTTGACGACCGCGGGCTTGGCCTTCGGGCGCGGCCGCAGCCACGGCGGCTCGACCAGCACCCGCGGGAGGACCTCCTCCGGCACATCGTCGATCCACCCGGTCCCCCGCATACCCGTCGGATCCGGTGGCGTCTGCGGCACCTGTGTTGCCTGGGGTGCGCCGCCGGCCTGCTCGATCCCGGCCTGTGCCGCGGCGGAGAGGGTGGGGAACACCGCCGCGACGAGCTCCGGGTGGGCCAGCACATGCTTGCGCAGCAGCGCACCGGCGTACGCGGAGGTCTCCGACGCGGCCCCCGCGGCCGCGGCGGCCAAGAGCCGCAGCGCACGAACGGGGTAGCGCTCCATGGCCTCGATCACGGCGCTGTGGGCGAACGGCCGGTCGAGGCGGGCCAGCATGAGCGCGAAGGACTCGTCGGTGGGCAGCCAGGCGAGCGCGGCGTAAAGGTCCTTGCTGATCCCCCTGTCGCGGGCCGCCCCGTCGAGGACATCCGCCACCACCGGAGCGATGCCCGGCCCGACGCTTGCCATCGCGGTGTAGACGGTGTCCAGCGAGACGAGATGCCACCAGCGTTCGTCCTGAGCACGGAACAGGCTCAGCTGCTCCATCGAGCTCAGCGAGCGCAGCACGGTCGTGGGATATCCGTCCTGCCGAGCGGGCGAGGCGGCGGCGCACACCTCGTCCACCCACTGTGTCCGGGTCGGCACGAGATAGCCGGTGACGGCCCGCTGGAACTGATCGCGACGGCAGTGCGCCAGCGCATCGACGGCTTCTTGGTAGGCCTGCTCGTCGGCCTCGGCGAGCAACGCGCGCATCCGCCTGGCGATCGGTCCGCCCACGACCCATCCGTCCCACTGCTGGTCGTCGTCGCATCGGTAGCGCAGGGCCCGCGCCTCGCACCCCGTTGTCGCCTCCTCGACAAAGAGGCCGGCGAGCTCGGCGGTCGCAGCGGCGGCGAACACGAGGCCGTGCTCCGCCACCCACGCGTCGGCGAACGTCCACAGCCCCGCCCGCTTCTCCCACGGCAGGTCCACGGTGACGATGGCCATGACCGCCGCCGCGCCCAGCGGGCTCGCCTCCCCGCGCAGCTGCGCCTGCGCCGCTTCGAGCAGTTCCGGCAGGCCGGCCGTCGTCTCCATCCAGGACAGACGCTCCTTCACAAGACTCCGCACCGCATCGGCCGCGCTGGCGTCGATCCCGCCGATCGGTGCGCAGGGCCCACCGCGCCAAGGGTGAATACGGGGCAGCCATGCCTCAGGGACCGTGAAGGTGTTCTCGTCGGGAAGCTCGACGTCCGCCGTCGACGGTTGCGGGGTGTGCCGGGTGTCCAATGTCTTGCCTTCTGCTCGCGTGCGGGTACGTGTACGTGTACGTGTACGTGTACGAACACCGTAGGTGCAGGGTCTGACATCAACCTCCGTCGACCGACGTGCAGTTGGCGTCCGGGCCGCACAGGACTGCGTCGGCCGCCGCGCTACTGCAGACCGGAGGCGTCCACTCCGCGAGAAGCGTTCCCTGCCTCGGCCGACGTGAGTGGAGCGCAATCCGGATCCCGCGAATTTGCCTAACATGTAGGCATGTTGGCCTTCGCCCCTGCGGTCTTGTTCTCTGTTCTCTTCGGCGTCGGCGTGCTGCGCGACCGACGTCGCTTCGGCAACGCCGTCCATCTGGGGCTCGCCGTCACGTTCGCGCTGCTCGCGCTCGTCGGCAAGCTGGGCAAGGCCGATTCCCTCCTGGGGATGCTCGCGATCGTGGCGCTGCTGGTGCTGCCCGCGCTGGGCACCCTCGTCCTCGCCTGCTTCTTGATCTCCAACGGCGTGAAAATGGTCCGCAAGGAAGGCAGACGCCCCGCCAACCTGCTGTCGCTGCTCGCCGGGCTCGGCATCCTCGCCCTCATCGCCTTTCTGATCGTGGCTCTGGCCCTGCGCTCGCGCACATTGCTGGTCATCGGGGTCACCGCCGTCGGACTGGTCGGCTATGTCTCGTTCCTCTTTCTGTGCTTCGTGGGCTACGCCTTCCTTTACGGACGGTTGCGGGTCCGCCGTGACGCCGACTATGTGGTCGTGCTGGGATCCGGCCTCGTCGGCGGTTCCACAGTGCCACCCCTGCTGGCCAGCCGGCTGGAGCGAGGGCGCGCGGTGTACGAACGGCTCGCCGCCCGCGGCAATACGCCCGTGCTGCTGACCTCCGGTGGACAGGGACCGGACGAAGAGCTTCCGGAGTCCCACGCGATGGCCGCCTACCTCATCGAGCGCGGATTTCCGGCGGACCGGATCGAGCGGGAGGACCGCTCACGCACCACCGAGGAGAACCTGCGATTCAGCAGGGCAATCATGGAGGGCGCGAAGCCGGACTACCGCTGCGTGGTGGTCACCAACAACTACCACGCCTTCCGCGCGGCACTGATGGCGCGGAAAGCCGGTGTCAACGGCCAGGTCGTCGGCTCCCCCACCGCCGCCTACTTCTGGCCCAGCGCGACGATTCGCGAGTTCGTGGCGGTGTTCCTCGCGCACAAGGTGGTCAATTTCGGCGTCTGTCTTCTGCTGGTGCTGGGGGGCGTACTCATTTGGTGGAACCGCTGACGGGGCCTTGGGCCGGTGATGACGTACGGCGCGGCATTCGGTCGGTCACGGCGTGGTGTGTACCGACCGTGACGCGATCGCGCCGATACGCTACGCGGTGACGATGGCCGTTGCACCGCAACGCCCGTCCTCGTCCCCTTTGCGCAGCGCGCGTTCACGTGCCGGAAGGACGTCACCATGCCCACCGCTGCTGCCCACGCCGGCCCACTGCGGGTATTCGTCCTCGGCGCCTCGCTGCGGTCCGGATCGGCCAACGCCCGCCTGGCTTCGCTCGTGAGCGCCATGATGGCCGACGCCGGAGCCGACGTCGATCTGGCCACGATGCGGGAGTTCGACATGCCGCTGTACGACGGCGACCTGGAGGCCTCGCAAGGTGTGCCGGAGGGCGCGCTGGCGCTGCGCGACCGGCTCGAATGGTGCGACGCCTTTGTGCTCGCCTCCCCCGAGTACAACGCCTCCGTGCCGGGAGTGGTGAAGAACGCGATCGACTGGGTCTCCCGCGTGCGGCCGCAGCCCTTCAAGACCAAGCATGCGCTGCTGGTGTCCGCCTCTCCTTCCCTGGTCGGCGGCAACCGGGGGCTGTGGGCGCTCAGAGTTCCACTCGAGCACCTCGGCACCCGCGTCTACCCCGACATGTTCAGCCTTGCCGCGGCTCACCAGGGCTTCGCCGAGGACGGGCAGCTGTCCGACGCCGGACTGAACGAGCGCCTGCGGGAGACCGTCACGGCCTTCCTGAGTCTCGTCGAGGCCGATGCCCGCTACGTCTGTCTGCAGCGCCGCTGGTACGAGTTCCTGGGAGACCGCACCGGATCCTCTGTCACGCAGCGCGCGGAGGACTGAGCCGGGCCTTGATCGATGGCGGGGCGGGGAGGCGCGCCCTGAGTCATGGGCGGGGCTCCGGCTCCGGTTACTCGCTACCGTGGCTCCTCCCTTGCAAGCCGTTGTGCTGGGGCATACGGGGGAACCCGGCGATGTACTGCGTGGGTGCGGTGGTGCGGCGCAGTACGTTCTGACGGAGCACCGGACCGAACGGCACTATTGGTGGAGTGCGCATGTCATCACTCGTCATGCGACGAAAGGTCCGGCGGCGGGTTGTCGGCGCGCTGGGCCTGCTGCTGGCTGTCGGTGCCGTCGTGGTCGGCCTCGTCCAGGCGACGCCGTCGCCCTCGCCTGACGACCTCGATCCGCGCCTCTCGTCCATCATGCGGAAACCGGAGTACCGGCACGCCCAGTGGGGGCTGTTCCAACAGGACCTGGACCATGGCGAGGTGACGCAGTCGCGCTCTGCGGACCAGTTCTTCGTCCCGGGGTCGACGGCCAAACTGTTCAGCGTCAGCGGCGCCTGGCACGCCCTTGGCGCCGGCCACCGCTTCGTCACTCCGGTCCACGCCGTCGGCCGACGCCGAGGAACGACGCTCGACGGCGATCTCGACCTCGTCGCACAGGGTGATCTGACCCTCGGTGGCCGGACCCGCAAGGACGGCACCGTTGCCTTCACCGACCTCGACCACATCTACGCCAACCAAATCCCAGGAGCCACGCTCACCCCGCAAAATCCGTTGGCCGGCATCGATCAGCTGGCCGGGCAGGTGCGTGACGCGGGGATCAAGCGAGTCGACGGTGACGTGATCGTCGATGCCCGGCTGTTCCCACCCGACCCGGTGCTCGAGCCGACCCCCACGCCACTGATCATCAACGACAACCTCATCGATGTGCTGACGTCACCCGGCTCCGGTGCGGGCGCCCCCGCCCGCGTGGAGTGGCGTCCGAAGGTCGCGCCGTATCAGGTCACGAGCACCGTCCGCACCGTCGCTGCGGGCAAATCGTCCGCCATCAACATGAGCGCCTCCCCCGACGGCACTCGCATCCGACTGTCGGGCACCATTGCCGCCGACGCCGCCCCCGTCCTGCGGACCGCAGAAATCAAGGACCCGGATGCCTTTGGCCGGACCGCCCTGATCGAGGCGCTGCAACGGGACGGGGTCGAGGTCCGTGCGCCGGCCACCGGCCCCAACCCGGCCGACCGGCTGCCGGACTCGTATGCGGGCACTCCCACGGTGGCCCGATACACCTCCCCGTCGTACGCCAAGTACGCCGAGCTCATCTTCAAGGTGAGCCACAACCTCGGGGCGAATCTCGCGATCTGCCTGATGGCCACGCACTCGGGCAGCTCACAATGCCAGGACGGATTTCCCGTGCTCGCCAAGTTCCTGGACGGTGCGAAGGTGGACCGCAAGGCCGTCCAACTCGCCGACGGCCGGGGCGGAAACCTGATCGATCGGAGCACGCCACGGGCCCTGGCGCAGATCCTGACGTACTGGCAGCACACGCCCGAGGCGGAGCGCTTTCGCAGGTCGCTGCCGATTCTCGGCGTCGACGGTACGTTGGCGGGTTCGTGCCGCAGCTGTCCCTCACGTGGCAAGGTCTTCGCCAAGAACGGCACCGTCGTGGGCGGTGACACGCTCAATGGCCGGCTGGCTGTCCCTGCCGAGGCCCTGGCCGGATATCTGGAGACGCGCAAGGGGCACTTCGCGGTGTTCTTCGCCGGGGTGAACGGCGCCTCGGCGCCCAGCGCCGCCATCAAGGGCGTGCTGAACATGGGGAACGATGTGGCGAATGTCGCTGCCGCTCTCCAGCAGACTGGCGCTGGGCGGGGTTGAGCGGTGGGGCCCGTCGGGCATTCGTCCACCCCCTCGGGCCGACCGGACGAGTAGCCGCCCAGCCCTGTTCGCCGGCCCTGCGCTCAGCCGCTCACATGCCGTGCCATGAGTTCTTCTGCCGTGCGGACGATGCGTTCCAGAAGCTTTTCGTCGTACGGCAGGAACGGCAGGGGGCGGGCGCTCCGGCCCTCGGGCAGGCTGATGTCCACCGGGTCGCCGTCACGGGTTACGCGGCCGGTGGCGAGGTGGATGGCGTACCCGTCCAGGTGCACGTGCCGGTTGCCGAGCGCTACGCGGCCGGAGGATATGTGTGGGGCGAGGATGCGCTGCAGTGCCGCACGGCGGAGGCGGGCGGTCCGGCCCAGGGGGAGGCCGTAGAGGCGGTTGAGTATCTGCAGGGACTCGCGGTCGTGGGGATGGGAGTCGGAGTGGGTGTCCGCGCGGGTAGGGGTGTGGGTGTCACACCAGGCGAAGCTGGCGGCGCTGACCAGGAGGTCGGCCGAACGGAGGATCTCCGAGCGCCTCACGGGGTCGATCGCGGTCAGAGGCTGCGGGTCTCCCTCGGTGCGGGCGAAGTGCACGTTCTGGGCTTCGGCCCATCCGCCGGCTCCCGGATAGAGCTTGCCGGAGATGCCAAGGTAGGCCGTCACCTCGGGGAGCCGGAGACAGAGACCGTCCTCTTCGATGTGCCAGCCCTGGCGCGTGGCCAGTCCCAGGACCGCCTCGATGCGGACCCAGTGGCCGTGGAACATTGCGGTGGTGGCTGCATCCCCGGTCTCCTCCGGTACGTAGTGCTCCCGAAAGGCCTGCCGGAAAGGCTGGCGCAGCCGAAGGTCGGTGATCCGGTCGCGCCAGAGACGTCGTTCGGCGTCGGTGGCACGGGCGGGGTGCCAGAGGCGGACGGCGGCGGACGGGGCAGGCGTGGTGCGGTCCGGGGAGCCGGCCGCGGGGAGCGCTGCGCGCCACTCCCCCGGAGCGTGCTCGATCTCCCAGATCAGACGTCGGGCGGCACCGCGCGCTACCGGGTGCGTGGCGAGCGTGTCGCGCCAGCGGTCGAATCGGTAGACCGTTGCCTCGAGGTAGCCGCCTTCGAGGCCGCGGGTCAGGGTTCGTCTCTGGTCGCGGGTCTTCCGCAGTACGTCGCGGGCGGCGGTGACTTCCTCGGCATGGTCGCGGCGGGCGGCGGCAGGGAGGGACCGCACGGGCCGGCCGTCGGCGCGCTCCCAGGTGAGGGTGGGTTCGTCAACGGTCGTGAGGACAGCGGTGTATGGGCCGCAGGAGAGGCGCAGGGTGGCGTCGGGGCCGTAGCCGAGGTCGGGGAGGCGGGCCGCGACTTCGGGGCGTCGGCTGAGGTTGCGTTCGGCGCGGTGCAGGATGCGGTCGAGTTTCTTGCTGACGCCGGCGTGGCGGACGACGCGGCGGGCTTCGCGCAGCGCGGCGATCGATTCGGGTGTCGGGTAGGCCTCGACGGCTTGGGCGATGCCGATGCAGGCGCTCTGGGACGGGAGGGTCCGCGCCGGGCCGGGAGCCACCGAGAGCTGGGGCAGCAAGGTCGCGAGGATGGTGCCGGCCCACGGTTCGTCGCGCTGCAGGGCGAGACGGGCGGCCCAGCGCAGCGTGTCCGCATCGGGCGGGGTGAAGGCCTTGTCGGCGGCATACGGGAGGTGACCGGCGTGGAGGGCGGCGAGGTGGCTCGCTGCGGTGCGGAGCGTACGGTGGGCCAGTTCGGCGAAGGGTGCGGCGGCGGTGTGTTCGGCGAGGCGATCCGTCAGTGGTGGCCAGGTGCCCGGCATCCGGCCGTACCGGCGATCCTCGGCGAGCCACGCCCGATCACCTGGGCCGGTCGCGAGAAGCACCTCGAGTTCGGCGAGTCTGAGGGGGCTGTCCTCGTAGGCCACCCGCAGGCCGGCGACGAGCTCCGTTTCGGCCGTCGGACCGGCCACCGCGGCCACCGCCAAGGCGGCGTCGGCAATGTGATCACCCCTCACCACCGCGGCCGCCCTCACGAGGGTCGCGGCGGGCGCCATCAGAGCCGGCTGGTTCCACGACTCGGCACAGCGCAGCAGCGCACCCGCCGCGTAACAGACGTCGGTGGGCTTCGGTGACTCGGCCAGCGCGTCATAGAAGTCGGCGAGCGTCGCGGTCGTGAACGACGGCTGCGGCTTGGCCCAGGTCACTTCGCGGGCGACCCTGCGGGCCTGTTCGCCAGCGCCCTCGTCGGCGAGGGTGCGGTGTGCGGTGGGCAGCAGCGCACCCAACTCCAGCGGGGTCAGGCGCGCGCACGCGGCCCATGCGCCACCGGCCCCGTCCAGGTCGGGCGGTGGACCGACCATTGCGGCGTGCAACTGTGCGGCATGCGGTGAGAGTCCGTCCATGTCAATGAACGGTAACGGCAGGGTCTGACAATCCCGTCCTGCGCTCGATCGGCCCGGTCCGCCGGCCTCATCGGCGTGCCTGCCGACCGATCCGGACCGGAGATCCAGGTCCGCACGAAATCATGGCGGCGCCTGGAGAGCTCGAAGGACGGCGGGTTGACCGTCGGGTGTGAGGCGTGGGGGCCGGGCACACGTGTCAACCCTCCGCGCTACGCGGCCAGCAGGATGCGTTGGGTGGCCTGGATGTGCCGGTCGATCGCCGTGCAGGCCGCGGCGGCATCGCCGGCCTCCAGGCAATCCAGGATCTGCCGGTGTGCGGCCAGCACCTCGTCCTGGCCCTTGCCCGAGCGGTACGGCGCGATCACGCCGGCCCGGATCTGGCGGCTGCGCAGCGCGTCGTACTGCCGGCTCAGCAGGGCGTTGCCGACGGCGGCGACGAGCGCGACGTGGAATGTGTCGGCGGCGGCGAGGAATTCCCTGGCGGTCGCCTCGCCCCGTAGCGATTCCTGCCGGGTGAGGATGGCGGCCATCTCCGAGATCGGGGCGGTCCCTTGCGCCGTCGTACGCTCGGCTGCAAACCGTTCGATCAGTCCGCGCATTTCCATCAGTTCGCCGATGTCGCGCCCGGACAGCGGAGCGATATGCGCGCCACGCTTGGGAACCAGCCGCACCAAGTCCTCGGCGGCGAGCAGGAGCAGGGCTTCCCTGATCGGGGTGCGTGAGATACCGATCCGGTCTGCGAGATCCTGTTCGGAGAGGAAGCGGTCCTGCATCTCAGGATCCGTCAGGACGATGTCCTTGAGATAGGCGTATGCCTTCTCCCGTCCTGACTGCATCGATTTCTCCATGGTTTTTTCCATCGCGATTCCCACCGCTCTCCCCGCTGATGTCCCCGCTGAATTCCCACTGCACTTGGCGGCGCACTCGACCGCGCCCCTCGCCGTGCACTTGGCAGTGCGTATGTGGTGGGCAACGCGGTGCGCACAGCGGCACCCTTCGGGGCGCGCTTCACCGCCGCCAAGCCTGCATACGAGTTGTATGCAGGTGCATGCAGAAGCTACCACGGCGGTCGGGTGGGCCGGGCGACGGGTGCCCGCCTCGAACTCCCCGCCGCGCGAAGGGGATCGACGGCGTGCCGCCGAGGGGATGGCGGTCGGTTCGGCGAGGCCTGTGGCGGGCAGGTCGCAGGGCGCGACGGGTTCTACGGTGATCCGGGGAGCGTGGGCCCCACCTGCCGACCTCCTGAACCCCGGCGCCGCCCTCCGAGGGCCGGCCCCCGCCCGAACGGACCGGCCCCGGCTCTAGTACGGATTCACTTACGGGTCGTCGAATCGAGGTGGGCGAACACCACGACGTTGGCCTCGTAGTCCTTGGCGGCCCTGTTGTACGCGCCACCGCAGGTGATGACGCGTAGCTGCGCGTCCGGGGTGTCGGCATAGACCTGGTCGTTGGGGAACTGCGCCTTGCTGAAGGTCTCGACCGCGTCGACCTTGAACGTCGCGACGACGCCGTCCGCGCGCGCGATGTCGATCTTGCTGCCCTTCTTGAGCGAGCTGAGCTGCATGAACACGGCCGGGCCGGTCTTGGTGTCGACATGGCCCGCGACGATCGATGCGCCGCGCTCGCCGGGCGTCGCCCCGCCCTGGAACCAGCCGACCAGGTTGTTGTTGTTGCCGGGGGGCGCGTTGAGCTGCCCGCTCGGCCCGATCGACAACGCCGTGAAGGGCGCGTCGACGGCGATTTCGGGGATCCTCAGTCGTTTTGGCACGGAGCGGGACAGCGCCGGGACGGTACGGGAGGCGCCGGGCGCGGCGGTGGCGATCGCCACGCGATGGGACTGCAGTGGCTTGGGGTCGGCTGGGGTGCCTATGGAGTTGTAGACGAGCAGGGTCCCCAGAAGGAACGCCCCAGCGGGCCACATCAGCCGACTGCTGAAGGGGCCGGACCTGGGCGCGATCCGGGGTGGGTTCGACTGGGGCGACTGCTGGTCGGCCATGGAGCGCTGCCTTTCAGGAGGGAACGGGCGTTGTCGAGAGGTACGAGCGGCGGAACGGCAATCGTCGCGGCCACCGTCCATCTGCGACGGTGGCCGCGACGGCACAGCGAACTGTGTCGGGCGACGCAGCCGGATTAGGCTGAGGCGGACCCCGACGCGTTGCGGCGGCGGAGCACGTAGGCCCCGGCGCCGAGACCACCGAGCATCAGCACCGAGCCGGCGGCCAGGGTGCTGCCGGAGAGGGCCATGCCCCCACCGCCGGTGTGAACGCCACCGGACGGCCGGTCGCCACCGCCACCACCGCGGCCGTAGCCGCCACCGTCGTGACCGCCACCACCGCCGCGGCCGTAGCCGCCACCGTCGTGACCGCCACCGCGACCGTGGTCGCCACCGTCGTGACCGCCACCGCCACCGCGGCCGTGGTCGCCACCGTCGCGGCCGCCACCGCGACCGTGGTCGCGACCGCCGCCGTGCCCACCGTCGTCGCCGCCGCCCCAGTCCTTGGTGACGATCTTGGCCATGGCGCCGCCGCCGGTGCTCACGCCACCGGAGGGCCGGTCGCCACCGACACCGCCACCGCCACCGCGGCCGTGGTCGCCGCCTCGGCCGTGGTCGCCACCGCGACCGTTGCCACCGCGACCGTGGTCGTCGCCGCCGCGGCCGTTGCCACCGCGACCGTGGTCGTCGCCGCCGCGACCGTGACCGCCGCGGCCGTGGCCGCCGTCGTCGTCGCCGCCGCCCCAGTCGTTCATCAGGGCGCCGCCGCCGGTGCTCACGCCGCCGGAAGGCCGGTCGCCACCGACACCGCCACCGCGGCCGTGGCCACCGCGGCCGTGGTCGTCCCCGCGGCCGTGACCTCCGCGGCCGTGGTCGTTGTCGCCGCGCCCGTTGTGGTCACGGCTGCTGGAGTGTCCACCGTCGTCGCCCACCACAGTGATGGCCTGGGCGGCAGGAGTAGTGATGGCCAGGACCGCGGTAACGGCGGCCGAGGCAAACAGGGTGCGAGCTGTGCGCATGGAGACATGTCCTTTCACATCGCTACTGCGAAGGCCGACTCGTCATCGGCTCACGGGACGCAATGGCGACGTGATCAACGTCAGCCAGATAACGGCTCGGCACCACCGGAGAACGCCGCATTCGGGGTACAACGTCCTCTCTTCGGGTGGCCGAAGCCCGAATTGTCACCCGTTCGACGGTGTGCCCCTTCGGCGTGTCGCGGCTTCGAAGGTGTAGCGGGCTCCCCGTACGGCGGACAACCGCGGGAATGCCCGCCGCGCCGTGACAGCGCGTGAGCGGCGGAGGGGGCGGAGAGGCGGCGGGCCTACGGGAGGGCGGCAGGCGATGCTCGGGCCCGGCGGGCGGGCCGCACCGGACGGGGGCGGACGGAGCACTCGCCCCCGTCCGCGGAGACGGGCGGAGACGGCGGCGCCCCGTATCACCTGCCCGCCCGACACCCAACTCCCCTCCGTAGTGGCACAGTTGAGGAGCTGGGGCCCGCGATACACCCCTCAACCCCCGTGACCGGTAAGGGAATCCGGGCCGCCGGAGGTCTCCCGTGCGCAGGCCGGCAGCCCAGCAGCCGTCGGGGCATCCCTGGCGAGCGAGGCCGGAGCGGACGCCCCAGCGAACCGCCCGCCCGCCGATCTCAAATAGGTAGATATCAAGCAAAGAGGGATCTCTCCCCCGGCCCCGGCAAAGTCCCCGGGGCGCCTTGAGCAGCCCTCTCGGCAAGGACCGGATCTGGCTACATACGGAACGTAGCGATCTCCGATCCCGTTTGTGCAAGGTGGAGCGGGCCCCCGTTCCGCACCGCCCCTAGCCTCGCTGCAACATCACCAACGAGGGGCGGTACCGGTGAACTGGCTCATCCACGACTACCGCGAGAACGATCTCGCTGCAGTGGTCCACCTGATCGACTCCACGGCCGAGCTCGGGCAGGAGTCGGTGTTCTCGCTCGCCGAATGCATCAGCGCGCTGAGCTCCCGGCAGCCGGCCGTGGTGGCCGTCCACCAGGGCGTGCCCATCGGTACGGCTCTCGCCTGTGTGGCCGGTGAGCGGGGCTGGGTGATGCGGATCGCCATCTCGTCGGCCTGGCGCGGCCGTGGGCTGGCGAGCGCGCTCCTGGTGGAGCTGGAGCGGCGGCTGATTGCCGCCCGGGTGAGCCGTATCGCATACGTACTGCCCGAGGAGGACCTCCTGGGCGAAGGGCTGCTCAACGCGGGCTACACGCGGCAGCCCGCCGTGGCCTACTTCGAGAAAGTCGAGCCGCACCATGGTCCCGCGGCCAGCCTCCTGGACGACCTCGGCGGACGGTTCCTGCCCGCCGATCTGTGGGCCAAGGTGGCCGGCATGGAGGCGGAGAAAGACCTGATCGAACGGCGTGTCGTGCTGCCGCTGGCGGAGCCCGAGCGGGCCGCCCGGCACGGCGTGCGGCCGCCCCGGGCCATCGCCCTGTTCGGCCCGCCGGGCACCGGGAAGACCACGTTCGCGCGGGGCATCGCGGCCAAGCTCGGCTGGCCGTTCGTCGAGCTGCTGCCGTCCCGGCTCGCCGACGAGGGCAACCTCGCGGCGGCCCTCCGCAGCGCGTTCGCCCGGATCGCGGAGCTGGAACGGGTGCTCGTCTTCATCGATGAGGTCGAGGAGATCGCTCCGGTGCGCGCCGAGCCGGCGCAGCCCGGCGGACTGCACGGCGTGACCAATGAACTCCTCAAGCTCATACCGGGATTCCGGGAGCGGGACGAACGGCTGCTGGTGTGTGCGACCAACTCCATCCGCTCACTCGACCCGGCCTTCCTCCGCCCCGGCCGGTTCGACTACCTGATCCCCATCGGTACGCCCGACAAGGTCGCCCGCTCGGCGATCTGGTCCCGTTACACCGACGGCCGGGCCGATGTCGATGTGACGGCACTGGTGGCGGCCAGCGAGCTGTTCACCCCGGCCGACATCGAGCATGCCGCCCGGGTGGCCGCCCAGGCGTCGTTCGAGCGGGACCTGGAGTCGATCGGTCTCGGGGCCGGCGCCCAGAGCCGGCTCGGGGCGAGCACCGAGGACTATCTCGCCGCCATTGCCCAGTGCCGGCCGACCGTTACACCGGCCATGGTCGACGAGTTCGCGGCGGATATCACTGCTCACGCGCGCTGCTGACGGGGCGGTGGATGTCGGGCGGACGTCCGGGGGCGTTCAGCGGCGTTCGGCGGGTGTGCGACGCGGGTGTGCGACGCGGGTGTACGGCGCGGGTCTCCGGCGCGGGTCTACGGCGTACGTCCGGACGACGTCCGGCGGCGGTAAGCGACCTGTCGCGGTCCCGCACGGGGATGGCGGGACCTGACGCCGTCCCGTCCCCTGTGGCCGCCAACAGGCCGTCGACGAACGGCTAACGGGCTCGCGTCCAGGTTCAGGTCCGGGAGCGTGACGAGGCTTCCAGCACCGCCACGAACCGGCGGCCGAAAAGGTAGGCGTCCCCCGGCCAACGGGCCGAGAGATAGGTGCCGCCGTGCACGACGAAGACAGGCCCCGAAGCGGGGGCGACGACCGGTGCGATTCACCACCAACGGCCCTGCCATGGGAAGGAATTGGCATGCACGGACAATTTTGAACCACAGGTGAAACGGGGCGTGATTCCTCTCCGTACTGGGCGGTATCGAACCGAGCCAAGGGTTCCCCTCCAGGACAGGAGTTGCGCGTGTCCCGAAAGAGAAGGATCGGCCGGGGTATGAAGATCACCGTCTTCGTCAGCTCCGCGGCGCTGGCCGGCGGCATCGCCGTCGTCATGACGGGTACCAGCCACGCGTCGGTGGCGTGTGACGGACTGGCCACCGCACTGAGCAACAACCAGAAGTTCATCGCCGCCCAGAAGGCCGATCCGGACGCCCAGTCGGCCGCGCGGATCGCCAATCGCAACGCGGTGATCGCACAGATCCAGGCACAGCAGAAGGCCGCCGGATGCGTCGGCGGCGGGGACGGCGATGCGGCCCCGGCACCCACCGCACCCTCGCCTCCGCCATCAACGGAACCCTCTGCATCGGCGTCCGCATCGGGAACGGCTTCCGCATCGGCACCAGCGGATCCGCCCTCCGGAGCGAACGATCAAAGCCAGGATCCCGCGCAGCCGGCCTCCCCCGACGTCGTCTGCCCCGGCTCGACGGTGACCCTCTCCGGCGAGGGAGGTGCACCGGCGGCGTCGAGCGACCAATTCCCCACCGGTACCAAGTTGAAGGTGACGAATCTGGACAACAACAAGTCGGCGACGGTGTCCGTCACTTCGGCGTCGGGCAGCTGCGTACTCCTCAACAACGCTGCCTTCGAGCAGGTACGTGAGCCAGGGAAGTTCCTCATCCGCCACGCCCGGATCGAGCGCGTCGGGTAGGCCGGGCTGCACCACGGGCGTGGGGCGGGGCGGCACGACCGCGCGGCCCCACGCTCATCCTCCCGGGGAGAACGGGGTCCGGGTCCAGTCCGGGTCCAGCTCCTCCTATCGGCCGATGCCCAACACTCGACACCTGCGTACGGTGACCTTGACGGTGACGTATGGAGCCGGTCGTCCGGCACCGTCAGAGGGTCGCAGTATCGAAGTGTCGCAGTGTCGAGAAGCAGCAGCTGGGAAAGTGTGGGGGGACATATGACGGAGACTCCGGAAGTCATCGACCTGGGCGCGTACGGAACGGACTTCACCGCGGACCCGTACCCCTACTACGCCAAGCTGCGGTCCCAAGGGCCCGTGCACCGTGTGCGGATCCCCGAAGGCCAAGAGGTGTGGCTGATCGTCGGCCACGATGCGGTCCGGAGCGTGCTCAGCGATGCGCGGTTCAGCAAGGACTGGCGCGATGCCGAGCTGTGGAACGAGGCCGTCGACAATTCGCCGCTGTTCACCAACATGCTGGATACGGATCCGCCGCACCACACCCGCCTGCGGAAGCTGGTGGCCAAAGAGTTCACCTCGCGCCGCGTCGAGGCGCTGCGTCCCCGCGTACAGCAGATCACCGACGAGCTGCTCGATGCGATGCTGGCCGACCCGGAGGGGCGTGCCGACCTGGTCGACGCGCTGGCGTTCCCCTTGCCCATGACCGTCATCTGCGAACTGATCGGCGTCCCCACCATGGACCGGGACAGCTTTCGCGCCTGGTCGAACGAGATCATCGCGCCGACCAGCCCGGAGGCCGTGCAAGGGGCCACCCAAGCGATGGCCGAATACCTCATCGGCCTCATCGAGCACAAGCGAAGCGCCCCCGGCGATGACCTGCTCAGCGCCCTGATCCGGACGAGCGACGACGACGGCGACCAGCTCTCCCGCGACGAACTGGTGGGCATGGCCTTCCTGCTGCTGGTCGCCGGCCACGAGACGACCGTCAGCCTCATCTCCAACGGGGTACGCGCGCTGCTCGAGCATCCCGCCCAACTGGCCGCCCTGCGCGCCGACGGCTCCCTTCTGGACAACGCCGTGGAGGAGATGCTGCGGTACGACGGCCCGGTGGAGACGGCCACCTGGCGCTTCGCCAAGGAGCCGGTCGAGATCGGCGGCACGGTCATCCCCGCCAGGGAGCCCGTACTGGTCGCCCTGGCATCTGCCTCGCGCGACCCCGAACGCTTCCCCGCCGCCGATGACTTCGACATCACCCGCGAGCCCCGCGGCCACGCGGCCTTCGGCCACGGCATCCACTTCTGCCTCGGTGCCCCGCTGGCCCGTCTGGAGGCGCGTATCGCCATCGGCGCCCTCTTGGACCGCTGTCCCGACCTCGCCCTGGACTGCGATACAGATGCCCTCACCTGGCGCACCGGAATACTCATCCGCGGCACCGAGCGGCTTCCGGTCCGCTGGACGAGCCGGGCGGGGTAACGACCCCGCGCCCCCGGCCCCGCGCGGTACCCGTCCGGGCGTGCACGCCCAGGGCTCTCGCCCTCCCGCGGCCGGACGGGCGTACGACGGCGGGCCCGCGCCCTTGCACCGCGGAGCAGGCCCTCCCACGGTTACGCGTGCCCGCCTCCGCTGACTGTGGAGCTACCGCCCGCCGCGTGCTTCCGACGGCCTCGGACGGCGTCTCCGTCGCGGTGCCGTGCGCGGCGTGAGGGGGCGCTCCGATCCGCCGAGGCCGAGGAGCAGATGCAAAAGCAGAAGCAGAAGCAGAAACAGTGCAAGGCAGATGGCCATCGGGACGGGCGGAGTGGACCACGCCGCTGACTCCCGAGCGGTCCTTCAGTCGGCGCAACAGACCGGCGAATTCAAGCCCTTCGTCCGTCCCCGCGCGCCCCGCACGCCCCGCCGGTCGGCGTCACAGCGCCTCCTTCGTCCCCGTCCCCTCCTCAGACCTGCACTGCTGCAAGCGCCGTAGCGAAAGATCCGACCATGGAGCCGAAGACCATCGGGAAAATGCGGCAACATCGCACAATGTCCCTCGCCTGTCAGACCCTCGCGCGAGACTGGGATGGACCGAACAGGCAAACCGAGACGGGGGAATGCCGATGTCTACACCGAAATCGACGCCGACGCCAACGCCTGGGTCCATGCAGACGCTGTTCACCGGGGACGTGCAGGTCTCCTACTGGCAGCTCTACGTGGACAGCGACAAGGAACCGATCTGCGGGTACCTCGACGCGACATTCGCCGGGCAGGTCAACGGGCTCTGCGGTGCGGCGGTGCCCGGCGGGTTGTTCCTGACCACGGGATTGCACTCCGGGCACGTCGGCTTCACCGTCGAACTCCACGAAACGGCACCGGAGCTTTCGGACGCGTGGGAGGACGTCGTCGAGGTCTCCTTCCGTCCCGTCTCGCCGGACGTGACGCTGACCCAGTGGGCCGGCGCAGATGCCTGGACACTGAACCTCGACGAGATCGACTACCGCGTCCGCTACTGCGGCTCCGGGATGGATGCGGGACGTGCGCGCGACACGCTCTTGGAGGGGGAGCCCCAAGTGGAGTGCCACCTGCTCCAGTTCTGGCCCTCCCCCGCCGTCGCAGACCGGGTGATCCGGCAGACGAGCAGGACCGCCGCGTTTTCGCACGCGTGGGCCCGGGAACTCTCCCCGCCGCCCACTGCCGAGGCAGACGCGGAGGCCGGGCGCCTCGTCACGCCGGAGAGTGAGCGTGCGGCGGCGGAGGCACGCCGACGCAGCGACGAGGAGGCCTGGCAGGGACGGCTGCCCAGCGACCGACTGCGGCGCATCGACGGCAACGCACGGGGGATGCTGCAGCTCGACCGCCTCCTCGTGGACGAGGTCGATGGTGCGGGACCGGACACGCAGCGTGCGATAGCGCGCTGGAGCGCACGGCGCGCGTACACCGTGGCGGGCCTGGCGGATATCGACTGGATAGCGCCGGCTCTGGACGCACTCGACGCGGGACGCCCTCTGCCCCCGCCATTCGACGAGTGGGACGACGTATGGCGGCGCCTCGTCAACGATCCCCAGGTGCCGGATACGGTCGTGACCTCGATGAACGGGGTGCATCGCACCATCTCGCAGCAGGCGGCCGCGATCCCCGCGATCTTCGATGCCAAGGAGGATGATCCCCTGCAGGCTGGACTGGATGCGCTGTACGCGGCGGCCGTGACGGTCGGCCGTCGCTATCCGGCTCTGTTCGATGAGGTCCGGCGGGCCTTCCCGGAGATGGTCGGTCCGCCCAAATAGGCGCCTGGTCCGGACTGGTTGGAGCGCATGTGCGAGAGTGACCCGATGCGGACTATTGGGTTGCTCGGCGGCATGAGCTGGGAGTCGACGGCGGAGTACTACCGGCTGCTGAACGAGCTGACGCGCGAACGTCTGGGCGGCCTCCACTCGTCGCGATGCCTGCTGTACTCCGTCGACTTCGCCGAGATCGAACGGCTACAGACCGAAGGGCGTTGGGACGAGGCGGCCGAGATATTGGCCGCGGCCGCCCAGGCCTTGGAGGCCGCCGGCGCCGACATGCTGCTGATCTGTACCAACACCATGCACAAGGTCGCCGACGAAGTGGCGGCCGCGATCGCCATCCCGCTGCTGCATCTCGCCGACACCACGGCGCACGCCGTTCTCGCGAAGGGCATGCGCCGCGTGGGACTGCTGGGCACCGCCTTCACGATGGAGCAGGACTTCTACCGCGGCCGACTCGCGAAGCACGGCCTGGATGTCCTCGTCCCGGACGCCGTCGGGCGCAGGACGGTCCACCAGGTGATCTACGAAGAGCTCTGTGTCGGGATCGTCCGGCAAGAGTCCCGTCAGGCCTACCGGGCCATCATCAAGGATCTGGTCGCCGCCGGCGCCGAAGGCATCGTGCTCGGCTGCACCGAGATCGAGCTGCTGATCGGCATGGACGACAGCCCGGTCCCCCTCTTCCCCACCACCCGTCTGCATGCCGAAGCGGCGGTCCGGCAAGCACTGGCCGACGGCCCGGAGCCCACCTGACCGGACGAACCGGTGACCGCGGCTCCCTCGCCCACTTCCGCCGATCTCTTGCTCTCGATCGTGACAAATCCCGGGCTCCGTCCGGGGTTTGAACTTACGCCGGGTACGCTGACGTGGTGTCGCACACCGAGTTAGAACGACTGGCCAGGATCCGGATGCAGGTCACCGGAGAGACGCTGGAACGCGCCATGGCGGTACTCGAAGGACACACCACCGAAGCCGAGCCGGACCCCGCCGACGAGCCTGGTGAGCGGTCGGCCTCCGACGAACAGCCGGCCGACCAGGAAGAACCGCAGCCCCGGCCCCACCTACGGGGCCTGTAGCGGCCGCTCACCGTACCTGGCGGCGGGGGCCGCCCCTGCACCCGTGACACCGAGTGCCGGTGTCGCTGCCGGTACCGGTCGAATGCACCCGAGACCATGATCGCGAGCTGTCCGGCCTCCCGCCGCCCCGCATGAGCCCGCCCCGCCCCACCGGCGCCTCCCATGGCTTCGTACCCCGGTCACTCCGTACCCGGTCACTCCGTACCCGGTCGTTCCGTACCCGGTCGCTCCACACCCAATGGCTTCATACCCGGTGGCTTCGTACTACCGTCCCTAACAACAAAGGACGGGGCCGCGCAGGTCACCGGCGCAGCCCCGCCCCACAGGCCCGCAGCATCCTCGCGGACCCGGCAGGACGAGCCTCAAAGCATCGAACTCACTGGCTCAGCGGCCGCGCCAGCAGCGGCGTCCGGGGCGCTTGGTGGCCCCCGCTGGCGATCATCCGCACCTCGCCCCGGTCGCTGATCTCCGCGCGGACGATCCCCGAATCATCTTCGTAGACCGGATACCCGCCCGCACCCGCGTGCTCGGTTCGCCGGACGACCACCACATCGTCTTCCACGGCGAGAGCCTGAAATACCAGCTCATAGCGTTCCGGGTAATCCATCGGGGCCTCCCGAAATGACACTGCAGGCGTCCGCGGCGCCCCTCCCTCACCTGCGCAG
Source organism: Streptomyces sp. NPDC053427 (assembly GCF_044544985.1). Classification (NCBI taxonomy): domain Bacteria; kingdom Bacillati; phylum Actinomycetota; class Actinomycetes; order Kitasatosporales; family Streptomycetaceae; genus Streptomyces; species Streptomyces sp. NPDC053427. Next base: position 649,534 of record NZ_JBITYA010000003.1, on the reverse strand, counting down.
TCCGCCGCTCCACCTCTGCTATTCCATCGTCACTCACACAGGCCCGCCGCGCCTCAGGAGGGAGCGCAGCGAGGTCGGCGGACCGGACCGGGCCGCCGCGATAAACCCGACATGTGTCATCTGGACTGGGGATCCAAACGGATACCCCGCCCCCGTGCGCTGTCACAGGGGCGGGGCGGGTCCGAGAAGCGCCAGCAGCTCGGATAGTTACGGGGACCACGTTACGGGGGGCCACTGACAACGGCGGTCGGAGCGTGCGGTGGGCCCGCCCGGTCCAGACGAGCCGAACGCACTCCGGACCGCCGTTTTGCTGGTGGCGAGGGCAGCAATGCCTCACGATCGGATCCGCGCCCCTCGGCCCGCGGCCCGAGGCGCGAACCAGGCGGTCCCAGGCGGGGGCCGGCTGAGACCAGGCATGACGACGGGGAAGTGATGGCTGAAAGACCTCGGTTCTCGCTGGCAACAGTGGCGGTCGACTGCGCGGACGCCCATGCACTCGCGGACTTCTATCAGCGGCTTCTGGGTTGGGAGGTGAAAATCAGCGAGCCGGACTGGGTTCTGCTCAGGCCACCGGAGGGCGGTACGGGGCTTTCGTTCCAGTCGGAGCCGGGGTATCGGCGCCCGACGTGGCCGGAGAGGGCGGAGGAGCAGCAGAAGATGCTCCATCTCGACATTCGGGTCGACGACCTCGACGAGGCCGGTGCGTATGCGGTCGCGTTGGGTGCGACTCGGGCGGAAGTCCAGCCACAGGACGACGTCCACGTGTTCTTCGACCCCGCAGGACACCCTTTCTGCCTCTTCCTGAACTGAGGGACGGCGGGGACGGTGGGCATAGTGGGGGTGGTGGGGGTGATGGGGCGTCCTTGGGGGAGCCTTGACGGGCCGTCAACGGCACGGCGGCCGTCGCTGTGTCCGTTGACGATCCATGGGGGCCGTTCGGGTGGATCGGCGAACCGGATGCCGAGTGATCGCGGAGCGTGTGGGACTGGACACATGCAGAGATCGGGGTGAGCACCGACCGCCGATGATCCTTGCTGGTCAGAGAGTTGAGGCGGCGGAAGGCCGGGGGTGGGAGGGGAGCACGGGGGCGCATTAGGGGCGCACGGGGTGATGAATTGTCAGTGACTGCCCCTAGCATGTCCTACATGTCCCCAACTCCTTCCGACCCTTCAGGGGTGCCCGTTCGCGCGTCCGAGGCCAATGAATCGATCCGGCGATTTGTGCGCACCCGGCACGGATTGGCGTGGACGGCGCAGGACATGGCGGAGTACGCGGTGCTGCTGGAGATCTGGACGACGGCGGTGCGCGCAGAGGTGGTTGAGGCGGCGTAGGGACCTCCCCAGGATCTCATCGCCTGGGGAGCGGTCCCGCGGGCGGCGCTACCGCGTCGGCAGCGCCGTCCGCCATGCGCCGCACCCGTACGACTCACCCCGCGTACTTGACGACGATCTTCGTGTATGCGTACGGCGCCTGCGACACCCCGCTGCAGCTGTCGCCGTCGTCGCCGGAGCCGCACTGGCGGTCGCGGTTGACCGACCAGAAGGCGAAGCGGGCGATGTGGTGCCGTTGGGCGTAGCCCAGGATCGTGCCGAAGTCGGCGAGGGTAACGGTCTCGTCGGCGTCGTCCGTCTTGCCGTTCATCGAAGAGACACCGATGTGGCGATAGGCGTCCGCGTCACCGTATCCGTAGGCACTCTTGACCGCGGACTTCAGGCCATCCAGGGCGCTGACGGTGGCCTGCCCCATGGTCCCGCTGTGGCCGCCGAAGTCGAAGGGCATCACGGTCCAGCCGTCATTGTCCAGACCTGCCGCCGCGCCCTTTTTGATGAGGTCCTTGCCGTTGGCGTCGGGGCCGTTCGGGGTGGTGCCCATGGTGACGTAGGTGATGATGGCGGGGTTCTTGGTCTTGACGATCTTCAGGGCGTCGATCACGCGCTTGCGGACCGTGGCATTGGTGAATTCGGTGTTCTCGATATCGATGTCGAGCGCCTTCAGGCCGTACGCGTCGATGACTTTCTGGTACGCCCCGGCGAGCGCGGCGGCGCTGCCGCATTTCTCACCGAGTTTGGCGCCGCTCCAGCCTCCGGCCGAGACGACCACATCGCCGCCCTTGGCACGTATCGCCTTTATGGCCGCCGCATCGCTGCCGCCGGTCAGTGCCCGGCTGCCGTCCCACTTCGGGTTGCAGCCCCCGTCGGAGAGGATGAAGGCCAGCGTGAACCACTTGGTGCCGGTCGCCGCCATCACCTCGGTGGGCTGCTGGGGTTTTCCCCAGCCGAGGTATTCGTACGGCGCGGCGGCCATCGGGACGGTTGCCCTGAGCGAGCCGACGGATCCCGCGGCGGGGGCAGGTGCGGTCGCCGCGCCGGCGGCCTCCGTGGCTCCGGCGGTGCCGAGCAACAGCGCGGCGGCGCAGAGCCCGATCGACAGGGGGCGCAGGCGGTGGGGGCTGGTCATGAGGTGGCTTCTCTCCGGGGCTTGTGGGTGTCGGTGACGGCCGCGCAAATGCCGGTGGGTTCGGTGACGGCCGCGTATGTGTCGGCGTAACCGGACTATCGCGCGAGCTGGTTGATGCCGTCCTGGTGCACTCTCGCCGGGCGGTGTCTCTCTCGCCGGGCGGCGCCCTGGCCGTCCGGCCGTGGTGGCCTTGGCTACGGCGCCGGGCCCTCACCCTGTTCCGTTCGGGGTCGGCGAGGCGCGCCGGGCGGGCGTGCGCGGCCGGCCGACTCCGCGTCCCCGGGTGGCCGGATCGGACGGGGCGTCCACCAGGTCGCGGAGGAGATGGTGGTCCGGGGAGAGCCGGCATGCGGGGTCGGTGGCCGCGGCGTCGCCGGTGAGCGCGAACGCCTGGCAGCGGCAGCCGCCGAAGTCCGTTGTGCGCAGATCGCAGCTGCGGCACGGCTCGCGCATCCACTCGGTGCCCCGGTAGCGGGCGAACGCCTGCGAGTGGTTCCAGATCCATTCCAGGTCATGGTCGCGGACGTTGGGCGCGTCGAGCCTCGGGATGGCCGCGGCCGCGGGGCAGGGCAGGACCGTACCGTCGGGCGTGACGGTGAGCGAGATGGCTCCCCAGCCTCCCATGCAGGGCTTGGCCTGGCCGTCGAAGTAGTCCGGCACGACCCAGACCACCTCGATCCGGTCGGCGGCCAGCTCGGCACGTCGGCGTCGTACGGTCCGCGCCGCTTCGGCGAGCTGACTGCGGGAGGGAAGCAGCGCGTCGCGGTTGCGCAATGCCCAGCCGTAGAACTGTGTGTTGGCGAGTTCGATGCGGTCCGCGCCCCAGGCGGGCGCGAGGTCGATGAGTGCGTCCAGGGCGTCGAGGTTGTGGCGGTGCAGGACCACGTTGAGGCCGAGGGGCAGTCCGGCGGCCCGGACGAGTGCGGCGGCCCGTTCCTTGTCGGCGAAGGAGCGGCGGCCGGCGATCAGGTCGGAGGCGGTGGGGTCGGCGTGCTGGACGGACAGCTGCACGCTGCGCAGCCCGGCGTCGGCCAGCCGGTCGAGCCGCGCCCGGCCGAGGCCGACGCCGCTGGTGACGAGCTGGGTATGGATCCCTGCACCGTCGGCGGCCGCGACGATCGCCGCCAGGTCCGGGCGCAGCAGCGGCTCACCACCGGACAGATGCGCGCTGACCACCCCGAGGTCGGCGGCCTGGCGAAACACCGCCAGCCACTGCGAGGTCGTCAACTCTGCTGACTTGCTGGCGAGTTCGACGGGATTGGAGCAATACGAGCAATGCAGCGGGCAGCCGTGGGTGAGCTCGGCGAGCAGTGCCCAAGGGCGGTCCGGCGGGGAGGAAGCAAGGGAGGTGGTCATCGCAGCCAGCCCTCCTCCCGCATCCGGTCGAGAAAGTCCGGCACCTCGTCCGCTACCGGCGCACCGGGATAGCGACAGGCCAACTCCGCAACAATGTCGGGCACTTCATGCTCTCCGTCGCACCATCGCAGCACGGTGCCCGCGCTTCCCTCCAGCACCACGACACGCTCGGGCAGCAGGAGCAGATCGCCTCCGCGCACCCGGTCGTACCGAAGATGGACGGCGGGAGCGAGTACGGGCCGCCAGCGCCCCGTCACCGCCGCGCTCCCGATGGCCACTCCCCCAGTTCGACCGCGTCCAGCAGCGCCCACAGCACCTGGCACTTGAAGGTCAGCGCGGCGACCGCCAGCTCCTGTTCGCTTTCCGTACGTGCCCAGTCCAGGACCAGTGCCAGCGCTTCCTTGCTGTCCCGCCGGCCCTGGCTCCGGCGGCCGCGGAAGTACGCCAGGCCCGCGGCATCGATCCAGCGGTAGTGCCGCTCGAAGGCATCGATCCTGGTGCGCATGATGTCCGGGGCGGACAGTTCGGTGAGCGAGGCGGCGACCGCCTCCAGCGGGGAGCGCAGCCGGCAGAAATTGACGTAGCCGTCCACGGCGAGCCGTACGCCCGGCAGCACCCCGGTCTCGTCCATCAGCAGCCCCCGGTCGAGTCCGGCCGCCTCACCGAGCCGCAGCCAGCGCTCGATGCCGCCTTCTCCCGGCTGCCGTCCGTCGTGGTCCTCGATCCGGCGCAGCCACATTCGGCGAAGCTCCGGTGTGCCCAGCTTCGCGGTGATCAGGGCGTCTTTGACGGGGATGTGGCGCTGGTAATGGAAGCGGTTGCGGATCCAGCGACGCAGCTCGTCCGGCGTCAACTCGCCTTGGTGCATACGGATGTTGAAGGGATGTCGGTCGTGGTAGCTGTCGCGGGCCACGGCTCGTAGCCGCTCCTCGAACGGCATGGTCGACGGCGTGGTCGGCCGCTCCTCGAACGGCATGGTCATAGGGCGATCTCCATCCCTTCCGCGGCCACCGCGAGCCCCATTTCGGCCAGCCGCTTGTGCTGTGGCGCGTCGGGGTCGACGAGGGGGTTGGTGTTGTTGAGGTGGGTGTAGAAGCAACGGGTGGCGAGCGGGGCGAGGCGCGTGGCGGTGCCGTCGGGTCCGTCGATGGGCAGATGCCCCATGCCGGTGGCCGTACGGGAGGAGAATCCGCTGCGGCGCGGTTCCTCGTCGTCCCAGAAGGTGCCGTCGATCAGAACGCAGTCGGCTCCGACGAGCGCCTCCTGGAACGCGTCGGGCCAAGCGGCGAGGGCGGGCGCGTAGACGACGGTGCCGCCGGTGCGGCGGTCATGGAGGCGGAGGGCGATCACCCAGGGGTCGGCGTGCGGGGGCGCGCCGGGACCGGCCGCCGTGCCGCTCCCGTTGACCGCGTACCGGGGCCGCTTGCCCGAGACCGGTAGGGCGCTGATCTCGACATCGGATCCGTCACACAGCGGCATCGGCCGAGAACCCAATTCCCGCCATACGAGTTCGGCGTACGGCGTGAGGAGGTCGTCCAGGTGGGCCCGGTCGCCCAACGCGGCGCGGACCGGGGCGGTGGCCAGCAGCTCGATGCGATCGGCCTCGCGGAGCCGGGCGATGCCGAGGGTGTGGTCGAGTTCGGCGTCGGTGAGCACCAGGCCCGCAACGGGCGTCCGGCGTCTTTGGGGGCCCGGGTGCAGGGCCGGGGTGTCCTCTATCTGGGCGGCGAGGTCGGGGGTGGCATTGACCAGATACCAGTGCTCGTCGTCGGCTCGTACGGCGAGCGAGGCGTGACTGCGGCGCCGAGCGGGATGGGCGCGCGCCCCGGAACACCCGGGGCACGCGCAGTTCCACTGGGGCACGCCGCCACCCGCCGCGGTGCCCAGCACCTGTAGCAGCATGGCGGGGCGGTCAGCGGGCGGTCAGGGAATAGGCGGTGACCTCGAGGGCGGCTTCGATCACCGTGTAGTCCGGCGTCTGCCAGGCGGTCTGCTCACCGTTCGGGGCGGCCAGGGGGTGCTGGGGGCCCTCGGGGGTGCGGGGGCCCTGTTCCGTGGCGTCGCTCATGCGGAGCCAGCCTTTCGTGGATGTCCGTGATGGGAGGTCGGGAACAGAGAGGGGAGAGGGCGAGCAGGGGGCATGGGGATCGTGCGGGGCATGCGGATCGTGGCGGGCATGGGGGCGTTTGCCGCCGGTCATCGCTCAACTGCCGCCCACCGGGGCCCAACTGCCCCGTGAGGGCGGGACCACATCGCTCTTGCTCGCACTGCGGGGGCTCTCACTCGTGCTGCGGGGCAAGGGACCGCGGTCCGCTCGCCAACGGTCCCAGTGGGCGCCGGCCGTCGGCGGTTCATCGACCACGTTGCGTTGTGTCGCCTCGTGTTGCTTTGCAGAATCCTCAGGCGCGGGGTCCGGGTCAATGGGGCAGAACCAAAAAAGCTCCTACCTATGCCACTACAGCGGTTCGCCCCCGGGACTCCCCCGCCCACAATTCCCCTGCTCACCGCGGATGCCCGTCAAGCGCACAGCCGGGACAAAAGATCTTCGGTGCGCAACTCCCGTCGGCGGAACCCGAGATACCTCCCTTCTCCCACCCTTGACCGGCCTCCTCGAGCGCAGTACTTTCCCGCCATCGGAGAGACAGACAGGAAACTTTCCTATCAGCTTCCGCCTCAGCCTTCCTACCAGCTCCCCCACCAACTTCCCAGCAGCCTCGCTCTCCTCTCAGCCATCCGCTATCAGCCCGGCGCCGCTGATGCCTGCCCCGACGGAACGCCTCGTCACGCCTTCTGGCCCCTTCCGACCGGAGGACCCCCCATGCGCATCCGCACCACCGCCGCACGTCACGCCGCGCTCGCCGTGGCCGCCGCTTCCGCCCTCGCCGCCGGACTTCTCGTCGCGGGCGCGGGCACGGGTGGCGCCAGCACTGGAGCCGCCGGCGCCGCCTCCGTACCCGGCACCCCCAAGACCGTCTCGGCGGGCTGGTCCATCCCCTGGGGCCTGAGCTGGCTCCCCGACGGATCCGCCCTGATCACCGAACGCGACTCGTTCACCGTCTCCACCCTCACCCAGGACGGCACGAAGAAGCAGGTCGGCAAGGTCCCCGACGTTGTCACCACGGGCGGCGAGGGCGGGCTGCTGAGCATCGCCGTATCGCCGTCCTGGAAGACCGACCACTACGTGTACCTGATGCATACGGCCACGGAGGGCAACCGCATCGCCCGGATGACCTTCGACGGCAGCAAGCTCAGCGACTACAAGGTGCTGGTCGACGGCATCAAGAAGAACAAGTACCACAACGGCGGGCGCATCAAATTCGGCCCGGACGGATTTCTCTACGCCACCACGGGCGAGGCACAGACCCCCGATCTGGCGCAGGACAAGAAGTCGCTGAACGGCAAGATCCTGCGCATGACGCCCGACGGCAAGCCGGCCCCCGGCAACCCGTTCCACTCCCTGGTCTACTCCTACGGCCACCGCAACCCGCAGGGCATCACCTGGGACGCTCGAGGGCGCCTGTGGGAAGGCGAGTTGGGAGACAGCAAGTACGACGAGCTGAATCTCATCGAGCCCGGCAGGAACTACGGCTGGCCGCGATGCGAGGGCAACTGCTCCACCGACGGCATGACCAACCCGAAGCGCCAGTGGCCGGTCGAGGAGGCCTCGCCCAGCGCGGTCGCGTACGCCGACGGGGCGATCTACATGGCGGCGCTGCGCGGCGAACGCCTGTGGCGCATTCCGGTCGACGGCACCACCACGGGCACCCCCAAGGCGTACTACACCAACGACTACGGGCGGCTGCGTACGGTCGAGTCCGTGCCCGGCAAGAACTCCCTGTGGCTGACGACGACGAATGCGGACAACAACGGCGACGGCGGGGAAGGCTCCGACAAGGTGTTCCAGATCGACCTGAAGTAGCGCGGCCGGTCGCCGTGGCTCCCGGTGGATGGCGCAATATGACCGACGGCCGCCGTCCACCGGCCGCCCCGCCTCCGTGGCGCACCTCCCCGTGGCACGCTGAAGAGAGCGGCAATGGGGCGCCGGCCGGGCAGCCGGCGGGCGGGCGAGACAACGAGGCAGGTCGAGGAGCACATGAGTACGCCACTTCCCGGCTTCGAGGACTTTGAAGGCTTCGAGGGCCTCGCGGGACCCGGAGCACTCATCGGACCTTCGGGCCCGGCCGGACGCCCCGGCGAGGGGACACCCGAGGCCGCCCACGCCTCACCCTCGCCCGACCAGGAACGACCGCCCCGCCGGGTACTCGCCCCCGGCGCCGTCCACGTCCCCGGCTGGCTGAGCCTGGACCGGCAGCGCGAGCTGGTCGCCGCGTGCCGCGAGTGGGCGCGTGGGCCGGCGCCGATCCGGCACACCAAACTCCCCCGGGGCGGCGTGATGTCCGTCCAGACGGTGTGCATCGGCTGGCACTGGCAGCCGTACGCGTATACCCGTACCGCCGACGACGTCAATGGCGCCCGAGTCGCCGAATTCCCGTACTGGATGGTCGAGTTGGGGCGTCGGGCACTGGTTGACGCGTACCAGGACGCGACCGCGGGCGACGACTACACCCCCGACACCGCACTGATCAATTTCTATGACGCCGAGGCGAAGCTCGGCATGCACCAGGACAAGGAAGAGCGCTCCGGCGCGCCGGTCGTCTCCCTCAGCATCGGCGACACCTGCGTCTTCCGGTTCGGCAATACGGAGACGCGTACCAAGCCGTACACCGACATCGAGCTGGCCTCCGGGGACCTGTTCGTCTTCGGCGGGCCGTCGCGGTTCGCGTACCACGGGGTGCCCAAGGTCCGGCCGGGCACCTGCGACCCGGCGTCCGGCCTGGCCGGCGGCCGCCTGAACATCACCATGCGGGTCACCGGGCTCAGCTGAACCGCGCCCGCGGCCCGCATCTGGTTGTCCGCATCCGGGTATCCGCAGCCGCGGCCGGCATCCGGGTATCGGCGTCCGCGATCCCTCTCTGCGGGCCAGGGGGCAGACTGGACTCATGTGCCGCAGCATCAAGACCCTCCGCCCGCCCGTCACGCCCGAGGTCACCGACGAGGACATCCGGGCCGCGGCCTTGCAGTACGTCCGCAAGGTCTCCGGCTTCCGCGCGCCCGCCGCACACAACCGTGAGGTGTTCGAGAACGCGGTGGACGCCGTGGCCGCCGCGACGCAGGACCTCCTCGACCACCTCCAGATCCGTGGCTCGGCCGCCCACCAGCGCTGAGTACCCGGCTCAGGGACCGGGCCGGCTCACCAATCCAGCAACGCCTGGACCGGAAGGTGATCGCTCGGGAACTGACCGTGCTCGGAGAACGTATTGATCGTGGCGCGCCGCGTCCGCACGGCCGGCGAGGTGAGAATCCAGTCGATCCGGTCCCCGTCCGGCACCAGCGGCCGGTACCCATGAAACGTCGCATACTGCGCGCTGCGCTCCTCGGCCGAATCCCAGCTGTCGACGAGCGCCCCGCCACCAAGCATCGCCTCGTACACGGGATTCTTGTGCGCCGCGACATTGAAGTCGCCCGTCACGATCCGGGGCACTGCGGGGTCGAGCGCCCGCAGCCGCTCGACGATCAGCGCGGCGGACCGTTCCCTCGAGTACTGATGCGCATGGTCGAGGTGAGTGTTCCACGCGTAGAACTCGCCCCCCTCCCGCACGTCCCGGAACCGGACCCACGTCACCATCCGAATGACCGTGTTCCCCCAGGTAGCCGACCCGATCACATACGGCGTGTCGGACAGCCAGAAATGGTCGTACTCCACCGGCTCGAGCCGCCGCGCCTCATAGAAAATCGCCGCGAACTCATCCCGGCTTCCGCCGCCCCGCCCCGTCCCCACCCAGTCGTACCGCGGACCAAGATCCTCCGCGATGTCGCGCAGCTGCCCGTAGAGCCCCTCCTGGGTCCCGAGCAGCTGCGGGGCCTCGCGCCGCAGCAGCGACCGCATCACGGGGCGTCGCTCGGCCCATGAATGCGGCCGGGTATCGGAGGCGTACCGCAGGTTGAAGGTCATCACCCGCAGTCCCCGCCCCCGGTCGGCGGCGGCATGCGCGGGCTCGGCCCCGTACGCCACCGCCGGTACGGCAATCGCCCCCGCCGCGGCCGCCCGCAAGGCGGAACGCCGACTGAACGCCGCCGCCACGGGAGGCAAGGCAGTCGCGGTCACCGACTCGGACTCCGTCACGCACTCGACCGAGCGATCGGTATCGGACTCGTACCCGGACTCGGACTCGGACTCCAGCGCTGGCGCTGACTCGGACCCCAGAGACTCACGGACGGGAACAAGGTCGTTCACAGCGACTCCATTCGCCCTGTGCGCCGGCCGACACCGACACCCTCACCGCAGAGTCTCGAACACCTCCATGAGCCGGAAGCACCCCCGAAAAGAACCGACGGAAAACCCTCCCCCGCTCACCGCTGCCCGGCGGGCCCCTGCCACTCCGCATACCGGATACGGGAGATCTCCCGCACGTCCGTGACGGTGCCCCACTCGTCCTTCCCCAGCCGCGACAACGGCTGGAGCCTGGAAATCTCGGGATGCCCGTCCACCAGCACCTCGTCCGACACGGCCGCATGCATCACCCGCCCGAACACGACCGTGGAGTCCCCGATCCCCAGCGTGCTGTGCACCTCGCACTCCAGCGCCACGGGCGAGTCCGCCACCCGCGGCGGCTTCACCCGCAGACTCGGCTCGGAAGCGATCCCCGCCGCCTCGAACTCACTCACCCCACGCGGAAAGTCCGTACCGCTGTCATTGATCTGCCGATCCAGCCCCGCCGAAGCAAAACTCACCACGAACTGCCCAGTGGCCTCGATGTTCCGCAGCGTGTCCTTCCGCCCGACGGAACTGAACTGCACCACGGGCGGCGCCACGCTGGCGATGCTGAAGAAGGAGTGCGGGGCCAGGTTCGCCGTCCCGTCGGCGGAAATGGTCGACACCCATGCGATGGGCCGCGGCACGACCACCGCGGTCAGGAGCTTGTAGAACTCGTTGCGGGACATCTCAGCGGGATCAAAGTCAATGCGCATGGTGATCAGTATCCACACCGGCAGCCGCGGACCGTACAGCCGATCCACGGCACCACCAAACCCCAGAGTTCCTCGGAAAATGCCCGATATCGGGAGACACCGAGCACCAGAAGCCGACACCGAGCCAACAGCAGCCCCCACTGTCTGGGAGGACTTCGAGGTCCCCGCCCACGCCCGCAGCGGACAAGTCACCGTCAACCTCCATGACCGCCTGGCGGCCTACGCCCCCAAACGCCCTGGCGCCTACCTGCGCATCTCCTCCGACCGCTTCGGCCTCGAAGCCGGTGTCGACCGCCAGCTCGAAGACGCAGAAGACACCCGCTCCCGACTGCGCTGGGGCTCCTTCACCAAGATTTACCGGGAGAACGACACCTCGGCCTTCAAGAAGCGCAAGGTCATCAAGCCCGACGGCTCCATCGACTGGATCGTCCTGCGCCCCGAGTTCCGCCAGCTCCTGGCCGATCTCGCCAACGGTGTCATCGACGGCGTGATCTTCTACGACCTCGACCGGCTCGTCCGCCAGCCCCGGGACCTCGAAGACCTCATCGACATCGTCGAATACGTCAAGCGCCCGGTCACCGGCGCCACCGGCGGCCGCATGAACCTCATCAACGACAGCGACCGCCACATGACCCGCATGATGTGCGTGATGGCACTCAAGTCCTCCGAGGACACCGCCCGCCGCATCGCCCGCCAACACCTCTCCGCCGCCCAGAACGGACTCGCCCAAGGCCGCATCGCCTACGGCTGGGTCCGCAAAGGCGAGCGCAAGGGCCAGCTTGTCCCGGACGAGGCCGACGTGGTCGTGCGGATCTTCCACGACTTCATGTCGGGGGAATCGGCCTACAGCATCGCCAGGGCCTTCAACGCCGAAGGGATCCAGCCTCCTGCCGCCCGCACCTGGTCGTCCACGATGGTCGCCAAGATGCTCCGCAATCCGCGCTACGCGGGCATGGTCTCCTACGCGGGGAAACATCGTGTCCAAGCCGCTACCGCCGGGGACGGCTGGTCACTGGTCCTCTTCGATGACGAGGGACGCCCTGGCTTCGCTCACGTTCAGCGACAGCGATTGTCGACGAGTTTCAACAGCGGTTGGCGGTCGGCGGGCTCGCGGATGTTCACGAGAAATGGTTCTGGCTCAGCTTCCGTGCAGCGGCCACTCTCCGTCAGGCGAGGAGGACTCGTTTCCGGAGAAGTTGGAACCCTGCGCGGCCGAACATCTGGCGCTTGAGCATCTTGATCCGGTTGACATGCCCTTCGACTACGCCCGAATTCCAAGGCAGAGTGAGGCCGGCGATGACGGCGTGGCGGTCTCGGTCGATGCCCGCGGCGAGGGTGTGGAGGCTGGGCAGGTTGTCCTGCCGGACGGCGTCGAGCCAGTCCGGCAGACGCTCGCCCTGGCGCTCGGTGAGCATGGACGCGAAGGACCGGACGTGTCGGGTCAGAGCGTCGAGTTCGGGGCAATGCGTCCGGACGGACTTGAGCTGGAGCTGCTCGGCCTCGGTGAGGGTGTCTGGGTGCCGGAGGATCCATCCGGCGACGGAGCGGGGCGAGGGCGGTCGGGCGGTCACCGGCCGTGGTGAGGTTCGCTTCTCGCGTAGGTAGGCGCGGACGCGCTGGTAGCTGCCCTTGTAGCCGAGCGGCACGATCTCCTCCCAGAGCTTCCACGCATTGGTGAAGCCCTCGTTCCAGCGGTCGTCCAGGTAGGGCTTGTAGTCGTCGAGAACCGAGGACCGGTTCTGCCACTGGCCGGTGAACAGGTCCTCCGGCGCCGCGGCGTCGGCGAACCGTTTGACGGTGTGCCAGGCCATGCCGAGCTGCCGCTGGACCGACCGCCGGCTGTGTCCTGCCTCCAGCAGGGCGTGGACGGCTGCGTGCCGGGCCCGGGTGCGGTCGGCAAAGCGGTGGCCTGTCGGCCATGGCGAGGACGAGTCCGCGGCCGGAGCGGTCTCGGGTTCAGGCCGGGAAGTCGGGGGCGCCAGGACACGCAGGCAGCGGCGGTGCTGAGCGACACTCCGCTCGGCGGCCTCGCTCAGGTTGTGCCAGAGATGCCACCGGTCCGCGACCTGGACCGCCTGCGGCGCTCCGGCGGCGGCGCCTTCGGCGAAGAACGGCGCGCGGTCCCGGCAGACAACCTCAACACCAGGTCGTTGGGCGAGCCAGGCGGCCAGGCTGGATGCCTCCCGGTCCGGGAGCAGATCGATCGGCCGGCGGGTTTCGACGTCCACCAGCACGGTGCCGTAGTGGCGGCCCTTGCGGGTGGCGTACTCATCGACACCGACCACCCGCGGCGCTGACACTTCCGGCTCGGGAAGCGCGTTGACCAGGCGCAAGACCGTGCTCCGGCTCACGGAAACGCCGAGGACGAAAGCCAGCCGGGCGCCAGCTCGGCCGGCCAGGGCAAGACCGACTGCGGCCAGGGCGGAGCGCAGTCGTTCCGTGCGCTGGCCGTACCTGCGGGTCAGGCCGGAAGAAGCGCCTCGAACAATGCGATACCGAACTCGCCGACCTCAAGGCGTTCAAGCAACTCGCGCTGTCCCGGATAGCCGCCCAGCAGCATGAGATCGAGCGTCTGCGCGAGCAGACCACGGCCGACACGAAGATAACAACGCTTCCCCGGCGCCCAGTTACCGGTGCTATCGGCTCATGCAGCTGACATTTCCACCGCCCCGACCTCACGGAGGTGACCTTCATCACGAGAGCCGCACATACCTGCAGTCGAAAGCGACACGATGACAAGACCCGACACCACACCCCCAACCGCCGCTCAAAGCGACACCGGGCCGAGGGACACAGGCTCTGCCGACAGAAGGGGCCGGGCGGCTGGAGCAGGGCACTGGGCGTCCTCGGTGTGCGCGACGTCGGCCTGGAATGGGATGAGTGGGCTTGCAAAACTCGTACCGCAGCTGGCCAGTTGACGATCCGGACCGACGTGGCGATGTATCCGACGTGGCCCTTCATCGGCCGGACGCGCGGGCTGATCGCCTCCCCGCCGTGCCAGGCATGGTCGATGGCAGGCAAACGCCTCGGGCTGATCGACCAGCCCCTGGTCCACCAGGCGGTCGCAGACCTCGCCTCCGGACGGGACTCCCGCGAACGCCTCCTGAACGCCTGCCGGGACGAGCGCAGTTTGCTCGCGGCCGAACCCATGCGCTATTTGCACGCCCTCAACTCCGTAGGCCGGCCCGAGTGGGTGGCCATGGAGGAGGTCCCCGACGTGCTGCCTCTGTGGCGCCAGTACGCCGCGGTGCTGCGCCGCTGGGGATTCTCCGTGTGGACCGGAATCCTCAACGCCGCGGACTACGGGGTGCCCCAGACGAGGAGGAGGGCAATCCTGCTCGCCTCCCGCGTCCGCACCGCCCAGCCGCCCCCGCCAACCCATGCCAAATCCGAAGAGCCCGAGGGGCTGTTCGGGCCTGCCCGCACTCGTTGGGTCAGCATGGCGCAGGCCCTGGGCTGGGGAGCGACCGACCGGCCAGTGCCCACCGTCTGCGCCGGCGGCGGACCGGGCGGCGGCGCCGAGCCCTTCCCCTCCGGCTCCCGGAAGGCACTGTCCACCGCCCGAGACCGCGGCACCTGGACACCCCACCCGGACACCGCGCTCCAGCACTCCGGCCAGGAAGGAACCAAGCCTGCCGACCGGCACAGCGCCCAGGACGAACAGCCAGCGGACCGTTGCCTGCCGGAGCCTGACTGGTCGTGGTCCTTGCGGAGCAACAACCAGGCCCACGCCACCGTCCGGCCCCTGTCCGAGCCTGCGGGAACGCTGTTCTTCGGGCACCGCTCAAACGAGTGCACCTGGGTCGCCGAGCCCGCCGCCCAGCCTGCCGGCGACGCGGTATCGCCCGCTGTCCCGGCGCCCATCCGGATCACCGCCCAGGAGGCGGGAGTGCTGCAAACCTTTCCCGCCGGCTACCCCTGGGCCGGGAACAAGGGCCAGCAGTTCTCGCAGATCGGCAACGCCGTGCCCCCGTTGCTCGCCGGCCACCTCCTCGCCCCGCACCTCGGCGTCCCCCTCAACCCCGACGACTTCACCCTCGCCGCCTGATGCCCCGCACCCCCGAGCCCGACGAGGTCGACCTCGACACGATCCCGGCTCCGCACCCGGTGTTCCACGTCGAGCAGGCCCTCCTCGGCGCCCTCCTCCTCGACCCACACCGTCTCGGCGACCTGACCGGAATCTCCGCCGACTCGTTCTCCACCGCCGCGCACGCTGCCCTGTTCGCCGCGATCAGCACACTGCCCCCGCCCGACCCGGCCGAGCACGCGACGAACACTCACTGGCTCGACCAGGTGCTCGCCACGGGGCGTGAACAGACACGCGGACTGACCGCCCCTTACCTGCACGCCCTGATCCAGGTGTGCCCCTGGCCCCGCCACGCGCCGGCCTACGCGCGGATGGTCGAGGCAGAGCACGCCCGTCGCCTCCTGCGGGCCGCCGCCGAGCATCTCGTCCTGACCGCTCACGATGCCTCGCTCCCCCACCCCGTCCAGACGGTGCTCGACGAGGTCGACGCGCTCGCCGCGGTCGTGGACGACATCGCAGCCCGATTCCCGCCGCGCGCCGGCGTCTTGCCCCGCACCCCGGCACCGCCGCCGACCACCGCGCCCGACCACGCCGAAGCGGCCGAGGAGGAGCAACTGTTGCTCGCAACCGCCACCACCCGCCCCACGGACGTCGAGTCCGTGCGTTGGCTGCTCCCCGGGGACTTCACTCGGCCCCTGCACGCCGGCCTGTGGCGGTGCCTGACCGCCCTCGCCCGCCGCAACGAGCCCGCCGACCCCGTCACCGTCCTGTGGGAAGCCCAGCAGCGCGGTCTGCTGGATCACGGCAGCGACCCAGGCGACGTGCTCCGCCTTCTCGCCGAACCGGCCGGTTCCGTCGAGCACTGGGGCGAACGCACCCTGCAGCGCTCCCTCCTGGCCATCGCCGATCACGCCGGGCGCCGTATCGGGGCGTACGCCGACGACCCGGCGAACACACCGTTCCAGCTCGTCGTCGGCGCGCGCCGATCTCTCGCCGACATCGGCGCCATCCGCACCCGCTGGCAGCAAGCCACCACCGGGCGGATCCCGCCGCAGCGCCCGCGCCTTGCGGCCACCGCCCGAGCCGGTCCGCCGACCACCACGGCCGCCCGCAGCGCCCACGCCGCGCGAGCACCCCGATAGCGCTCCGCATATACCGGTGGCCGGACCCGAAGGTCCGGCCACCGGTATAAGAGACGACACCAACGTGACCATCGCACTCCCCATCGACGCCCACGTCCGCCTCGGTGCAGGCCACCGTGCTCGGTGTGATCCGTCTACAAAGATGGCTACAGCGCGGTGAGCAGGTCGCCGCGTTCGAGGGCCGCGCGCAGCACGTGGGTGATCTCCTCGGGCAGCAGGTTCACGTCGGCGAGGGCTTCGGTGGTGAGGGGGATCTCGTCGAGGAAGTACTCGCCGCGGTCGTCCCGCTGGAACTCGGGGCCGGTCTTGTCGTCGAAGTTCCACCGCTTGATGCGCGCGACGTAGAAGTACTCGGGTTCACCCTTGGGATTCTCCAGCTGGTGGAGCAGGTGCACGATCTCGGCCTCGCCTGCGATCTCCTCGCGGACCTCGCGCAGGAGCGCGTCCTCGCGAGTGGCGTCGCTGTCCTCGACGCCGCCGCCGACGATCACCCAGTAGGGGGCGATGCCCGGGCGGATGCGCTTCATCAAGAGCATGGTGTTGTCCGGGGTGATCAGGATGGCGCGGACGCGCTGCTTCATCGGGTCGGTCTCCTTCGTGGTTCGGTAGTGCGAGGTGGTCAGTGCAGCAGCCAGCCGCCGTCAATGTGCAACGACTGGCCTGTGATGAACGATGCGGAGGGGGCGGCGAGGAAGGCGATGGCAGCGGCGACGTCGTCGGGCTGGCCTCGGCGGGGGACGCATTGGCGGGCGATCTGGTCTTCGGGGCGTGCACGGTGGTGAGCGGGCAGGGTGTTCTCGGCGTCGACCTGGATGGCTCCCGGCAGGACAGTGTTCACGCAGATGCCGTGGGGGCCAAGTTCCCTGGCCAAGGAGCGGGTGAGGCCAAGGAGTCCAGCCTTGGCGGTGCTGTAGGCGGTCAGTCCGGGACGTCCTGCGCGGGCGTTGACGCTGGAGACGTTGATGATGCAGCCCCACTGGCGGCCGATCATGGCTGAGGTGACGGCGTGGCTCATCCGGTAGTGGATGGTCAGATTGATGTCGAGCGCGCGGCTCCAAGCACTTTCGTCGGTCTCTTCCCATGTCATCCGCGGGTAGGCGCCGGCGTTGTTGATCAGGATGTCCACCGGACCTACTTCGCTGACCACTTGACTGGCCATCAGTTCGGCTCCGTCAGGGGTGGTGAGGTCGGCGCTCACCTCGATCCCGTCTGCCCCGAGCCGGCGGACCTCGTCGAGGGCGCTGCGAGCCTGGTCGATCTGGGCGTAGTGGCCGATGGCGATGGTGGCGCCGGCGCTGGCGAGTGCGCGGGCGGTGGCCGCGCCGATCCCGGTCGCGGCGCCGGTGACGAGCGCGACGCGGCCCTGCAGGGGGCGGGCTGTCAGGGGCGGGGCGAGGAGGGGGGTGGTCATGGGTTCTCCACAGTCAGGAGGTCATCGAACGGGTCGGTGTGTGTGAAGGGGGTGGGGTCTGTCAGGTGCTGGGCTTGGGCGAGCTTGGCCATCAGGAGGAGCAGGTCGACGGGGGTGAGCAGATGGGGCGGGACGACGCCGAGGATGCGGAGGGTGAGGAAGGGGCCGAGGGCATGGAGCTGGCGGCCCGAGGGCAGGCCCGCGGCGGTGCCGAGGTCGGCGGTGATGCGGGCGAGGAGTCGTGTAAGGGCCGTGTGACGGCCGGTGCCGACGGGCCAGGTGTGGTGCAGATCCAATCGCCGTTGCCGCGTGGATAGTTCGGTGTGCTCGATGGTGGGCGTGGCGGCCTGGGGCAGGTGAAGGGGCAGGGTCCGGTGGTAGACGTCGCGCTGGTAGGTGGGTACGAGCCAGCCGCCGAGGGCGAGGAGGTACCACAGGAGGTTGGCGATCTCGCCGGCGAGGGTGTTGCGTCCGGCATGCTCGAAGTCCAGCCAGCAGGCGCCTGCGGCACTTGCGGCGATGTTGGGCTCGGTCGGGTCACCCTGGGTGATGGCACAGGCCCACTGTCCGTCGGGCTGAAGTGCGCCGCGCGCGGCGTTGATCGCGGCGGGCACGTCCAGGAGGAACGGAGTGTCGTTGACGGTAGCGGTGTAGCCCGTGAGCGCCCAGAGGGGAGTCCGCTGACCGGTGCGGGTGTCGGTGACGGTGAGGCTGAGATCCTGGTACCAGGTGTCGAGACGCCCGCCGGGGCGGATGCGGTCGGCGTAGAGGGCGGGCACGCAAGCCGACAGGGCCGTGGTGCGGCCGGACGTCGTGGCTGCGGCGATCAGGTCGTCGCAGATGGCGTCGATCAAGCCTGCGACGTCTTCGGTAGGGGTGTGGCCGTGGTCGGCAAGGGCGATGAGGTCGCCCAGCAGGAGCTGGCAGCGGCCGGAGGCGAAGACGTTCTCGTAGGTGATGACGTCGCATTCCGCGTCCAGTCGGCTGCGCTGGAGGAGCTCGGGGACCTCGAATTGGGCGGCGATCTGGCGCCAGCCGAGTTCTTCGAGGTCCGCCTTCGCGGTGGGGAGGGTCTTGCAGAAGGGCCCGGCTGTGGTGGCGGTGTTCATGCGATCGCCTCGACGGCCGGCATGGTGGTCATCCAGCGCTCCAGGACGAGCTGGGCGAGGACCTGGGCGTCGGCACGGTCGGTGCGTGCCTTGCGCACCAGGCCATCGTGCTGCTCAGCCTCCGCGGGCGCGAGGGCTACCAGCGCGTCGGTGTCATCAGCCTGTTCGGTGCCGTCGAAGCGGAGAAGGACCTTGGCCAGCAGAGCGGTCACCTTGAACAGGGCTCGCAGGTCCGGTGCGCCCTTGAGGAGCTGGCGGCGGACCTCGACGGCTGCCTGCACTCCCGCTTCAAGGCTCCCGGCGACATCGTCGGCGAGCGGCGGTGCGGGGATCGTCAGGCCCGGGCGGGAAGCCGAGACGGACCAAGATCCGGACCATTTCCGGACCAGACCCCTCCAGCGAGCCGCACCAACTGCTGTTTCCCCTGGTCAGCTTGGGTGCAACTGCTGTACCACCAACAGACGAAGAACCTGCTGTCAGGGCCCATCAGGGAACACAGCTCGACGTCAGCCGTTGCTGGGACTCTCTGACCTGGGCTAACGTCCGCCGAACCGATACCACTCTCCTCAGAACTCCGCAGGTGCGAGGTTGTGCGTCCCGTCCGCCGAAGTCGTGGACACCCAGGCACCAACTGCCCTCGGCTGCCGCGTCAAGCGTCACCCTGCTCGATGTCCAGATGGATCGGACCGCGAAGAACGGGGCTGGGCCGGTACGGCGGCGGGTCGGCGACCAGCCTGGGGCGGTCGAGCCGGCGTACCAACTCGGTCAGCGCGATCTGGGTTTCCCGCCGGGCCAGCGGGCCGCCGAAACACAGGTGGATTCCACTGCCGAACCCCAGGTGCTGGTTGTCCTGCCGATCCGGGTCGAAGCGGTCCGGATCGTGGAAGCGCTTCGGGTCACGGCTGCCCGAGGCCAGCATGAGCATGATCTGCGAGCCCTGGGGGATGACGGTGTCGGCGACGGTGACGTCGCTGTACGCCGTCCGCCAGGGAATGATGTGCACGGGGGGCTCGTAGCGCAGCAGTTCCTCGACCAGCGGCACGACGAGGTCCGGTTCGTCGTGCAGTCGCTGCAGCACCTGCGGGTGGCGCAGCAGCGTCAGCATGCCGTTGGTGATGAGGTTGACGACGGTCTCATGGCCGGCGATGAGGAGCAGTCTGGCGGTGGCGACGATTTCGGCGTCGGCCATCCGACCGTCGGGCCCGTCGTCGTTGGCCAGGCGTGACAGCAGGCCGTCTCCCGGCCGGCCGTGGCGCTGTTCCACCAACTCGCCGAGGCACTGGCGCAAGTCCTTGCGGGCCTGTACGCCCTTGTCCAGTTTCTCCTTCGGGTCGGTCTCGGGGTGGTAGTCGATCGAGTTCATGATGTCGTGCACCCAGAGGTGGAACCTCGGCTCGTCCTGGCGTGGCACGCCGAGCAAGTGACAGGTCACGGTTAGGGGGAACCGGAACGCGAAATCGTCGACGACGTCGATCTGCTCCTTGCCTGCCAAATCGTCGATGAGGCTGCCGGCGGTGGCGGTCAGGAAGCCTTCAAGTCCGGTCACCAGCCCAGGGGTGTGCGGGGGGCCGAAGTGACGCATCGCCATACGCCGCAGGCGATCGTGCTCGGGCGAGTCCATGTGGATGAACGACGACGTGGCCCCTTCCTCGGGTGGAGGCGGCGGACGCGACAGATTGCGCAGGTCGGAACTCAGATGCGGGTCGTTCAGTACATCCGTGATCTCGCGATAGGTGCTGATGACGTAGCTGCCGTCCTCCTGCCGAGCCACCGGCGTCTTGCGCAACTCGGCATACAGCGGGTAGGGGTCAGCCCGGGCGGAGTAGTCGAAGATCCGTTGCAGCGTGCCGGGCGTCCCGGTCGTGGGCGTCCCGGACGTGGTCGTCTGGCCCTCCTCCTGCCGGTGCTGCTGCACGGCCGTGACACGGCGCTCACCCGGGCCTTGGCCTGTGACGAGCGCCGTGGCGCCCTGCGCGAGCAGGGCGAGGCCGGGCAAGTCGACGGGCACCGGCTTCATGTCGGCCGGCTGGTCCGGCGTGGGGCAGGGGGGCGGGAACGGTGCGGCCGCCTCGATCAACCGTCGGTAGTGGTCCAGCCACTTACCGTTGTTGAAGCCCACGGCAGCGGTGACGCGGCCCCGATAGCCATATGCGGTGACGAAACGGTGGTCGGCCAGCGATCCCTGGGTGACGACCACCTCGTCGGCGAAGGTCGGTACGCCGACGGACTTGATGTTGACACCGAACTGGATCGACCAGAACAGCGGGATGGACAGGTGGGGCCGGCGGTCCGCCTGGGCACTGACCATGTTATGTGCCGCGACCTCTGCTTGCTCCACGGCGTTGGCCCAGTGCTCCTGTGAGATGAGCCGGTGTTCGTAGATGGGGTTCGGGCAACGTGCCACGTCTCCCGCGGCGAAGACGTCGTCGGTGGCGCGGCCATTGATGTCGAGGGCGCGGCAGCCCGAGTCGCAGGTGATTCCCCACACGCCCGCCGCCAGTCCCGACTCCCGCAGCCACTCGGTGTTGCGGATGCTCCCGAGTGCCACCACCGCCACATCGGCCTCGACCGTGCTGCAGTCGTCGAAGTGAGCACGGCGAAACCGTCCCTGCGCGTCGCCCTCCAGCCGGGCGACCTTGACACCGCACCGCAGGTCGACACCGTGAGCGCGCTGCATGTCGGCCGCAACCTCGCCGATCATGGCGCCGAGCGCCCCGACCAGCGGGGCCGGCGCGAGTTCGGCGACGGTCACCGGGATGTCCCTCTCGCGGCAGACGGAGGCGATCTCGGAGCCGGTGAATCCCGCACCGATGACCAGCACACGGGAGGGCCCGGTGGCGAGGGCTCGCTGCAGGCTCTCGGCATGCTCGCGTGTACGCACGACAAACACCCCGTCCAGGGCCGCCTCGGGCTCGACGAACCACGGCCGGGCCCGTACCCCGGTAGAGATCAGCACCCGGTCGAAGGGAACCTCGCGTCCGTCGGCGAGACGCACGTGGTGCGTCGCGAGGTCCAGCCCGCTGGCGGGCACGCCCAGCAGCCACTCCGCGTCGATGTCGCGACGGCGGGGCAAAGTGGTGCCTCCGGCTGGCACCCACCCGGTCAGTACTTGCTTGGACAGGGGAGGCCGATCGTAGGGCTCGCCCAACTCGTCACCGATCATGGTCAACGATCCGGTGAAACCCTCGTCGCGCAGAGCCTCCGCGGCCCTCAACCCCGCCAGCGAAGCACCGACGACCACGATGCGGCCATCGCGCTTGAACGCACGCAGGTTGTCGGCACTGGTCATGACGGCGACGCCTCCGCCGGCGCCTGCCGCGCCTCCAGCCGGTCGACCAGGATCGCCTGGACCGGACAGGCCGCCACGGCGCGTAGCACCTGGTCGCGCTGGGCGTCGTCGGGGTTCGGGGCGTACATGAGCGCTTCCTCACCGTGCATCCGGAACACCTCCGGAGCCAGGAACGCGCACTGCGCATACCCCTCACATCGGGAAAGATCAACGACGACTTTCACCCCGACCTCCACAGGGAGTGGGAGCTGCAGACCCTCAAACCGGCGCCACTCCGGCACGCAACGAGGGAGGATCCGGCCGCTGCCCACCCCTGCGAACTGCGACGGGGCGCATCGCGCTCGCCGGATCTCCATGTCTCCATGGAAGGAATTGGTCATCGCGGTTAAGGCGATCGGCGCCTGACTAGGAACGTATCGCGGGTTGCGGCTGCATTTTGGTTGCGCAAGCGACGCTCTTTTAGATTGCCGTTTCGACGGAAACCGTGTGGCACGGTGCGTCGGAATACCGTCCCAGAATCAGCCTAACAGCGGCCCCGATACCGGCGAGTCCGATGGCCCGGGAGGCAAACGCCTGATCTCCAACGTTGACATCAACGACGCTGGACAGCGGCGTACCTTGGTCGAGCACCGGCGTACGCGGCACGGCAGCGAGAAGCCGCGTCTGCAGACGTCGGACGAATTCCTGAAGCAGTGACCGGCGGCAGCCCGACGCCCTTCGCGTGCCCACTCGGTCCGAAGAGCAGTGGCGCGGCAGCACCGGCACGCCCCTCGCTGACGCAGTCGGACGTGCGCCCGCTGCGCGACCCCGCTGCTCCGGACGAGGGCGACGATCAGCGGTGAGACGGAGCACGGGGGGCAACATCTGCCTCGGCGTGCCTGTCGGCCTCGCGCGCACAGCAGCGTGATCAAATAGGGCATGGCATCGCCCTGGACCGGTAATCGGGTACGCCTGCGCGCTGTCGAGCCCGACGACTGGACGGAGTTCGCGCGTTTCGCCGACGATGACGGGCAGCGAAGGGGCCGGCTGGATCTGCCGCGGTCCGCCGAGAGCTACCGCGCCTGGGCGAAGGAGCAGGCCGTTGCCGAGTGCGATGACGACCACTTCCGGTTGGCGGTCGAAGCGACAGCCACGGGAGAGCTGGTCGGTACAGTCGGCTCATATCACACCGGCCCTCGCTCAGGCTGGTTCGAGTGCGATATCACCATCGGCGCCGACCACCGGCACAAGGGCTACGGGACGGAAGCCGTGGTGCTGCTGCTGCGCTTCATGTTCGCCGAGCGGCGCTCTCACAAATGCCTGGCGGCGGTTTTGGCCCACAACCGGGCATCGCTGGCGCTTTTTCGTGGGCTCGGCTTCACCGAGGAGGGGTGCTTGCGGGAACACGTTTTCTTCGCCGGCCAGCACCACGACCTCGTCATGATGGGCATGCTCGTCAACGAGTTCGACCGGCGACACACGATGAGCGAACCATGAGCCGGTGATCCGAGCGCGTGTGGAACGGCACTCGGACGTGATCGACGTTCGTTGTTCGCGGGCGGAGGCGGCCTGCCACCGAAAGCAGGACCGTCCTAAGCCGCGCAAGGTGGCACGCAGGTGCAGGCCGGCGGTTGCGAGACCTTCGAAGGTGGTGACCCGGTAGCCGGGTTCCGAGCCGGGCGGCTCGCTCAAGTGGTAGAGGCGGGCGGTCTGCGCGGTCATGAGCGTGAGCATGGCCATGGCAAGAGAGGCGCCCTCGCAACCGTGCGGCCCGGTACCGAAGGCTAGGAAGACCCCGGGTTTCGCCGGCGAGCCCGAATCGTCGAGCCAGCGTTCGGGCCGGAACCGGTCCGGCTCGGGGTGTTCCCGTGTGTCGCGGTGGGCGGTGTAGGGGCAGACGAGAACGGTGGACCCGGCGTCGATGGTGTAGTCGGCGAGCTGAGTCTGCCGCGTGGCGCGCCGGGTGAGCAGCCAGCTCGGGGGGTGCAGTCGGAGCACTTCGCGTACCAGCGCCTGGGTGTATTGCAGGTTGTCGAGGTGGGCGCTGGTCGTCGTGGCCGGGTCGGCGGGCAGCAGGGCGGCTTCGGCCGCGACGCGGTCCGCGGCCTGGGGGTATCGGGCCAGGTGGAGCAGGATCCATCCGGCTGCCCGGGAGGGTGTCTCGAAGGTGGCGACGGTGATTCCGGGGAGGGTGTCGAGGACGGCTTCTTCCGACAGCGGGCCGTAGCGGGAGGAGGGCCGGAGCATCTGTCCCAGCACGTCGTCACCGAGCCGGCCCGATGAACGGCGTCGGCGGACGACGGGCCGCAAAGCGTTGGTGAAGGCGACTTGCCGCCGTGTGCGGAACCGCCGTGCCGGTGTGGGGATCCAGCGCGGCCACACCCAGCGCGAGGGGCGTACGAGCACCTCCCGGGCCACGAAGAGCTGCCAGGCGAAGGGCAGCAGGGCGGGAGCGTCTTCGGAGAAGAGGTAGCGCACGCCGATCTCTGCCAGGACGGGCCGGACCAGCGGCAGAATCTCGACGTCGCGGCCCGTGGGCCACTGGTCGGCAAATCGAGCGGTCCCGGACGCGATCTCACCGACACGGGCCGCAACCGCCTGCGGGCGCAGTCCGCGCATGCGGGCGGCGCGAGCGTGCGCACGCTCCTCGGGCGTCGGCGCTCCGCCGGCCCGCTTCAACGGCGGGAAGAGGGGCGAGGACGGCTTGGGGAAGTCCTGCGCGCGGCGCAGGACCGCTTCACACACCCCGGCCGAAGCGGCTACGTAGACACCCGGCTCCAGCTGCCAGACGTCCCCGCACTCGTCAGCGCCACGGCGCGCCAGCGCCAGCCGGTCGCGGCTCCAAGCCGCGAAGCTGCCCTCGGGCGGCCGTGGCGGCTCATTCACTCGGCCCATGGGATCGCCCCCGACTTCTCGTACCGGTCAGGGCGATATCGTCGGCAGCGCGGCCAGGAGCCGGCGGGAACCTGGGGGCGCCCGCCGACCGTGTGGTCACACCCTGTCGTCGCCGGTGTGCGTGCCCCAGTCGTGGGCCCCGTACGCACCATAGTTACGGGTGAAGGACAACTTGGCGAGCAGCTTGGCGATCATGGGGCACTCCTCTCGCTTGCCTTCAGCGCCATGTGCCGTACATTCATTTGTGCCGTACATTCATTTTTTCTCACACATGGCACGTATGTCGCATTTTAGAGCATTGGCGGCATGCGTGGATGCATGGCGCATGCTTGCGGGCCGGGCCCGCAGCCGGCCAACGTCGCCCCGGTGCCGGCGGTCGATGCCGCCCCCGGCCGCGAGGTGCGGCGGCGCCGGGCACCTCAAGACCGGCGGCACCAACGCCCCGAAGGAACGGAACGGCTTTCGCGCGAACCAGTCAGCGGAACCGAGCACGTCGCGAACAGCGCTCCCCTACGGCCCGGGTCACCACTGCGCACTCTCGCAGAGGCCGCTGGCCAACTACACCTCGGGCCTACGCTCGAAAATGGTGAAATGGACCTGACCTGGTGTCAGGTGAGCGTGTACTCCTCGTCGTCACCCACCGGGTCGAAGCACAGATGGAGCTGAGTGCTGGGCTGAGGGCCGGCGTAGGTGCCGGCGAGTCCGCCTCCCGCTGTCTGCTCTTCGCGGGCGTCGACGACTTCGTCTGCCTTATGGCCGCCGCCTCGCCAGGACAGCCCCCCTTGGTCTTTGACGGTGATGCGGACCGCTTCGACGTCACTACCGATGGACACCTGTCGCTTCTCGACTGCCGGCCTGTTTTTGATCGTCCCCGTCTTCATCCCAGCCTTTTGGGTTTCTTCGGAAGCTGGTCTCCTAGGCCGGGTCCGGTGGTGCGCCATTCGCGGCCCAGTGCGGCGTCACCGACGAAACCTCTGGTCCATTCGGTGAGGAATTTCCGGCCCTTGTCTCTGTCGGCGTTGCCCGCCAGTTCGAAAGCTTCCGTGTTGGTCTCCTGGTGCATCATCCCGTCGATGGTCGCCCAGGGTTCGTTGTAGCCGTCGAGGGTGGTGTCCAGCTGAGCGTAGTAGCCCACCGCGTCGTAGCTTCTGGCCCATACGGTCTGTGCGCGATCCCGGGGGTTGAGGGTGTAGGGGTGGAAGTACTCCGGCCATTCCGTCCCGGGGGATACCGTGTTCACGCCCTCGTACGCGTACTTCGCGCCGGCCCATTCGGCCGCTCCTTCGGCGATCCAGTCCGCCATGAGATCGCACTTCCGTACGTCGACCTCCTTCAGTTCACGGCAGTGTGTCCACGTGCCGGCCGTGACGCACTCGAAGGCCCGGCGTTGCCTACTGTCTGCTACAACGGGCGCCCTCGCGGTCGGCCGGCTCATGGCCGTCCAAGAGCGAGGCCGACCAGGCCTCCGGCCCCTCTCACACCCTCCGGCAATGTCTGACACGAGCGAACGACTGCACAGCCGCCTCCATCCGGCGCCCCATTTTCCTCCTACTGGCTTGTGGGCAGGCAGGTCTCGGAACGAGGCGAAGAAAAGGAGCCTGCGTCCAAGTCGAGAATGGTGCCAGCGCTTCAACTCCGACGCCAGACATTGCCGGAGCTCTCTGACCTGGATTAACGTCCCATGCCCCGTACCACTTTCCTCAGAACTTCGCAGGGGCAAGGTTCGCCGTCCCGTCGGCGGAAATGGTCGACACCCAGGCAATGGGCCGCGGCACGACCACCGCGGTCAGGAGCTTGTAGAACTCGTTGCGGGACATCTCAGCGGGATCAAAGTCAATGCGCATGGTGATCAGTATCCACACCGGCAGCCGCGGACCGTACAGCCGATCCACGGCACCACCAAACCCCTGAGTTCGGCGGAAAGTGCCCGGTATCGGGAGCCACCGAGCACCAGGAGCCGACACCGAGCCAACAGCAGCAACCACTGTCTGGGAGGACTTCGAGGTCCCCGCCCACGCCCGCAGCGGACAAGTCACCGTCAACCTCCATGACCGCCTGGCGGCCTACGCCCCCAAACGCCCTGGCGCCTACCTGCGCATCTCCTCCGACCGCTTCGGCCTCGAAGCCGGTGTCGACCGCCAGCTCGAAGACGCGGAAGACACCCGCGCCCGACTGCGCTGGGGCTCCTTCGCCAAGGTATACCGGGAGAACGACACCTCAGCCTTCAAGAAGCGCAAGGTCATCAAGCCCGACGGCTCCATCGACTGGATCGTCCTGCGCCCCGAATTCCGCCAGCTGCTGGCTGACCTGGCCAACGGTGTCATCGACGGCGTGATCTTCTACGATCTCGACCGGCTCGTCCGCCAGCCCCGGGATCTCGAAGACCTCATCGACATCGTCGAATACGTCAAGCGCCCGGTCACCGGCGCCACCGGCGGCCGCATGAACCTCATCAACGACAGCGACCGCCACATGACCCGCACGATGTGCGTGATGGCACTCAAGTCCTCCGAGGACACCGCCCGCCGCATCGCCCGCCAACACCTCTCCGCCGCCCAGAACGGACTCGCCCAAGGCCGCATCGCCTACGGCTGGGTCCGCAAAGGCGACAACAAGGGCCAACTGGTACTGGAGGAGGCGCGGGCATGATCTCCTACGCCGGCAGGCATCGAGGAACTGGCCGACGTCTTCTTGTACTTGGCGGCCCTCACCGAGATGAATGGCATTGACTTGGGCCATGAGCTTGCTCGGAAGATCGAGAAGAACGTCCGCCGTGAGTACGAGCGCGACGAACACGGTGTGCCCGTCCGCATCAGTGAAGGCTGAGTTGCTTCCGCCACGTTCCATGCCCCCGGCCAGGAGGTCGCCGACCTATCTCCTCCCGCGGCGGTGTTTTCCTCGCGCAGTCGTCGTACCCAGCAACTTCTGAGCTTCGTAGGGCCTGCCCTGGAGGTTCAGCAAGGCGGCGAGGGCCTTCGTGAGGCGTTCGGTGATCGGGTGCTCTGGGCCGAGCACCCGTCTGCTACGGGGTCGCGCGTCTTGGAGGAGATGAATGGCCTCGGCAGCTCGGCCCAGACGGTAGAGGGCGAGAGCGAGGTTGTGGACTGTGGCGATCGCGTCGGGGTGATCGTCGCCGAGGACTCGCCGATGTCGGGCCACGTTGTCTTCGTGGATGCCGATGGCCTCGCCGTGCTCACCGAGGTAGTTGAGTGTGACAGCGAGAACGGTGGACAAGCGGAGGCAGTCAGGGTGATCGGCTCCTATCGCTTCGGACCATGTCCGTCGAAGCGACACGACCAGGGTGCGTACGGCCTCGTGCTGCTCGCTGGCCATCAAATACTCGACAGCCTGCAGGAGTCGCGGGCGAAGTTCCGGTCGCTCGGCCGCCCGAAAGTGCTCGGCGGTCAGGTGAGCGGTGAACAGGGACCAGAGAGGCCACGTGTGAGGTACGTCGGGCCGGCCGAGTTCAACGGCGGCGAGGAAGGTGGCAACCTGGTGGGACACCGCTTCCCCGTCGATCTGAGCGCGGACCAGCGCCTGGGTGAGCTGGTGAATCCGGAAGGTCTCGGCATCCATGTCCGCCAGGCCGAGGCGGGCCAGGGGCTGAAGGGCCCGCACATCCAGCATCAGGTCTGGTTCGGATGCAGAGGAGAGCTGCTGCTCAAGGAGGCCTGGTACCCAGGTGGCCGGGATGGGCCCGGGGCCGAGAAACGCTGTCAGACGCAGGAGGGCCAGGGCCTCGGGGTGATCACTCCTGAGGCGAGCGACGGCTACGGAAAGTGCGGAGCCAAGCGATACGTCGTAACCGGGAGCAACTCCCTGTTCCAGCAACCGTGCGGGGCTGCTCTTGAGAAGATTGCGATAACGCGGCAACGTCACTCCGCCGGCCAGCACGCCGACGGCCTGGCACAGAGCAAGGGGGTGATCTCCCAGGTCTTCGGCGAGAAGATCGGCCTGATCGGATGTCACCTGTAGCCGCGTGGTGAGATAATCCACCGATTCAGGGCGTGCGAAGACGCCTAAATGGGTCTGATGAGCGTAACCCGACCATGCCGGGTTCCTTGAGGTGATCAGGACATGACCGGGGCCATCCGGAATCCAGCGATTGATGGTTTCTGATTCCTCGGCACCATCAATGATGAAGAGCCATCCATCGCGCGTGCGCAGATTCTCGAAGAGCGTCTCGATCCTTTCGGCGCCCCCCTTGCGGGCTGTGTCGATACCGAGGCGGGAGCCCAGTTCCGCGTAATGGAGAGGGATCCGGGCGGGGTCTTCAGCGTCGACCCACCAGACAAGGTTGTAGAGACCCGCAAAGCGACGGGCGTACTCAAGCGCAATCTGCGTCTTCCCGACACCGGCTCCGCCATGCAGTACCTGAACGGCGGCACGTTTTTCCGACAGAAAAACTTCACGCAGGCGAGTGAGTACCGCCTCTCGCCCGGTGAAGTCCGGGTTTGGGCGGCCGACGTTCCAAATGTCCGGGAGCGACAGGTCCTTGGGGAGAGGGGGGCGGTGGGAGACGACGTTCGGCAGGGATACCTGAGACGGCAGGGGAGGCTTACGCGGAGACGCCGAGCCATCGACCGCCTCCAGCAAGGCGGCGACGGCGGCAGGCTCATCAAGATTGAACAGCTCTTTCCATCGGAAACCTGTCAGGGATTCCGGAATATCCTGGGAGGTCAAATCCTCGATGAGCAGCAGAACGATCCGGCCTTCGCGCAAAATCCTT
Source organism: Streptomyces sp. NPDC053427 (assembly GCF_044544985.1). NCBI lineage: Bacteria > Bacillati > Actinomycetota > Actinomycetes > Kitasatosporales > Streptomycetaceae > Streptomyces > Streptomyces sp. NPDC053427. The sequence goes on along the minus strand of NZ_JBITYA010000003.1, from coordinate 620,111 downwards.
CTATCGAACTCGTTCCATGCTGATGCGAGGTGGGACTTTGAAAGAACCACGACTACAGCGTCGGCGGTCTCCAGGGCGAGACTCATATGCTTTACCAATCCGTTCACGCTGGAAAAGTCTGGCGCATCCAGCACGACGCTGTGGCCCGCTGCTTCCAGGTGCCAACCGATCCACTCGGCCCAGACTCGATCGCGAGCGACGTAGCTGATCAGCAATGTCTTGGGCGCGGCCTTTTCTGCGCTATGCGGATATCGCACGCCGGCAGGGACGGAGTCAATGCCTGATCCAGCGAGTTGCGCAGCGGCCGAATTCAAGTGAGCTCGGAATACCCGTGAGACATGCGCGGCGGAGGGCCGAGCACTCGGATCGTGGTCCACACACTGCCTCAAGACGCGGCGGAGGTCGTCGGCAGCGACTTCTGGAATGATCGCCTGCATGGCATTGACCAGCAATGCATCGACCGACCCGGTCTGCACGGCGAGCAGCATGACGCCGAGCGCGTAAACATCGGAAGCTTCCGTGGGCTCGGCCGCGGGGGTGTTTCTCAGCTCTGGCGCGAGCAGGGCACTCCCCATGGAGTGCGTCGCGCGATGCCGGCTTGCGACGCTGTCGATTGTGGCGGTCGCCCAGTCCGTGATGAGTACTTCCTTCTCAGCGAGGAGTACGCGGTCGGGTGTCAGTGCGCCATGAATTATCTGTTTGCCGTGCGCGCGGGCCAGTCCGGCGGCTAGTTTGGCACCCAACCAGGCCAATTGCGCCTCTCCCGGAAGCCAGTTACCGCGCAAGAGCGTCGCCAGGTCTTGGGCGGGCTGCCCGCTTGCGGGATTCGTATAGGGTTCCACCGCCAGCCAGGGCTTGTCGTCCCCTCCGTGTCTCCGAAGCGTCGGCGCACTGAGGCTGATCAGGCGCACCAGCGCTTTCGCTTCGGTCCGGACCAGCTCCCTGTCGATTTCGATGTCCCCACTGCAGGGGACTCGCAGCAGCGTGATTCGTCCCTTCTGCACATCAGAGGGCGCTGACCACGCCAGGTACTGCACGACAAATCCGTGCACCGTCTTGCTGCGAGCAAAGAGGGTGTACGGACCCAGCGTTGACGGATCATCTTCCTGCAGAGACGTCCATGGCGAGTCCGCTCGGTTGATGAACTCGGGCAAGCCGGTTCCCCCCCTCGCAGGAGGTGCAGGGGGCGGAGGCGCCGGGGCGACGGAAAGGCCGAGTCGCTGCAACAGACGCTCGTCCGCGACCGTGAACGGCCGTCCCTTTGCACTGACCCGGCCAGTACCGTGGTCGTGCGCCAGCCAGGCGGCGAAACCCGGTGCGCGGCCAACCAATTCACAGAGACGGGAGTTAAGTGCCTTGCTCGTCTGCAGAAGCTCGCTGGCCGACACGGTGCTCAGCAGAATCCGGCGCGTGTCTTCCGGGTAGTCGAATACGCGGTGTTCCGGATGGGTGGCCTCCCCGCCCGTGTCCGTACGACGGATCAGACCACCGAGGAAGACCTCCGCCAGGTGGCTGGTCTGGACGTGATCCCCAAGGACCTTCTGGATCAACCGCATGACCGGCACGGTCACCGGCGCGACGGCCGCCACGTGGGCGGCGAGACGGTAGGCCTCGGGCGTTACTGCTGCACGAAAACGCAGCACGTCGTGTCCGGCATCCTGGGACTCCGGCAGAGACGAGGCGGGCAAGTCGGGTGGTACCGGGGCCAGCAGGGGCAACTCCTCGGTGGCACCGGAAGAACCGACGAGCCTTGCCCACGCCTCGACAAGAGACGCCGAGGGCTCGAGGACGGGGACGGGCAGCCCGTTGAAAGGGACCAGATCCGCCGGCAGAACCGGATCGCAGATCTTCCACGTGCGGTTGGCGACACCTGCCCGCCGGGTGGTGACCTGCCACAACCGGCTGTGGATCCCCGAGCTCTCGCGCAAGTGTTCCGGCAGGGTGTGCATGACGGCAATCGGACCCTGCTGCGCCAGGCGCGCGAGGACGGCATGCATCCGCCCATCCCGCCAAGCCGTTCCGACGCCGTCACTCATCACCAGCAGCAGCGTGCTTCCGGCAGAGGCGTCGCTGGCGTTCACAGCGGGCGCCGCGCCACGGTCGTCGCTGAGGTACGGGCGAGAGGAGATCTGCGGGGCGCGTCGGCTGCGGGTGTCGAGGCCGTGAACGCGCACGGTGCGGAATGCGCCGCTTCTTTCCAATAACTGCCGTACCTCGGTGGCAAGACGGCGCCACAGGAGCATGGACACTCCGTCGTCGATCAGCATCACCAGGTCGAGCCATCGGGTGCGGGTGGGACGCATGACGGGATCGAGGAGTCCCGTCTCCGCCACGGCCGTAACGGTTGCCCGCTCGTCCAGTTCCCAGGCGCGCAGATCGGGGCGGCTGCGTTTGAGGGGTCGCAGGGCCCGGCTCAACGCCAGTTCCTCCTGCGCCAGGACTTTCTCCTCCGGAACCCGGAGCGGAATCGCAGGCGACGACTCCTGGTGCCCGAGAGTTTCGGACGCGTGCAGTCCGCCGTCGGCCCTCCCCGAGCCCCCCAGCCTCCCGGATGCGCGGGTCGTCTGGTCCACTCCGGCGTTCTCAGCGTGCCGGTTCGCAGCTGTGGAGGGCCGCGGAGCCCTGGTGTGCTGGTGGCTGAGCTGCTGCCGATACCCCTCGTCGGCCTTCTGGACAACGGTTGCGGCGTGTGTGGTTTCGGCCGCGTTCCTGGCCGCGCGGGCCAACGGGGCTGCAGCACTGGGGGGCAGGCGCTGAGCCAGCCACAGTACGTCGAGCAACTCCTCGGCGGACACGGTGATCCCGCCGTCACGCAGCACCTTCAGAAGCGGTTCCGGCATCATGACTACACAGTGCCGCCGAGCCGGTGCAACACGGCGTCGAGAAGCCCATCGGCGTCCAGGCTCACCCCGCCCATGCGCAGGAAGACCGCGTTCAGCAGCTGGTCGGTTGCGAGTTCCCCTCTGGCCCGTCGGTTCAGGAACGCGGCCATCAGCTCGTCCATGCCCGCCACCTCGGACTCGCCGAGATGGGCGAACACAATGGCCCGCAATTTGTCCTCGTCGGGATCGGGAAGATCCAGGCGAATGCAGCGACGGAGAAACGCAGGCGGGAACTCGCGCTCACCATTGCTGGTGATGACAACAACAGGAAACTCCTGGCAGCGCACTCGGCCTCGTACGAGCTCGGCCCGTGTTCCTGCATCGGACGTCATCACTGCGACAGTGGATTGGTCGTCAGGAAGCCTGGCCAGCTCCGGGATATCGAATTCGCCCTCTTCAAAGAGGGTCAGCAGATCATTGGGAAGATCCATGTCTCCCTTGTCCAGCTCGTCCACGAGCAGAACGCGAGGCCGGGCTGTGGGCAGCAGTGCGGTGCCGAGCGGCCCGAGCCGCACGTATGAGCCGATGCCCAGGCTTGGCTCGTTGTCCTCGCGCGTGAGGTTGCTCTCCCGGAGCCGACCGACCGCATCGTACTGATACAGCGCGTCCTGAACGGTGCTGCGGCTGTTCACGGCCCAGGTCAACACCGTGCCGAGGCACAACTCTCGGGCAATGGCATGCACCAGCGACGACTTGCCGGTGCCCGGATGTCCCGTCACGAGCAGCGGACGCCGTAGGTGCAGGGCTGCGCTCACCACGTCGGCTTCTTTACTGCCGATGAGATACGGGCGCTCGGCAATCCGGGTGTCCCGATCGAACCGCCGCCAGGGCGGTGCCTGAGGCAGCACAACGCTCCGTTTTTCGCCGTCGCCCCGGAACAGTCGCCAATCCTCGTCGTCGGGCACCGGAGTTCCCTGCACGGCGCTGGGATCGGTCATCAGGTATGTACTCCTTCTGCTGGGTCCATAAGACGGTGTCGACTCGGCATCGGCAAGGAATCCTCCGGTTCCCATACAAGTGAGGGACGCGCCCGATGGCGCTCAGGGTCCGCCCAGATCTTGCCCCGAAAGGTCCTTACTCTCTCCGGCAGCTGGAAGAGCGGGCCGTGCGGAGACACCTCGTCGAGGTGGTGGGCGTCCGCGTGCGACTGGGCCGCCCGGTCCCAGAGGATCACGGGGACACCGCAGGCCAAGCAGATCTCAAGAAGGATCTTGCCCGCCAGGGAGGGGCCGTGCAGGACGACCTGGCCGGTTCGCTCATGAGACGTCCTGAGCCGGCTGTGGAGCTGTTTGGGGTCCGAGGTCTTCTCATCCACGATCAGCGGTTCGGTCGCGTCGAAATCCAACCAGCGAGCACGCAGCATATGAGCGTGCTTCGGGTTGTGGTTCGTGATGTCGGGGCAGCGAAGAGCCACGCGATAGCCGACTCCGAGCGGTTCGCCCGGAAGCCACTCGATCGCGTTTCCCGCGTCCCATTCGTCGACGGGCAGATGCAGTCCTTCCCGGTCCACCAGAATGTCCACGTCCTTGACCTCCTGGCCGCTCTCCATTTCGGCACGCTCTGCCGCTTGACGGATGAGCTGGCCGATGCGGGCCGTCGTGGACGGTCCTGACTCCTCGGTGAACACAGGAACTGGCGTTCCCTCTCCTTGCACCTGCCACAAGCGGCAACGATGCCGACCCGAGGGGTCCGAGGCAAAGGTGCTGATCTGCGCAACGATGCGCGTGACAGTGGGCGGCCGCTGAACCGCCCAGGCAGCCGCATCTGCCCTGCGCTGGGCCAAGGCTGCCTTGTGAATCCCGAGTCGGCGCGCCACTCGCTCGCTCCACGTCCGCAACTCCTCGCGAAGAGGAGGGGTCAGACCCGCCGCCGTGAATTCGATGAGCTTCAGCAGCGCGGGAACCGAGGGGCCACCGTCCGGCAGCAGATCCCCGTCGGGCAGTGCCTCGAGCTCGCTCAATGCCGCGTCGACGCCCTCCGGCGGCAGGACCGCACCGCGCAACACGGCAGGTAGCGGGGTGTACCGCAGGGCCTCGCGTGCCGCACGCGGAAGCAACGCCGGGTCGCTCGCAGCGACCTGCGACAGCTTCCCGATCAGATTTCGGTGCTCGCTGACGGAGAGCAGCCGTGCGGTGTCGCTCAATCTGCCTGCCGCGAGCAGCTGATCCAGCGCCTGGGGCCGTTGGCCGGCAGGGTGAGCGGACGCCAGGGACTCGGTCAGAGTCGCAAGAGCGCGTTCCGTCGTAGTGAGCAGGTCCACCAGCTCCTCCACGCTCGGCGCGGACTTGTCGGCAGGCGAGCTGTAGCCCAGCTGAGCTGCCAGTCTTCTGGCGTGATCCGCCCGTGTCACCGGATCGCCGAGAAGCTCCCAGAGAGCGTGCCCCAGCATGTCCCGGACGGGGTCGCCAAGCACGGGGTCGCGAGCCAGGCAACGCTCGATCAGGTCGTCCGCGCCCGCGGCCCGCAGCTCGGCGCGAATCGTCTGCCACGGCAGCGCCCAACTCCGCCGTACGACCTGCTGACTGGCCAATGCGCCGTGCGTCTCCCGGTGCGCGACAACCAGTCCCACCACGGCCGGATCATGCCGGGACCACAGCGGCCCGCCGCTGAAGCCGGGGGCGATGGCCGCACCGGACAGCGCACCGTCAAGGTAGTAGATGCCTTCATCCACCAGCTTGACCTCGGTGTCGGCGAAACTGCCGGCCTTGCCGTCGGGGCCCCAGGCCCGGACAGCCTGCCCCTCTGCCATCTCCAGCCACACCGCAGACCGGGCTTGTGCGGGCGCGGGCTCCGTCAGCTCCAGCACACAGAGATCGCCGTGCCAGACTCCCGAAGGCACACGCCGAGGCGGCACCCACACGATCACCCGCGCGACCGTCCGTCGGGGCGCGCCAACGGTGTGGAACACGACGTCCAGTCCGTCCGCTGCGGGCCGGTCGGCCGTCAGGGGCCGCACCCCCAAGGCGTCGTTGACCACATGCGCGCACGTGAGGACCTGGCGGGGGGTCAGGAGTACCGCAGCTCCCGCCTCCTTGCCCACAGTCTTCTCTTCACCCCTGGAGACTCGCCTCAGCACGGACACAACGGGCCTGGGGGAATCGTCCTGTCTGAACCACACCATCGTTCAATTCGACTCGCTGCCGAGCCGCCAGGTCGCCGTGATCTTCATGGTGGCTTGTCCACTGCCGCCGACAATGCCGAGCTTCAGGTCCTGGCCGATCTGTACACCGAACTCGACAGAGACGTCGTGCGGCGGGTTGTCGGTACCCAAGACCGAGTCATGGACGTGCTGAAGGACAGGGCCTAGAGGACGCAATGTCGCCTTGAGGGCGTCGGCGGCCATCGCTGTCACCCTGGCCCCGCCGCTGGACACCGGTGTCCACTCATCGCCGCCCTCGGGAGGCTCTCCCACGTCGGCGAGTTCCAGGCGCAGGTCTGCCCCGGCCAGATTGAGTTCGATGTAGTCGGGCATGTAGGCCATTGTGCCGACCATCTGTCCAACGGGTGACCGTGTTCACAGTACTCTGGTCGGAAAATATAGCCTCGCAGTCGTCAGGACTGCGCTCGGCGGTTTCGTTCGGATCACCGGGCGGACAGCTGCCCCGGCGCAAGCGGTGGCTCCGCTGGTCTGCCGGGGCCGGGATCCCCGCCCGGACACCGCAACGGTCACCGACCGGCTGGGCCCCAGGGGGAACCGGCGACAGTTGAATACGAGAGCCCCCCAGTACCGAGGCCGTGAGAGCCCCGGCGCCGATACGGCACCGGGGCTCCGCCATGCGGCCTCGGCCCCCCGGAAGGCAGTCCTTGGACGGTCTCGCAGCTGGTCGACCGTCCAAGGACTGCCTTCCGAGCGACGTCGGCGGTGACGAGGCCGAGGGCTACCGCTGGGCTTAACTCACCGAAGAATCCCCCGCGTTCCCTCTCAAGCCGCCCACCTCAACAAGGGCGGATCGAACAGCCCGGCCTGGAACTTCCGGGACTACTTGACGAGTTTTCCGATGGCGTTGGACTCCTGGACCTGGCCGGCCAGGAAGTCCCACGACAGGTTGATGTAGCCGCCGTCGCCCCAGTTGCTGCAAGGGGCCTGGAGTCCCGGGCGTCACCGTAACGCCGGAAGAGGGTGATGGCCATGACCTGCACCTACGCGCCCACCATCTCCCCGCGGCGAGGCGTCACCCGGAGGCCGCGACAGGCAACGGGCGGCGCCTGGCCCCTCGCGCACCGCCCGGAAGCCGCCGGAGAAGCCCGCAGGATGACCCAAAGGCTCCTGACGTGGTGGGGCGTTCCCCAGGAGGCGGCCGACGCGGTGCTGCTGACCGTTTCCGAACTCGTCACCAACGCCGTCGAGCACGCCCAGCCCCCACTGAACCTCGAGCTGAACCGCGACGCGGACACCCGCCGGGTGCACATCGAGGTCTCCGACGGAGGCCCCGCCGACAAGGAGGGCGACTGGGTCGCCAGCAGCACCCCTGACGAGCACGGCCGCGGGCTGGAGACCACATCACCGCCGCCCACGGCGAGCACGACCACCCTGGGCACACCGTCCACTGAGCCGACGTCAACGCCACGGCCTGACCGGCGCCGACGTCTCCTTTCCGGATCGGTCGCGCGTGGTGACGCGGTACTGCGCGAACAGCCCAACGGTGGCCACGACGAGTACGGCGACGCCGTACTCGAGGAAGCCACCCAGCAGACCGACCGGAGCGATCAGAAGTCCCGCGACGATCGCCGGCACGCCGAAGCTCAGGTAGGCGACCAGGTAGACCGACGCGAAGAGTCCCGCTCTTTCGTGGGGGTGCACGAGCGGGGCGACGGCCCGGACCGCGCTGGAGAACGAGGCACCGAAGCCCACGCCGTCACGCCTCCCACCCGGAGCAGGGACAGCAGTCCGGTGGCGGCACCCGCCTCGATCACGGCGGTTCCCAGCAGCACGCCCGCACCGCCGACGAGGACCGCGCGGCGTGGGGTCAGGCGGCCGAGGAAGAGGCCGGCCACGGCGGCCGCCGCGCGGGCTCCACGAACGCCGTGGCGCCGTTCAGGAGGCCGCTGGGAAGGCCGAGCAGGTCCCGGATGATCTGGGTACGAGCCCCATGAAGAGCCCGGCCGGCATCCACTTTCTGCGACCGTGACCTCGATGCCCCGCTCCCGGCAGGCCGAGGAGATCTCCGAGCCGGTGAAGCCCTCCTCGCACAGCTTCTCGGCAGCCCGCAGCCCGGCCAGTGGCGCCCCGACGATGACGATCCGGCCTTCCGAAAGGTCACCGGACACCGGCGCTCACCGCCTCACCCACGATCGGGCGCCCAGGAACGGAAGCGCCGTGAAAGAGATCGGTGTGGGGCTCATCGGCGCCGGCCCGACAGCGGATACACGACCACACAGAGCGCTACCATCACATCAGCCTCACCCAGACCGGAGCGGCCACCGGATGCTTGGGCAGCGATCATCGTCTCGCCTGCTGCTGCCGTAGCTACACCGCGTCAACTGCTCATGCCAGGATCAGAATCAGCTTCCTTACGGGCGGAGGCAGCCGTCGCCGAACCGAGCACCCGGGGACCTTCGCCTCGTGCCCGAACGGGCCGCTCTCGGGCATCGAGCCGCTGCTCGTGGTGTGGGCCTCTCCCGTCGCCCACGCCGACCAGTCCACGGACATCATGGGCATGGGCGTCAGATTTGACATGCCCATCGCGGACCAGCCCGGAGTCAGCCGATCGCGAGCTGTCCGCCGCGTGCCTCGAGAACCGCGCCGGTGATGTAGCTGGCGCGGGAGGAGGCAAGGAACACCACCGCTTCCGCGATTTCTTCAGGGTCTGCGACCCGCCCCAGTACGGTGGTTCGCCCGAACACCTGGAGGGGGTCATCTCCCATCTCCTCCGTCCCGGGGGTACGGACAGGGCCCGGGGCCACGGCGTTCACGCGCACGCCCTGGGCGCCGAACTCGTCAGCCCATACTCGCGTGAGAAGTTCGAGTGCAGCTTTCGAGGCCCCGTAAGCGCCCGTTCCCCGCACCGGGGTGGTAGCCGCCGCTGTGCTCACACTCACGATGGCGCCACGCCCCCGCGAAGCCATTCCCGGGGCGAGGGCACCGACCAGGAGCATCGGCGCGCGTGAGTTGACGGCCATGTGAGCGTCGAACATCTCGGCGGTGGTGTCCGGCGTACTGGCGAACCGGTAGATACCGGCGTTGTTGATCAGAATGTCCACCTCGCCTGCTTCAGCGGCAAGACGCAGGACATCTTGAGAGCTGCTCAGATCCGCAGCAACGAACCGGGCCTTCCCGCCTGCGGCAGCGATCTCTTCGACGGTCTCAGCACCTCGCTGCTCGTCCCGCCCGTGGACGATAACCGAGGCCCCCAACGCTGCCAGGCGAAGGGCAACAGCCCGGCCGATGCCAGCGGTGGCGCCGGTGACAAGAGCGGTGGATCCGTCCAGTTCTGCAGTCATGGAAAGCTCCTCCAAGCCGAGAGGAACGACATGCTGTCGGTCGTTCCTCGTGTAACTGATGATCCTGATGGTTCATTCCAGAGCGGGGACGGACCCACGCCGGGCCGATCGTTGATCATGGTCCAGCCCGGCCGTGGCCCACGTGGTCTTGGGAGGTCGGTGAGCTCGCCTTCGCTGACCACGTCCGCGGGCGACTGGAGCGCGCCGCACCGCTCGTGGAGATCGACGGGTGCGCTGCGTCCAGATCGGTGACGACGCATGACTGGTCGAGCACATCGGTGAGGCCACTCTGGTGCCGTTCAGCAACCGGCTGGACCGCGATGTCCGTCCCACCCTGCCCGGCCCAGCCGGTAGGGTGCGTCAGTCCTCGCGGCCTTCGCCGGCCTCGTCATGCTCGGGCGCGTCCGAGTTACGAAAGCGCCGCAGAGCGCCGGCCGCGGTCAGGGTGGCCGCGCCGATCGCCCCGCAGCCGCTCAGCAGCGAGAAGGGGCCTGAGCGACCACGCTGCCGCGAGATGCGCAGAGGATCCGTGCCGACTGCTTCCGGCACGGACCCTCACTCTGTGGGACTTTGAGGCGTGCGGGTGTGGCCAGGCCGTTTCGTTTGGCTCCAAACTGTGCAGCTCGCCGCTGACGTCGGTCAACGGCGTGGCTCTCGGGAGGGAGGGTGGCAGTGCACACCATGCCCTGGTTGCATGGAGGTGCGAAGCAAGACGCTCTGCCTGTCGATCTGCTGCTTCCAGTGACCGGCAGGACGTACGTCGCGCGTCTTGACGGCCGGGAGATGCACGACACGGACGCTGTCCTCCAACAGTTCTACGACGGACTGAAGCTGCCGGATTACTTCGGATGGAACTGGAATGTCCTCTCCGACTGCCTGCGCGACCTCAAGTGGCTGTCTGCGGACCACTACGTACTGATCGTCGAGGCCGCGGATGAGGCACTGTCGGGCGCTACCTCCGAACAGCGGCTGCTCTTCAACACCCTGTTGCAGGCAGGACAGCGATGGTCCTACGCACAGCGGTCCGAAGGCATCGAACTCGGCAGGCTCGTGGTCGTCATGTCTTGTGACGACGCATCCGTCCCGTCCCTGCAGGGACGGCTGCGATCATGCTTGGCAGAGACGGCATCGTCATAGGGCCTCATCTCGCGGACCCGAGGAAGATCCTGGCGACGTGGAGTCCGGCCAGGTAGATGGTTGCCGTCTCGTCATAGCGGGTTGCGATGCCCCTCCTGCGCTTGCTTGACACACCCGACCGCACCCTGGAGGAGACCTGCGACGGGCCCCTTCCCGAGCTCCGGCTTCCCGCCGGCCCGGATAATGTCGCCGTGCTCATCGCACGCATTGAGCCCCTCGTGGAGACTGGCGATTTCACGGGGGATCAGGGCCTGTCGGGCGAATGGTGCCCCTATCGGGCGTGTGGCACACGCGTGCATCATGGCCGTATGACCGATCTTGGAGAGTCCCCGTCCGACCAGCCTCTGACCTCTGTCGATTCGTCTACGTTGCTAGCGCTGGCCGATGGCTACCACGCCCGCACGGTACGGCCACTGGGCAGCCGCGCGCTTGCTGGGCACCTGGTGAAGCCCTATGCGATCGAGGCGCCAGGGCGGAGTGTGACGGACGAGAACCTGCAGACCGCGCTGCGGGTCGCCGCCGATCACCTGTCATCGGCGTATCTGCGGGGTTCACTTGGCCTCGCCGTGCTGCTCGTCCATGCCGATGGTGACGGTGACTACGTCCTTGTTCACACATGGATCGAGGGGTACATGTCCGACCTCGCCGTCTTCGTCGGTCCGGCCGACGATGCTGCCCGGCTCCGCCCCGGCCGGTCGGGCCTTGCTCCGTGCGTGTGGGAAGCGGCGGTCCTGGCTCACGAACGGGATGCCGTCACCCGGCACGTGCTGGACGGCCGGGGTGGGCTCGACGAGCGGCTTGTGGCCTGGCGCAGCGATGTGCTGGAGGGTGAGGTCCGGTGACGGGCACCGGTGTGGCCAGGGTGCGCTGCGCACGCGTTGCCGATCTTCCTCACGTTGTCCAGCTCGTGTCTGAGCACGCCGCGTACGAGAGGGCGGCGCCCCCGCCAACTGGCTTGGCCCGGCGGCTGGAGGTGCTGCTGTTCGGTTCGCAGACTCCGCGATTGCGTTGCTTCGTCGCGGAGTTGAACGACGGCGAGATCATCGGGTACGCCACGTGCGCTCCGGAGGTGTCCACGTGGGACGGGGCAGAGTATCTCCACATGGACTGCCTGTTCCTGCGCGATGGTCATCGGGGTCTGAAAGTCGGCCCCCTGCTGGTGGAAGCTGTGGTTGCCGAAGCGCATGAGCTGGGGCTCGGACAAGTCCAGTGGCAGACCCCGCCCTGGAACACGGACGCGATCAGGTTCTACGACCGGCTGGGAGCACAAGCGAAGGAGAAGCTGCGGTACCACCTGTCAGTCGGCTGAACTCTCTTTTGTCGTATCTGGTGGCCACGGCCCGGAACCCCTTGAGGGCCAGGGTGGTTCGTTCAACTTCGTTGCGGCGATGGTAGATCGACTTGTCGAAGCTGACGGGACGGCCTCCCTTGCCGCCTCGGCGCAATCGGTTGTCCTGCTGGTTCTTCGGTTCTGGGGATGGTGTGCTTGATTCGTCGCAACCGCAGGTACCTGTGGTTGCGACGCGAACTGTAGGCCTGGTCCGCACTCATCTGCCCGGTGCCGGGCGGGGCGGGATCGCTTCCCTGGTACGCGGGGCGTGCTTCTGCGAGCGCCGGCAGCATGCTGGTGGGCACGACACACTGTGAAGTCCACGCTGACCAAGGACCAGTCGATTCGCCCGTAGGTATCAGCCTTGGCCTGGACGGCACGTAGGCCCCGCTCCCACGTGCCGTCCGCCGACCAACGTCGGTGGCGGTCAAACACCGTCTGCCACCTCCCGAACTGCGGCGGAAGATCTCGCCATGGGATCCCTGTCCGCAGTCGATCGACTCTGGTCCGGGTGGGGCGGGAGGCGGAGTTCGGCGATGGCTCCGCCGTCGGGGGCGTGGGAGAAGCGGAGGGTGTCGCCGAGGACAGTGGTGATTCGGTGAACTCGACTGAGCAGAGCCGGCCATGACGCGGCGGCATTGCTCAGCCGTTCCCATGAGTGGATTGGCGTCCGGCTCAATCTGGGCCGATGTACAGCGGCGGGCGACAACGAGGGTGCACCGGGCTCGTGCGTCGGCTTGTCCGAGGGATCGTGCTCCGGCTTGGTCGCGGTCTTGGAATTGGTGACGGTCACGGTCACGGTCACTGGGGCGCCGGGGCCCGCGGTGAACGTCTTGGACGGTTTGAGAGGTCGTAGCCGGCGGGAGCTTTGATCTGCTTGACCCAGAAGTCCGTCTTCCGGCTCGACACCGGCAACTCGCCGGAAGCCGTCAGCGGGAAGTTCCTGTATTTGGCCACGGTCATCGACGTGGCCTCACGGCGCCTGGCCGGCTGGGCGATCGCGGATCACATGCGTGCCGAGCTCGTCATCGACACCCTGGCCGCAGCCCAACGCTGCCGCGGCAGCCTCGCCGGCGCCATTATGCACACGGACCACGGAGCGCAATACACGTCCCGGACGTTCGCCGGTGCCTGCCGGGCGGCGGGTGTGATCCAGAGCATGAGCGCGGTGGGCGGCTCGGCGGACAACGCGCTTGCCGAGTCCTTCAACGCAACCTGCAAGCGGGAGACGCTCCAGGGCCGCCGAGCCTTCGCCGACGGGCGCGAGGCCAGGCTCTCCCTGTTCCGTTGGCTGCACCGCTACAACACCGTTCGCCGCCACTCCAGCCTCGGACACCGCAGCCCGATCGCCTTCGAAACGGCACTCAATACACCATCAACTACGCCGGCCCCAGCCGCATAAACCTGTGTCCAGGATCAAGGGTTAGGGCCCGGGTCGGGGCCGGCAGCCGCCCGGGAGAGAGGTCACGTGTTCCTCACCGTGCTGCTGTGGGCGAGGTGGCGCAGAGCGGCGGACGGTGCGGGCGGGAATGCGACCGTATCCAGGGCATCGAGGGCGGCCCGGCGCCGGATGGCGATCATCCGCTCCACCGTCTCGCGGGCTCCGGTGTCGGTGAGGATTCTGCGGACGCACGTGGCTCGCTCCTCGTCGAGGTGCGGGTTGCCCACCAGGCTGCGCAGTATCGCGGCCTGGTGAGGTTCGGCGCGTTGCAGGGCGAGTGCCATCAATGGTGTGTGTTTGCCGTCGCGGAGGTCGTCGAGGGCGGGTTTGCCGGTGATGGCGGGATCACCGAAGGCTCCGAGGAGGTCGTCTCGCAGCTGGAATGCCTCCCCGACGGGGAGGGCATACCGGGTGCACGCGGTCAGCATGGTGTCGTCGGCTCGGGCAAGGGCGGCGCCGAGCTGGAGGGAGCGTTCGACGGTGTATTTAGCCGTCTTGTAGCGGACAATTGTCAGGGCAAGGTCGAGGTCGGCTGTGGGGTGGCCCGTGGCGCGGAGGTCGAGATACTGCCCGTACATGATCTCTGTGCGCATGGTGTCGACGACGGACAGCGCGGCGGCCAGCCGGTCGGGGGCGAGTCCGGCCGTGTGCAGCAACTCGTCCGCCCAGATCAGGGCGAGATCGCCAACGAGGATGGCGGCGCCGACGCCGAACCGTCCGGCGTCGGCGCGGTGGGCGTGGCGTGCGGCGAGGGCGTGGTGGACGGAGGGGCAGCCGCGCCGGGTCGCGCTGCCGTCCATGATGTCGTCGTGGATGAGGGCGAACGCGTGGAAGAGTTCGAGCGAGGCAGCGGCCCGGAGAACGGGGGCGAGAGGGCCCCGCCCCCCTGCGGCGTGCCAACCGATCACACAGAGCGCGGGGCGGAGCCTCTTGCCGCCGGACGACAAGAAGGTACGCAGTACCTCGATGGTCTCGGACGGCATGCCGTCGTGGGCAGCCGCGCGGGCCTTGTGGGACAGAAAGTCATGGAGCACGGCATCGACCTGGTGGCGGATGGCGGCCAGGTCGAGCGGCGACGAAGCCGCGCCGGTGAACGTCATAACGCGCCGTCGAGGAAGGTGCTCACGGTGCGGGCGAGCAGTTCGGGTGGGCTGCCGTGGAGGACGAGTCGGTCGGCCCCAGCAGCGGCGTACTCACGCAGTCGGCCGACGCATTGTGCCGAACTGCCGGTGGCGGTTGACTCCTTGAGCCATTCGTGAGGGAGGAGGCGGCCGGCGTCGACGAGATCGTGGGGGCGGTAGACCGTATCCGCCAGGGTGTTGCCGAGGGCTGCTATGCGGGGGTGGGCGAGCATGGGGTCGAGCCTGCGGGGATCCCAGCCGTTCAGGCGCGCCAGACGTTCGCCATGGACGGGTGCTTGAAGGTAGGTCACTGCTCGCCCGCTGACCACGGCCTCCTCGGCCGGGGGCCGGTCCGCCATGACGATCACTGTGGCGTGGACGAGGACGGCAGCCGGGTCCCGACCCGCCGCGGCGGCCGCCGCCCGGACGGCGGCCGAGGCGCGGGCCACTGCGTCGGTGGTGAGAAAGGCAGGCAGCAGAGCGCCGTCGAAGTGCCGCCCGGCGAGTTCCAGCGAGCGTGGTCCCAGTGCAGCCAGCACCAGAGGCGGCGGTGGGACGTCGCACGGCAGGTCGGTCAGCCTCAGGGCGGGATAGTCGCCGGCGGGGCCGTGGTACGACACCGTTTCGCCGGCCCACAGACGGCGCAGGATCGTGACGGTGTCCACTACCACCCGGGCCGTGGCTGTCGGCGGGACTCCCAGGCCGGAGAGCCAGGAGCCGCCGCGACCCAGCCCGAGAATGAACCGGCCCCCGGTCAGCGACTGCAGGGTGCCGGCCAGTGAGGCGAGCAGCAAGGGGTGGCGGGTCTGGAACGGGGTGATCCCGGCGGCGATGTTCACCCTCTGCGTCGCCTGACCGATGGCGCCGGCGACAGCGCCGAGGTCCTTGGTGCCCCACCGCTCGGAGAGCCAGACGGTCTCAAGTCCCATGCGTTCGGCGGCGATTGCCTGGTCAATCCCCAGCCGTGGGTCCGCCGCCCCGCCCGAGAGCACATATGCGCTCAGTCTTGTGTCGTCCCCATGCTCCGGCGGCGTGCTCACCAGGCCGCCGTCGTCAGCAGGGCCTTGAGGCACAAGGCGGTGGTCACCGTGCGACTGCCCCAGATGCGGGCGTGGTTGTCGAGCAGCGGGATTGCCTCCCAGGAGCCGTCCGGGAACTGGCTGCGGAGCAGCAGGTCCACGTCATTGTCCGACGTCCGGCCTCCGCCGGCCGCGATCGCCAGCATGGCGAGGGCACGGTTGAGCGGATCCGGGGCCTCGGCCTGGAGCAGAAAATGTACGGCCCGTTCGATCGTCTCCTCGTACCCGCCCACCGCGGACAGGTGCCGTACCGCCGCGTATGTGCTGTAGCACGTTCCGACGTACCAGGAGGCTCGCCAGAAGCCCATGGCCTGTTGCTGCTCGGCCAGCCAGTTCGTGGCGCGGGAGATGAGGGGGGTGAGGGCCGAGGGGCCGATCTGGCGTTCGTAGAGCAGCGCCGTGTACAGGAGGTTGGCGACGACCTCAGGGTCGCGGCCGGTGTCGTCCCGTCCCCGGCCCCATACCTTGTTCACGAGAGCGCGCCGGTCGGGATCCTCGGTGAGGAAGGTGCTGATCGCGCCGTCTTCCCAGGCGTTGGCTGCGGCGAGTTCGAAGGCGTCGGTCAGTCTGGCTGGGTGTGCCCGCCGAGACCGTAGGAGCACTCTCGCGATCTGGGCGAGGCTGTCGGCGTCGTACGGTAAAGGCTCGAAGCCGGGGAAGTACCGCCACGATATGCCGTCCTGGCCGGCGACGAGGCGGTCGGAGTTCTCCTCGACGAGTGGTTCGCAGCTGCGGTGGCCGGCGGCCACCGCGTCCTGGAGCGCTTCGGTGATCATCGCCAGATGGAAGAATCTGCCCTCACATCGGAATCGCGAGAATTTCCGGACGTCCTCGATCGGCATCCCGAGGTGCCGCGCGACGATATCCACGAACTGTGCCGTGGAATACGACCCCATGACGTGCACGGCATCGGGATAGGAAAGGGTGTGCTGCGTCGATATGTAGGTGATGGCGTTCTCGATAGCATGAGTGGTGTCCGGCATGTGTCTCTCCCGAATGCGCACTGTCGCTCTGTCTGTCGCTTTACGAACGGCGCTGGACGATCATGGGCATCGAACTGGGCGCTGTGATCAGCCGGGTCACCGGATGCACAGACTTTCCCGGTACCGGCCGGATGCTGCACCGGCTGAAGATGACGCTCAGGAAGACCGCCAGCTCCGCTCGGGCGAACTGCTCCCCCGCACATCCGCGGATGCCGTTCCCGAACGGCATATAGGCTCCGCGGGGAATCTTCGCTGCTCGATCGGGACGCCATCGGTCGGGGTCGAAGAGTTCTGGGTGCGGGAAGAGTTCGGGGTCGCGGTGCAGGGCGTAGATCGAGAACAGCACGGTGGCTCCGGCCGGGATGCGATACCCGCCGAGATCGACATCGGTGATCGGCTGCCGCATGAGCATCCAGGTGGACGGGTGGAGGCGCAGCGTTTCCGCGATGACCTGCTGTTCGTAGCCGAGGGCTCGGAGGTCTTCGTAGGCGACCTCCTCGACGCGGCGGCCCCCGAGCATCCCGTCCAGCTCTCCCTGGAGCCGCTGCTGGACTTCGTCGTGCCTGCTGAGCTGGTAGCAGGCCCAGCTCAGAGCGCCTGCTGTGGTCTCGGCTCCGGCGATGAGCATGGCGACGACCTCGTCATACACCTGCTCGTCGCTCATGCCGGCGCCGGTCTCTTCGTCCCGCGCGGTCAGCAGCATCGACAGGAGATCGCCCGAGGCGAGTCCGCCGTCCGTGTCTGCGCGGTAGTCCGCGATGATCCGGTGGACGACGTTCTTGAGGGTGGCCAGGGCTCGATCGAAGCGCCGGTTCATCGGCGTGGGCAGTCTGTCGAGGGCGTCGATGGGGGCGAGGGCCCGTCGGCCGAGCCCGTCGAGAATGATGGGCAGAGCTCTTCGGACGTCCTCGGAGAGCCGTTTTCCTATGCTGGTCGAGAACAGAGCCTTGGTGACGGTCGCGAGGCTGAGCGAGAGCAGTTCCTGGTCCAGCAGGATTTCCTGGCCGTCCTGCCAGGAGTCGACCCGTTCCCGTGCGAGTTCGTGCATCGCGCCCGTGTAGTGCCTGATCCGGGCTTTGTGGAAGGCCGGCTGAATGAGTCGGCGCTGGCGTAAGTGGAAGTCTCCTTCCGAGGTGAACAGTCCGTTCCGGGAGACGAGCCTCCCCTTCGCGAACATTTTCCCCTTCTCGAAGAGCCTCGCGTCGGCCACGAGCATCTGCTGAAGGAGAGCGGGGGAGTTGACCGCATAAGCCACCCGGGGGCCGAGCCGGAACCGGACTATGTCACCGTGGCTGCGCAGCGATCGGACGAAGTCCAAGGGGCGGCGACGTAGCTGCGGAATATTCCCGATAAAGGGAAGAGCGCCGGGCGCGGTCGGTATGTGGCGGTGAGCGATGTCGCGCATGGTCTGGCCCTCCTAGGGCGAGCACTGACCGGCGGGCTGCGGCTGGGGGTACACGCGGCAATGCCTGAGTCTCACAGGTCCACTCGTACCTGCTGAGGCACGGAGCGAAACGCTGGGCACTCGCCCCCGGGCACGCACGCGCGGCACAGAGGGCGCGAATCACTTATGCCGCGCACCCCCTTGGCCCCTCCCGAGAGCCCCGTGCTCCCCGCATGCGCCCCCATTCGCCTCCTGCCACCCCAACACGGAATTTCCTCAAGCGTGCACTTCTTCAAAACCCGACCCTGCTCAATTAGCAGGTCTACACCCGAAGGCGCTCACTCCCCGATACGAGTCACGCGACAACATGACGCCCCATCAGGATCAACTGACGAAGCGTCAGCCAACTCGGCATTGAGTCAGCATGCACCCAGCCAGAGGTGGCGACAGATGGCAACACATGCACATGCACCAATCCGCTCCGCACCACCTCTGAGCTGCATAGATGCTGGCCAACCCGCTAGTACTGCAACGGTGTTTGCTGTGACGGTTGGGCAGGTCGGTCGTTGGTCTGAGCATGGGTGGGGACCTTGCTGATGTCAGGGTGTGGGCCAGTGAACTGGACGCTGTGCACGAGCGGTTCGTGCATCGGTTTTCCAGGTCGGAGCCGAGGGAGTCGGCGTTTGCCTATATGCGGGGATTGATTGCTCCGCTGGAGCGTAAGAACGGCTGGACACTGGCTGAACAGGCCGGTCAGCAGGCGATGCGCTCGACGTGAGCGAAACTCACGGTCTCTACAGCATCGCGGTCGAAACCGCGTTCCCCCGAGTGGTGGATAAACCGGCACGTCCCGGGCGGAACTTCCACGACGGTGTCACTCCAGCCGAGATTGGCGGGATCGCCGCCCTGTGACTTCCAGTGCTCAAGGTCGGCGAGGCGGTGTAGTACCAGATCGCGCGGTAACCGTGCACGGCCCGCTCGGGGGACAGTCCGCATTCGACCAGGCCGTCGACTATCTGCTCGACGAACCACAGCGCTGACGTGGACATCAGGCACTTCGCCCATTGAACGGCGACCGAGGCGGGCTTCGGGTACTCGGACGCTGGGCGTTGGATGGGCCGCTGGAATCGGCTCACGGGTGACGGTAGTGGTGTGGCGGTGGCCGTAATCCGGGCATCAGGCGTGTAGCAAGTGGCCAGGCAAGGCCCCAGGCCGAGTTGGATAGGGGCCACCTCCACCATCCCCGCCGTCCGCGGATCCTCCCGCTCGAAGGCGATGACGTCCGGATGGACGGGGGCACCGGCCCGCGTGTCGAAGAAGGCGACGAAGTCCCGTGCCCCGCCCGGGAACTGGAACCGCACCGGCCGAAGCCCGCCCGGGCGGCGTTCGTCGGTCACACAGATGCTCAGGCCCTGGTTCAGGAAGGCAAGAAGTCCCGCTTCCGGTCGCCGACCCTACGGCGGTGGGCGGGGTGAGCGCGACGTCGCGCGCGTACTCCTGGACCCAGCGCACCCCTTCGCGCCGCACCTGGGCCGCCAGGCGGCTCGACAGGGCGTTGGTGACGCAGGGCCCCATGGCGAAGAGGCTCATGGCCACGGCATGACAGCCGCCCGGCCCCGGCGTGCATGCGGGTCAGCAGGGCTTCGAGGCCGGGACCGCCGGGTGTCCCCGGCGGCGGCCTCAACGGGGACACCCGGCCCGTCGTCGGCGACAGGCACGCCGCTGCCGGGCATGAGGGCGACGTCGACGGAGCGGGCGCAGCCGATCATGAACTCGCCCCCTGAGGCGGCTTCATGTCACTGCAAGATTCGGACCGCTGACACCATGATCGGCCGCCTGCAGCACCAACTGACCAGTACCCAGGTGTCTTCCATCAGTGACACGCGATGCCGAACATTCCCGTGGCAGCACGACCGAACCTCACCCATCGTTCGGGTGGCTCCCCATGCTCCCCGGGATGCAGGAAGAAGCCCTGTTCCGCAGGCGACTTCTCTTCCTCGATGACCAGTGGGTGACCTCGCGCCCACGCATCCGCCCGGACACCGGTCACCAGCCAGCTCACCCGCTGCCCCGGGCGGCCGCCTGCCACCGCGAAGCTGTGGTCACTGACCTCACGACTGATGTGCAGCTCCGGCGCCGGTGCACCGAGCGCCGTGAGCTGATAGCGGAAGTCCTCGTTCAACGCCTCGAACCAATCCGGCAGTTCGACCGTTGCCCGACCCTGCGCATCAAGCGTCACCGTGCCGTCGTAGACGTTCTTGCGCTCCGACGACTCGACGGAACAGTGCGAGAGAACGCGGTTCTCCGGGTCGAGGGGGTGGTCAATGCGGAAGCTGCAGGCCGACTTGTTGATGGTGCCGGAGACGATCACGTCGCCCGTGAACTCGGCCGCCCTGGAGACCCCACCGGCAACCAGGCCGACGTCCCCCACCGCGACCACGCCGATGCTGCCATCAGGAACTTGGAGGCCGAGATCGGGTCCCTGATCTCCGCTCTCACCCCACACCCCGACGCGTGTGCCGCTGGTCCCGACGACACCCACCCCCTCCTGGCAGACCCCCGTCACCCCGCGGCCGTTGGTGGAGAACCCCTCCACACCGTCGCCCTCGATGACACTTCCGACGACGCCGACGCCGAGGGCGACCGACCCCTCGGCATCGGGAGATTCATCGCTGGTCCCCTGCACTCCGGCCGCGCCAGGACCGCCGTTCCCCTGCACGCCGACGCTCTGCCTGCTCGTGCCCATCAGCCCGGGCCCCGCGCTGCTCTGGCCGTCCACCCCGGGCCCGGCGAGGCCCGTGCCCGCCACGCCAGACGACGACTCCCCACCTTGGCCCTGCACACCGGGAGCCTCCGTGCTTGTGCCCGACACCCCCGGCCCCTGGGCACTCTGACCGGCCACACCAGGACCGGCCGTGCCCGTACCGGACACCCCGGCAGACAACTCCCCGCCCTGCCCCTGGACACCGGGCCCCCGCACGCTCCTCCCGGAGACACCTGGTCCCCGGTCGGCCGTACCGGACACGCCCGCGCCGTCGCCCCCTCCCTGGCCGGAGACGCCGGTGCCCCGGCCAAGGCCTCGCACTCCGACGCCGCCCTCCACACTGCTCAGGCCGAGTACGCCCGCCCCTCCCCCGTCCGGGCCCTGCGGGCCCATCTCGACGGCCTGCGCGCTGCTGCCGATGACTCCCGGCCCGACGCCACTGTCGCCCCACACCCCGAACTTGAGCGGCGGATCCTCCTGCCCCGGATCGAAACCACTGGGCACATCCTGCGATTCAGGCGGTTTGATCGGCATCGTCAACTCACCTCTCCACCATCGGATCTCTCCGACCTGCTAGTCGTCGCGCCCAGCGCCGTCGCCACCCCTGATGGCAACTCCGGGTGGCGGAGCGCCATCAGCGCCCGCTCCGGCGGCGCGCCGTGAGCCTCCGGAGCAAGGAAGTAGCCGCACTCCTCGGGCGCCTTGTCCTCTTCCGGGACGAGTGGATGGGCCCGCGCCCAGGCGTCCGTGCGGACACCGGTGACCTGCCAGCACACCTCCGCCTCCGGCACGCCGCCACGGATGGTGAAGCCGCCGCCGGGATCGCGCACTACGTGCAGGTCCGGGGCCGGGCCGTCCAGCGGCGTCAGCTGGTAGCAGAGCTTGCTGTTCAGCTCGGCGAACCAGTCCGGCAGGGTGACGGCCGCCTCTCCCCGGCCGTCCAGGGTCACCGTGCCGTCGTAGACGTTCTTGCGCTCGGGCGACTCGACGAACGAATGGGCCAGGAAGCGGTTCTCCGGATCGAGCGGGTGATCGATCCGGAATCCGCCGCCGATCTTGTGCAGGGCGCCGCTCACCTCGACATCGCCCTCGAAGATGGCGGCTCGGTTCGCCCCGTTGGCAATCAAGCCGGTGGGGCCAGTGGCGAAGACGCCCACACCGGTCGAACCGGATCCGAGCACCCCGGTGCCGGTGCCCGATCCGGAGACCCCGGTGCCCTGGCTACTGATCCCCTCCACCCCGGTCCCGCTGGTCACCGCGCCCTGAACTCCGGTCCCGTTCTCCATCTCGCCCAGCACTCCGCTGCCACGGCCGCCCTTTCCGGACACCCCGGGGCCTTCCCCGCTGACCCCCGACACTCCCGGCCCGGTGTCCGATGATCCGGATACCCCGCTCCCGCCGGTCGAGGAGCCCGCCACCCCGTCCCCGGCTTCCGCCGTGCCCTGCACGCCGACGCTGCCGTCACTGCCCGTGCCCAGCACACCGGGGTTGCCCTCGCCGCCGGTGCCGGACACTCCGACGTTCTGGCTGCTCTGCCCCACCACCCCCGGCCCGGTGTCCGATGATCCGGATACCCCCCTCCCGCCGGTCGAGGAGCCCGCCACCCCGTCCCCGGCTTCCGCCGTGCCCTGCACGCCGACGCTGCCGTCACTGCCCGTGCCCAGCACACCGGGGTTGCCCTCGCCGCCGGTGCCGGACACTCCGACGTTCTGGCTGCTCTGCCCCACCACCCCCGGCCCGCCGTCGGCGTTGCCGAACACCGCGGGGCCGGCTCCGAGCCCCTGCCCCAGTAGGCCGGCGCCCCGAAAGCCGGTACCGGACACGCCCGCGCCCAGTCGGCTCTGGCCGAACACCCCAGGTGCGTTGACCCCCATCCCGGTCACGCCCGCGCCGTTAGGGCCACCCGTCCCGGAGACGCCGACGCCCTGTGCACTCGTACCGAAGACACCCGCATCCGAGCCGTTGCTCAGCCCGGTGACGCCCACCCCCTGGGCGCTGATACCGGAGACACCGTCGGCGTCACTGGCACTCGTACCGCTCACTCCCACACCCTCGGAGCTCGCCCCCGCGACACCGGGGCCGCCAACGCTGGTGCCCGACACTCCGGTGCCCTCGAAGCTCCGGCCGGACACCCCCGGGCCCTTGCCCGCCTCCCCCGCGACACCGGCGCCCGCACCGCCGCCCTTCCCGGAGACGCCGGTTCCCTGACGGCAGTGGCCGTGCACCCCGATGCCCTGCGCCGCGATGTTCACGCCCAGCACGCCCACCCCGCTCTGGATCTCGCCGTCTGCGGCCGGCACGCCGCTGCAACCCAGCACCCCCGGACCGACGTTGCTGTCCCCGAACACTCCGAACCTGATCGACGGACTCTCCTGCGCAGGATCGAATCCACTGGGCCCGTCCTGCGACTCTGGCGGTTTGACCGGCACCGTCCTCACCTCCGACTCGTCATGCGGATCACTGCGTTCACGGCTCCTGGCTCGGGGCCGCGGCCATTCCTCGTTCGGGTGGCTCCCCGTGCTCCCCGGGGTGCAGGAAGTAGCCGCGCTCGGCGGGAGCCTTCTCCTCCTCGGTGGCCAGCGGATGGCCCCGCGCCCACACATCCGCCCGGACCCCGGTCACCTGCCAGCTGACCCGCTGCCCCGGGCCACCGCCCGCCACCGCGAAGGTGTGGTCAGTGACCTCCCGGCTGATGTGCAGCTCCGGCGCCGGCGCACCCAGCGCGGTGAGTTGGTAGCGGAAGTCCTCGTTCAACGCCTCGAACCATTCCGGCAGTTCGATCGTCGCCCGACCCTCCGCGTCAAGCGTGACCGTGCCGTCGTAGACGTTCTTGCGTTCGGGCGACTCGACGAACGAATGGGCCAGGAAGCGGTTCTCCGGATCGAGCGGGTGGTCGATCCGGAAGCCGCCGCCGCCCCTGGTCAGCGTGCCCGTCACCTGGACGTCGCCGTTGAACTGGCTTGCCCCGGTGATGACGACATTGCCCTCGATAATCGCGCCGACGTTGCCCAACGCGACGAGTGCCGTGGCGCCGCGAGCTCGGACTCCGACGCCGTTCACGCTGAGGCCACTGACGCCGTCGTGGTCAGTGCAGAAGGCACTGACCGCGGCACTGGTGACGCTGCTCGCCGACACAGCGTGCCCCTGTTGACTGACAGCCGTCACACCGTCCCCGCTGATACTGGTGCCGAGCACGCCCGGACCGGCGGTTCCGGTACCGGTCACGCCGGCGCTGGAGCCACCACCCGCGCCGGAGACACCGACCCCTTGAAGGCTCGTGCCCAGCAGCCCAGGGCCGCTTTCCGCGGTCCCGGACACACCTGCGTCGGGACCGCCACCCACCCCCCGGACGCCCACACCCTGGCGGCTGCTGCCCGACACACCGGGCCCGTCTGCGCTCACGCCGGCCAGCCCCGGACCAACTGTCGCCTCCCCCAGCACGCCGGGGGCGCCTCCACCGCCCTTCCCCAGGACTCCGATGCCCCGGCGGCAGATGCCGTGGACGCCGATGCCCTGCGCGGCGATGTTGACGCCCAGGACGCCCGCTCCGCTGTCGATCGCGTCGACGGGGCCCAAACTGGTGGTGGCCGGACTGCTGCTGCTTCCGATGACCCCCGCTCCGTCCCCGTTGTCCCCGTGCACGCCGAAGTTGAGCGGCGGAGTCTCCTGCCCCGGGTCGAAGGTGCTGGGGCTTCCTCCCTGTGTCTGCGGCGGTCCGAGTGACATCTCGGTACTCCTTTTCGGTGGTGGACGGGCGATCACTGGTAGGCAATCTGGAAGCAGGACAGCTTGACCGAGTCCGCACCGGCCGCGGTCGGTGCCGCGCTGAGGTCCGCCGTGATGAAGTACCGGTGCGTTTTGTTGGTTACTTTCGCCGGAGTCTGTGGAAGGGCCGGTGTGTTCAGCACAGTGACCCTGCAGAGGTCCTCCGCCCCGGCGCCCGAGAAGTCCTTGCGGCGCAGGGTCACCGTGATGGTGCTGCCGTCGTTCGGCTTGGTGCCGAACACCTGGAACGACTTGAGCTCGACGCCCTCCGGCAGGACGACGTTCATGATGCCGTGAGCCTCCGCGGCTCCCGGTGCTTTCTGCGCCACGTCGGTGGCCACCAGCCATGGCAGCGAGGGCTGCGTACCGGCATCGGGCACCCGGGTCGGGGTGAGGATCGGAACCAGCGAGAGGAAGGAATCCCCCCGGACCAGTGACTCGATCAGTGGGTTGAGGTGCTCGTCGGCCAGGGTGGCGAACTCGGCCTCCAGCTTGTGGAAGCGGATGTTGAATCCGTTCTCGCCGCCCGCCTGGACCCGGTCCTCGTTGTCGATCCAGTCGGTGTGGGTGAACTTGGGCGCATAGGGAGGGATCATGATCATCATCCTTGGTCGTGGACGGCGGTGGCACCGCCGTCGGCGCCCGGGTCGTCGTCCCGTCCGGGGCGTGTGAAACGGGCCGGTCGGCGCCGGTCTCCGGTCCGGTAGGCCGGGAAGGTGTACGCGGGCGGCAACCCCGGCTCCGCGTCGTCGAGTTCGCGCACATGACCGCGGAGCCGTCCGGTCCGGAACTCCACGCCGATGGGCTGGAACCAGTTGAGGATGTTGAGCACCAGGTCGTACTGGTCCTTGCTGACCACGACCTCGGGCCGGGCGTCGAGGTCGGGCCGTAGCCGCACCTCGCACTGGTAGGGCAGCACCGGGCTGCCCCGGAAGTAGTCGGCGCGCAGCCGGACCACGCCCGGGGCTAGGCCGGTGACCCGGGTGACCGGGCTGCCGGGCGAGTACGGTTCGGCCCGGCCGGGGCCCGCCGGGGCCGCGGACCAGGTGAGTTGTGCGTCGGGTTCCAAGGCCAGGACCTGACGGAACGCCAGCTGCGGTGGCAGCGGCGGATCCCCTGCGAGTGGGGTCTGGTCGGCGAGCAGCAGCGTGCCGGCTGACTCCACCGCGGCCAGCAAGCAGGGCCGGTACGCGGCGCCGGCCGGGGAGGCGGCCAGCACCCGACAGTCGCCGCCCGGGCTGAAGGCCGTCGGTAGCAGCGTGTCAGCGGCGGGGTCGAGGACGTGGACGCGCCCGGCGGCCGTCTCCGATCCGGCGGTGGCGACATACAGGTGCCGTTGATCGGTGGCGGCGCACATCGTGACCGGAACGGTGCCGGACGGGAGGCCGCCGACGGTGGCGATCGGTGTGGTGCCGCCGGTCGGGTAGACCTGGACGGAAGCGCTGCCGGCCCCGGGCGTGGCCGGGCCGGTACCCACGTACAGCTTGGTGCCGTCCGGGGCGAAGGCCGCGCAGAGCGCCGGGGTGCCCGCGCCGACGACGCCGCCCTGGAGCTGGAAGGCGGCCCGGGTCACCAGGCAGAACCCGCCGCCGTCCAGCAGGACGGCGAGCAGCGGGCTGTTCGGAGCGGCGGCGATCGCGGTGGGCGTGGCGGGGAGGTTGACACGGCCAGTCTGCTGCGCGGTCTGCGGGTCGAACGCTCGCAGGGTGCGGTCGCCGGCGCAAGCGACGAAGAGCCGGGTGTCGTCGGTGGCCAGGGCCGCCGGGCCCGGCAGGGTGACGGGCGGGGTGGCGGGCCCCAGGGTGGCGGGGTCGAGAACGGCAAGCATGCCGACGCCTCGGTGGGCGACGAACAGCCGGTCGGCCACGAAGGCGAGCGCGCCGGGAAGCGGGTCCACCTGCCTGGCGGTGGCGAGGGCCGGGACGGGCAGAGCAGTGGCCGCGGGGGCCTCCAGTCGAAGCGCCAGCACCCGGTGACGACCCGGGTCCGCCAGGAAGAGCCGAGCGCCGTCGGGGGCCAGGCAGGCGGAGACCGGCACGACGCGCGGGTTGACGGTGAGGGTGACCGTCTCGCCCACCCGGACCTCGGCCGCGACGTTCCCGGCAGCCCCGGACAGGGCCACTCCGGCGCCAACGACCTCCGCCCGCAGGTGTTCGCCCGCCGCGACCGCAACCCGCACGGTGGCCGGGGCGCCTGCGGCGGCCGGGTCCTGGAGTGCGATGTGGTCGAAGCCGGCCGCGAAGGCGCGGGCGCCAAGAGCGGGTGCGGACAGGGTGTCGTGGGCGAGCACCAGCACCCGGCCCTGCCCGGCCAGGCCGTGGTCGGCCTGGCTGAAGGCGCTGAGCACGTGCAGTTTGCCCGCGGCTGGGCCCAGCACGTCGAGCAGCCGCTCCAGCGCGGCGCCGGTGGCCGGCTGCATCCGGCGCGCGGCCGGGGCCGGCCCGAAGACCACCGCGCGGGCCGGGGGGCTCAGGTCGTCGGTGCGCAGTTGGAGGTAGGTGGGGTCAAAGTCGTCGGCGGGCGGGCCGGCAGCCTGGGCCTCGGTGGCCCCAAGCCGGCCGTCCCGGCCGACGGATCCGGCGGCGTCGAGTGCGGTGTCCGGCAGACCGATGCGGATCGTCCGACGACCGCTTCGGGTGTGTCCGGCGCGGCTGACCTCGACGGTGACGGTGACGTCCCCGGCGGTGGCGGCGAGCAGGGCGGCGGCCTTGCCGGAGCTGGCGGGCACCGCCGTGGCGGAGCCCGGTCCGCCACGGGTCACCGACCAGCGGACCTCGACTTCGGTGGGCGCGCCCGGGTCGGGGTCGAGGCTGATGGCGGCGGTCTGGCCAGCCGTGGTGTCGGTGCCAGGGACGGGCGGCACGTCGGGCCGAAGGGTGATCGCGAAGGCGTCGGTCGGCGGCTGGGCGACGCGGAGCAGGCCGTCGGCGGTGTGGCAGACCCAGCCGAAGCCGGCGGCGTGCGCCTGGACGCCGAGCTCCGCAGTCAGGCCGGGGCCGGCCGGGCCGCGCGGTCCGTCGAGGCGCAGCAGCAGGGCCCGGCCGACCGAGAACAGGTCGGTGGCCGTGGGGTCGTAGGCCCGCACGACGATGAGGGTTCGTGGCGGGAAGGGCTGCGCGCCGATCCGGGTGAGCAGGATGTCGAGCGTCCGGCGGACGCCGAGTTGCATCAGGCGGCAGCCGTCATCGGCGAAGGCGAGCCCGGCGGCGCCCGGGTGGCGGCAGAGCCAGCCGGGGTCGAAGTCGGGTTCACCGGCCGCGGTGCCGACGACCTGCGCCTCGGTGCGCAGCCGGTCGCCGTCGGCGGCGATGCACTGGCCGGTGGTGAGCGGCGGCGGGAGGACCCGCACGTCGAGCGAGCCGGTGGCGATCCGGCCGGTGGTCTCGTCGATCACGAACGAGCCGGGGCCGGACTCTGGCGTGTGATCGCCGGTGACGCGGCCGGCGGTGCGGTTGAGCCCGTCCTGAAGTGCGTCGGGGGTCGGCACCAGCCAGCGCTGGAAGATATGCAGCCGCCGCCGGTAGTGGTCGTCGCCCTCACCGGTGACCGGGTCGAAGGAGGTGCGGGCAATGCGGGAGATCCGGACCTCCTCGATCAGGCCGTGGTACTGGGCGGGGGCGGGCCCGTCGGGACTGGTCTCCTGGCCGTGGCCGATCACCAGCGGCTCGATGCTGGTGAGGGCGCCCAGCTCGGGCACCACGGCCCGGGCGACCTGGGTGCCATCGAGGTGGAGGCCGACGGCGGTGCCGTCCGGGGTGCGGCGGACCACTGCGGCGAGGTGGTGGAAGCAGCCATCGCCGAGGTCCCGGTCGGCGAAGAGCCGGACCTGGGCGGTGCCGTCGCCGAGGGAGAGCCGCAGGTTGTGGTCGATGCCGCGGAAGGTGCCGATGGCCAGCGACCACCCTGGGACGGTGTCGTCATCAAGGCGCGCCCGTTTGGTGAGGACGGCGCCGGTGTCGGTGGTGGTGTGGTCGGGGCGGACGACGGCCTCGGCGGTGAGGTCGGCACCGGGGGCGACTGCGAAGTCGGAGTGGTCGGAGACGGTGATGCTGCTGTTCGGCGCGGTGAAGCCGAACGCGAAGGAGAACCGGCCGGTGCGGCCCGCTTCGGCGCCGTGGTTGACCCCGTGGTGGTCGGGGGCGCCGAACCGGGCGCCGATGTCGGCCACGTTCGGCACGATGTTCGCCGTTCCGTCGGGCGGGGTGTCGTCCAAGTGGTAGAGGGCGACGGTGTCGGCGTCCCAGGAGTACGGCCGGGCCGGGAACCGCGGCGCACCGAGGTCCTGGCCGAGCAGGTCGAGGCCGGCGCCCCGGGCAGTCGTGGCGTTGCGCTGAGCGGCGACCTCGGTGAGCCGCCGGCCGAGGTCCTGGTAGTCCCGGCCGATCACCCAGAGCAGTTTGGCGAGGTTGCCGAGCAGCGCGGTGAGCTGCCAGTCGTCGGCCGCGCGTGGCGCGGGGGGATGCGGGCGCAGTGCGGTGATCCGCAGTTCGTCGGTGAACTCGTCCGCACGGCCGGGCAGTTCGACGGCGATGGTGTCGCCGCCGGGCCAGCCGGCCGGGAACCGGACCTCGGTCTCCTCCTCGGGGCCCCCGGTCCTGCGCCGGAAGGCGACCCGGACGGTGAGCGGTTCGGCGGTGTCCCGGGTGGGGGCGAGCAGGTAACGGGGGGCGTCGGGAGTGCGGCCCCAGCGGTCCCGGTAGGCCCGGCTGCCGTCGTCAGCGGGCCGCAGTCCGCCGCTGCCGTCGGAGCGCAGCGGGAGGGTGACGCGTTCCATGCCCCGGTCGTAGACGGGAGTGAGGCCGCCGCGCAGCACGTCGAGGAAGTCGCTGCTCATGGTCCGGCCACTTGGAGGTCGATCAGTGGACTCTCGAGGGCGAAGCGGGCGATCTCCTCGGCGGCGAGGGTCAGGTTCTCGCCCACCGACAGCTCTGCCGCGCTGCCGAAGACGGCGTTGCCGAGGCCGACGTCTCCGAAGGCGGGTGCGCCGCGGCGCAGCCGGAGGTTCTGCACGTCGACCACGCCGGCGACGGACCGCGCGGTGAGCACGATGTCGGAGTGGAGCACGCCCCGCCCGAGGCGCAGCCGGTCCACCCCGGCCTGGACGGCGGTGAGGATCTCGCCACGGATGGCCTCGGGGTCGTGGCCGGCCTGGACGACCAGGGTGCCGCGGATGCCGACATCGACCTGGTCGGCGGGTTTGACGTCGGGGAAGACGGACACGGGCCGCCACTGCCGAACGACGTCCAGCACGCCGTCGTACACGGGCGGGATGGAGCCTTCGCCCTGGCGCCAGGGCCAGCCGGGTTCGACGGCGACGACGATGTCGAAGAAGTAGGGGGAGCCGATCCGGCGCCCTGCGGTGAAGGTGCGCTGGCCGAAGCGGTAGCTGTGGAAGTCGCCGTGCGAGGCGTCGACACCGCCGAGCGGGTCGAAGACGGCCGCGTCCCGGACGCCGGGGACATCGAGGATCTTGGCGAGCAACGCGTCCTTGGTCCACAGGGTGCGGGGGACTCCAAGAAGCCGAGCGCGGTAGGTGTCGTCGGGTTCCAGCAGTTCGCCGCCGGTGACGGGGACGGGGGTGCCGACGCTCATGGTGGCCGGTCCCAGGTTGAGGTGGAGTCTGGCCCAGTTGGGCTCCAGCCGGAGCGCCTGGCCCGCCGGGAGGTTGCCGGCAGGGCCGCGCCGGACAGCCCGGACTCCGACGGACAGCGGCGGGGCGCCGGCTGTGAGCGTGGCGGGGGCGGTGGTCCGCAGACTGGTGTGCGGTGGGTCGGGGGTCTCGACGACGGTCCCTTGCGGCAGGGTGACGCGGCGCTGCGAGTCGGCGCCGGTGAGGGTGAGGGTGATCTCTCCCGTGGCGGGCAGGAACTGACGTTCCAGTCCGAGGTCGGTGCCGAGCAGGTCGAGGCCCGCGCCCTGGGCGGTGGTGGCGAAGTTGGCGTAGTACTGGTTCTCCAGGGCATGCCACAGTTCGTGGACGTGCACGGCGGCGGCGTCGAGCACCTTGCGCAGGGCGCTGCCGGAACCGAGGTCGACGTCGCTGCCGAACATGGCGCGGGCACGGGCCTGCTGGTCGGCGACGATCCGGTCGAGCCCCTTGAGCACGAAGCCGTCCGGGGTCACGCCGTACTGGTCCTGGTCACTCAAGGCGTCCTCCCGTTTCGAGCGTCAGCGCCGAGCCGGCGACGGTGTCCACCACGGCGTAGACGGTGTAGCCGCGGCCGGTGCGCGCGGAGTCCCCGGTGCCGCCGGCCACCACCCGGTCGGGGACGGGTTCGGCGAAGCGCGAGTCGTCCTCGAAGAAGACCTCCCGGACGCCGGTGACCCGGCGGTCGGTGTCCAGGCAGCGGACCAGCTCCATCCGGATGTGCTCCTTGCGGGCGGCGACGCCTTCGGCGTAGCGGCCGATGGCGAGCCGGTCGAATCCGAAGCCGCTGTTGAGGAGGTCGCTGCCGAGCTGGGTCCGGACGGTCAGGACAAGGGCCTGGACGAGGGCCGGGAACCCCTCGACCAGGGCGGGCCCGTGGGTGACGCGGTCGATGACGAGGTCTCCGTCGTCGACGGCGAGGCTGCGGCCCAGGGCGGGTGCTCCGGCAGCCGGGCTGGGCGGCCCGAGGGCGGGCGCGCCCGGGGCGAAGGTGTCGGTCATCAGGAGGCCTCCAGGATCGTCTGGCCCGGGTCAACGACCTGCCAGGTGCCCGGCCCGGCACCGCTGGCGGTGATGCCGCTCGCGGTCGCCAACAGCACGGGCTGCCCGCTGACGGTCAGGCTGATGGACAGACCCGGCGGCAGGGTCGGTGTGGTGACGCACGGCTGGGGCGCACCGGCGGGGGTGACCGCCGAGCAGGGCGAGACCATGCCGGGCACCGGGGAGGCGGCCGAGCCGAAGGTGAACCCCCCCTCCTTGCCCGCCGTGAGCACACCCTGGCCCTTGACGGTGACGCTCGGGCTGCCGCCCGTGAGCTTGCACTGCCCGCCGTGCGGGCAGCCGATCACGGCGCCTTCGATCAGTACGAGTGGCATCAGCTGATCGCCACCTTTCCCTCTCCGACCGTCAGCGTCACGCCGCTGGCCGACACGGTCACTTTCTTGTCCCCGAGGCTCACCTCGGCGCCGCCGGCCGAGATGGTGACCTGGCCGCCGTCGGCCGTCACACTGACGTTGCCGTCCGCGTCGATCCGCACGCCGGTTCCGGACTTGTGGGTCAGCAGGAACTCGTCCGCGGTGCCCTCGGCGGGGCGCTCGCCGACCGGGGAGCAGGCGTCCTTGCCGACGGAGATCTTCAGCCCGACCGCCTCGACCACCCGGCGGCCGTCGGCGGCGGTGAGGTCGTTGACGCCCTTTCCGGTGGGGCGGGGGCTGTCTCCGGCGGAGAGTTCGGTGGGCAGGCAGAGCCACCAGTCGCCGTCCTCAGCCCGCGGCCGGTCCATGCGCCCCGCACTGTCGTTCGCCCACAGGAAACCCGCCACCACCGTGTCGTCGCGGTCCGCCCGGACGTCGTTGAGCAGCGCGCGCATGCCCGCGTAGACGGGGACGGACAGGCCGACCCGGTGCCAGGCGAACGGCGCCGCGAGCGGCTTGTCCGGCAGGAACCGGTCCTCGCCGGGGACTGGCAGGTCGACACTGGGCGAGACCGCCCGGTCGCCGCCGTCTTGCCCGTAGTCGAGGCTCACCGTGCGGGCGGCCGGGTCGCCGGTGCGGACCTGTCCGACATCGACGGAGGGCGCGAGCGCCAGCTCGTCCCTGATCCGGCCGCCGATCGCGTCGGCCACGGCCGCCGGGCTGCCCCGGCGCACCCGGTCGGTGGCCTGCCGGTTGCCGTCCTCGCTCAGGACCGCGGCCCGGCCAGTGCAGACGTAGCCCGTGCGCGGGGACAGCCTGTGGGTGAGCTGCACGATGCGGAAGCCTTGCAGCGGGTTCTGGTAGCCCTGGACGCTGGCCGTGACCAGCTGCCCGGCCCGCAGGTCGGGCACGCCGAGCACGGTGAAATCGAAGGCGGAGACGTCGCCCTTCGGCAGGTCGCTGTCGACCCCGAGGGCGCTGACCGGGCCGAGGTGGGCCGGTCGGAACTCGGCCAGCCGGGCGCTGCTCATCCCCTTGACCGTGATCAGACTGTCCTCGGCAGTGAGCAGGGCCAGCACCGAGGCCGGGTCGGGCACCGCCGGCAGGCCGCTCTCCGGCGGGTAGCTGATGGCCTTGCCGAACTGCACCGCGCCCTCCTGAACGAGCAGTTCGGCGCCGTACTTGTCGGCGAGCCGCCTCAGCAGCCCGAAGGCGTGGCGGTCCTCGGCGTTGATGCTGTCGAGCTCGTCCTCCTCGTCGCGCCGACCGGTCAGTTCAACGCCGGCCGACGCCGCGACGCGCTCGGCCGCCCCGGTGGGCGTCAGGTGGCGCAGCATGATCCGGGCGGTCCGGGTGACGTCCCTCTCCAGGTTGACGGCGACGGTGGCCAACAGCTTGAAGGCGGCCTCCTCGTAGCCCTTGAGCGTGATGCCCAGCGGGGGGAACCGCGTCGAGGAGGTGAGCCTGACCACCCGGCCGGTCACCACCGTGCGGCGGGCACCGGGGGCGTCCAGGTAGCCGAGCCGGACCGTCACCTTGACCCCGCCCTCGGGGCCGGTGCCGGCCGTGGCGAGCGCGGCGACCAGCTTGCGGTGCTCGGCCATCGGCAGGTCCGCCAGATGAATCTCGAACTCGCCGGGCAGCCCGATGCCGTAGCCGACGCTGATCTCCGCGTCCAGCAGCAGCCCGCCCGACAAAGCGTCGCTGGAAACCTTGAGGCCGAGCGTCGGGAACTCCACCAGATAGGAAATGATCACACCCATCGCTGCGCCACCCCGATCACGATGCTGCTGCCGTAGTGGCCGCGTCCGTTGAGGTTGCCGCGGGCCACCCGGGCCTCCAGCAGGCGGACGGCCAGCCGGTCGGCAAAGTGGACGAGGTCCGGCTCGGCGACGAGTTTGCGCAGCAGGACGGTCTGCGGCCCGCCGGGACCCTGGCGGACCACCCGGAGCACCAGGTAGCCGGGGGGTGTGGCCGGAGGGCGGGCGCCTGGGCCCGGGCCCAGGTCGTAGAGGGTGTCCAGCGGGTCGTCGAAGCCGGTGTCAATGGCGGCGTACAGACCGAACTCGTAGGAGGTGCCGCCGATTCGGCAGCTGAACACCTGCGGCAGCCCCTCGTCGGGTTCCACGGGCAGCCGGTGGTAGCCGAGAGCGTCAGGGTACTGAGGGGTGCTCACAAGGCGCCTCCGAGCTCGCGTTCGACCGAGATGTTCCCGCTGAGGCTCGGGGCGGCTGCCATGCCGGCGGCCAGCGCCATGTCCAGTGCCTCGCCGGTGATCGCCGACACGCTGGAGCGGGGGACCTGTTCCAGGGTGATGGAGACGTCGATGGCGTCGCGCTTCTGATTGGACTGGGTGAACCTCAGGTTGGTGATCTGCATGTCGAGGCTGACGGTCATCCCGCAGACCACCGGGATTCCGGCCAGGCTCATCGCGGGCGCGGTCGCCGCGGCCAGCACCCGCGAGGTGAGGGCCAGCGCTTCCAGGCCCTTCTTGGCGAGCAGCCGGGTGCGGCCGACCAGGACCGCCTCGACCGAGATCGTCCGGGTGGTCGGCGCCACCAGCTGGGCGAGCCGGCTGCCCGCGATCCGGGCCACCTGGTAGCCCTCGTCCAGACTCAGGCTGGTGACGGTGAACAGCGGCACCGCGCCGATCAGTACGGGGACGTTCCGACCCGCGACCATGGTGTGCGCCTACCTTTCGCTGTCGTCGCCGGGGCGCCGCAGACGTCGCTGGGCGGGGGCCGGGGAAGGCTCCTCGGGCAGCTCCTCCAGCAGGTCTTCGGGCAGCTGCTCGGGCGGTGGGCCGGCCGGCTCCTCGGGTGCCACGCGCTGACGGACCGGGGGCTCCTCGGGGGGCGGCTGCGGGTCGGGCGCGGGACCAGCGCCAGGCGCGGCCTGCGGTGCCGCGGGTGTGGCGGGCTGCGGGTCGGGCGGGGCGCGACGGGTGGCCTCCACCACCTCGTCGAACTCCTCGTCAGTCAGCCACCCGGCCTCGCCCCGGATCGACTCCATCCACTGCGCGTACGTCTCCCCGCGCCGGGCACCGGCCAGGTCCTCGACCGGTATCCCGTTCTTCAGCTCGAACTTGATCTGCGCGATCACCTCGTGGACCCTGCCCTCGCGGCGGGCCTTCAGCAGCCGGAGGGTCAGCTCCCGGTAGTACGCATTGGTGTGCACCAGGGGGTGGCGGGTCAGGGCCTCCACGACGATGGACGGGTCCGCCGAGGTACGCGGCAGCCAGACGCCGTTCAGCGGCGAATTACGGGGGTCGATGCCGGCCTCCCGCAGGATCTGCCGGGCGAGCTCGCCGCGCGGGTCCGCGTCAGGCGCAATGTGGTGTGGCTCATGGCCCTCCAGCCGGGGCTCGCCAGCCGCCTCCAGCCTGTCGCCGAGGTCCGAGGAGGCCCGGTCCCGGCCGGTCTTCGGGTGCCTCTCGTCGTGCACGCCCGGCGCCTCCGACGGCGCCTCCCCGGGCTCGTGGTGCAGCAGCTTCTCGTCCTGCGTGGCCCACTTCCCGGCCTCCTCGGCGTCCGCGGCCATCTGCTGTTCGAAGTCGGGCGCGCCGGGCCGGTCGGGGCGGTGGGCCTCGAACTTCTCCAGTTCCGCCAGCGCCTTCTCCCGGTCCTCCCGGGCGAGCCTGCGCAGCCTGCGGATCTGGTTCTCCACCACGCGCGGGTCCTTCGCCCGGCGCAGGTAGCGCAGGCGCAGCCGGCTGATCCGCTGCAGCATCGCACCGGTGTCCAGTTCCGCGGCCTCCACGCCGCGGTGGGTGAGGAGGGCCCAAGCTTCGGCGTCGCCCGCAGTCAGCCGGTCCAGTAGGCCCACGTACTCGGCGAGAGCGTGCTCCTGACGGGCCTTGAGCTTCAGCCGGGCGAGCTCCACCAGCAGCGAGTCGAAGTGCTCCGCCTTGCCCGCGGCACGGTCGAACACTGCCAGCAGGACCGGGTGGCCGAACTCCTGGACAGCGTTCATCCGTCGGGGCTCGGCCACCAACAGGGTCAGGAAGTCGGCGCCGACGGCCGAGTGCGGACCGACCCGCTCCAGGCCGATGTGCTCCAGCACAGCGAGCAGCCGGGCCCCCTCATCGGGTGCCAACTCCTTGACCAATGTGCGGACTTCCTCGGTGGTGAAGCCCTCCGGTCCGGCCAGCCGCCGGAACACCTCACCCAGCTCCTCGGTCAGGCCACCGGACTTGCGGGCCAGGATCTGCAGCGCCTCGACCTTGGCGACGGCCTCGGTGACCGCCTCCCCGATCTCCCGGTCCGTCACCAGGACAGACAGGGCGTGGCCCTCGCGCACCTCGGCCCGCGCCAGCGCCTCGGTGAGCCGCAGTTCGTCCGCCACCGGCAGTTCGGAGATCAGCCGCAGCACCTCGGCGTCACTGCGCAGCGAGCGCAGCACCGCGCTGCCCTGACGCATCGCCCGGGCAACCCTGGTCAGCCGGACGGCGATCAGATCGGCCTCGAACAGGTTCCTGAGCCTCCCGGTCACACCCAGGATACGCAGCATCGCCACCGTCTTCTCGGTCAGGCCGACAGCCCTGGCCGCCGCCTTCAGCTCCCCCGCGCCGACGAACCAGGAGGCGAGCTCGATCAGCACAGCCCACCTGATCTTTCGCAGCACCTGCTCGCCGAGCGGGGGCACGGATGCGGACTGCTCAGCCTCCTGGAGTACGGCCACGCCCTTCAGGGCGTCGAGGATCGCATCGCCCACCTTCCGAAGCAGTGCCGCGCACTCGGCCTGCGCGGGCGGATAGCCGACGTACGCCAGTTGGAAGGAGACCACCAGCCGGACCAGCTGCCCCAGGCCGCTGATGACGTCCAGCGGTTTCGTCAGCATGAAGTGAAGTCCCTTGGCCAGCCCCACCACGAAGTCCCAGACTCCGACCACAGCCGTCTGGATTTCGGCCAGTGCCGACCACGCCGCGTGCTCGGGCGCGCCCTGCGCTATCTCCAGGAGCGACTCCCGCACGTTCGCACCGATACCGAGGGACCGCTCGATCAACTCCACGATGTCCTCGACGGTCAGCTTCCCGGCCTTGCCGAATCGTTTGCCGACGCTGGTCAGCAGCTCCCACAGGTTCTCGTCGAGGTCGTGGTAGAGCCGCTCGACCAGGCCCTTCTCGGCGAGGAGGGTGTGCAGTTCGGTGCGGCTGCGGAGCGAGCAGAGGAGTTCGACGATCGCCCGCTGGTACTTCTCGTCCGGCCCTGCGCTGAGCAGGACCTGCAGGTAGCGCCGCTTGGCGTTCCAGTCGGTCAGCCCGAAGGACACCCGATCGAGCCGGGCCAGGCGGTCGACGGCCTCCCGCAGGAGGTCCGCCCGGCCGGCCAGGACCTGCTCGACCAGCCGGTCGACGCCCGCGAAGACGAGCTGCCCGACCTCCTCCGGTTCGAGCACCGGCGGGGCGGCCTCGATGAGCTCCTGCAGGTTCTCCGCGGCAATGCCCAGCTGGGTCAGGTACTCCCCTTCGGTAGAGGTGACCGCGAGCACCTGGTAGTCGTGACCGGCCGAGTCCGTCACGCCCCGGAGGACCTCGCCCTGGTAGGTGGCCACGCTCTGGCCGCTCCTGCCGACGGTCCAGCGCTGGGAGCCCTGCACCAGCTCCCGCACCGAGACCGAGCGGTTGGTGGCGATGGCCCACAGGCCGCTGTCCGCCTCGCCCAGCGGCCCACGCAGGACGGCGAACGAGCCGCGGCCGAAGGCCGCCCGGCCCAGTTCGAGCACCCGCATGATGTTGGAGGCCCGGATGTAGCGCTCGGCACCGAGGGTCACCGTGTGCGAGCCGGCCAGGATCATGACCACCCGGCCGTCGACGGGGCTCGGCCCCTCGACCACCCGGTCGGCGGGCTCGGCGGGCTCGGCGGGCTGCCCGGGTGGTCCGGCGGCCGGCACGGGGGGTGGTGCGGTCGCGGGGGTGGCCGGCTCCGGCGGGCCCTCAACCAGGTCGGCGGGCAGCGACATCGCGAGCGTCAGCCGGGCCGTGGGAACCGGTTCGGGCGGCCCGGGCTCGGGAGCGGCGGGTTCCTCGACGGGCAGTGCCGGGGCGGTCGGCGCCGGGGCGGGCCGCCGGAGGGCGGCCGGAGGGCCCGGCGACCCGGCGGCCGGCTGCGGCGCCGGTTCCGGGCCCGCGACCGGCGGCAGGTCGATCCGCAGGTCCGCCGGCTGCAGCCGCTCCAACGCGGTGGCGACCGCCCGCAGAAGCACGTCCTCCAGCGCCCGGCGGAACTCCGGGCCCGGCCCACCTCCGCTGCCACCGTGGAAAACCACCCGCTCCGGCGGATGCGCCCGGATCCACACGGTGTCGCCACCCTTGTTCACGGCGTCCCCGATTCGCCCAGCCGACGCAGCAGTTCGTCCCGCCGGTACTGCGAGGCCAGCCGCTCCTCGGGGGTGCTCGAGGAGGCGCCGGTCGCGGACTCCTCGGCAGCGATCCTGCGCAGCAGATAGTCACGCAGCTCGGCCCTGCTGAGCGGTTCCAGCGCGACTGGGAAGACCCATCGGGTGAGGTCCCGGGGTGCTCGTGCGGTCAGCCAGCTGCCCACCCAAATCCGGGCGTGCTCGGTGCGTTCGACCCTCTCCGTGCCCACAGAGACCGAGGTGACCTCGATCGAGCAGCCCACCGCCTCCTCGCCCTCGCCGGGCGCCCGGTACACCGTGGTGAGCAGGCCGATCACCCCGAACAGCGGTGCGCCGGGGTGGGCGAGCTGCACCTCGGCGAGGTCGTCGGCCAGGGCGTCGAGGCGGGCGGTGATGACCGGTTCGAGCTCCCGCATCCGGCGGTCGGTCTGTGACCGGAGCCAGGCGCTCTCAATGGCCTGTTCCAGCTTGGAGATCAGCGTTTCCCAGACCAGCAGAGCGGCCAGCACGAGCACCTCGCCACCGATCGCCCGCAGGCGGCGGCCGAGCTGCGGGCCGGCGGGCCTCGCCGGCGCGGGCGCCTCCGGTACGCGGGTCTCCTGTGCGGGCATCGGCTTCGGCCCGGGCTCCGGCGCCGGCTGCCCGTCCGGTACCGGCTTCCGCGAGCGGGTGCCTCCCACGCGTTCCCGCATGGCCGTGGTCTCCTCGTGACCGGCCGGCCGCCCGGTCCGCACGTCCAGTTTCCTCGCCGCGGCCTCGTCCTTCTTACGCTGGGCCCGGACCTCCGGTCCGACCAGGTCCTCCGGCTCCACCTGGGGCGGCAGGTTTCGCGCGCCCTGGCCGTACCCGCCGGCGTTGGTGAGCTTCAGCCTGATGCCCAGCCCCTTGGGGATCAGGCTTCCAGCCCGGACGGCCTCCAGTGCGCTCTCCAGCCGCCGCACGATGCCGGCCTTCTCGGGGAAGTCCGGCATGCCCCGGACCTGCGTGACGGCCTCCGTCAGGCTGGTGCCGAGGTTCTCGCCGAGGGCGGTGGCGCTCTTGCCCTCCAGCTTGCCCCGCCGGCCGGTGGCCTTGTTGTCGATCAGCCAGATCTCGCCGTTCGAGGGGTTGAAGGCCACGGCGTCGACACCGTGTCCGGTGAGCTGGTGGGCGCCCGGACCGGACGACGTGACCAGCATCCGCATCCCGCGCCGACCGAGCTCGAACGGCAGGTCGTGCTCGCCGTACGCGCCCCCGGCGTGCGCGGCGGTGACGTCGAACGGCTGGTCCGCGGCCGGGTGGGCGCCGGCCTGGCCCGCGCCGGACGGGGGCGGCGGCGCGGCGGCGCGCAGGTCGACGGGCCGCAGCGCGCCGCCGACGTCGTACGAGGGCACCTGGTAGAACGTGCCGTCCTCAGTGATCCGGCCCGGGTCCACGGGTTCCTGCGGACGGCGGCCGAGCGGGCTATCCGGGCTGACCGGGGGCTCCGACGCGGTGGTCAGCAGCCGCTCCAACTGCTGCCGGGCCTCGCCCAGCCGCTCGGTGAGCTGCTCCGCGACGGCCTGTCCGAGCCGTTCCAGATCCGCCGCCGACGCGTCCGGGCGCAGAGACACCGTGATCGGGAAGTGGCACGATATCCGTGGCATGCTCGCTCCTCGGGTCGGCCCGGCAGGTTCAGCTCAGCGCCTCGTACAGCGCATCGCAGATGGTGTCCACCACGTCGTCGTCGGCCGACGACCCACCGTCGGTCAGCACCACCTTGATGGGGAACCAGTAGTGGACCTCGCCGCCCGCGCGGGCGGCCGCAGCGGCCACCGCGGCCTCGGAGCCGGGCGCCACGACGATCTCCTCTCCCGCAGCCACCGCCACAAGCCCTCCGCGGGCCACCGGCAGCACGCTCTCCTCGGGGGCCGGGGAATCCTCGCCCGATCCCGGTACCGGATCCGTCATCACAACCTCCTTGTGCAGCTCAGGTGTTGGGGCTGACCTGCAGGCAGATGCAGTTGAACGTGGTGGTGGGCACGCCGTCGATCACGATGGTGTTGGCGACGGACGTGATGTAGCAGTCGTGGAAGGTGATCTGCTGGAACGTCCAATCGGTCCCCGTCAGCTCCTGGACGCCGATGCTGAAGCCGGTGCGGCTCAGCGCGAGTCCGGTCAGCTTGGCTACGGCCGTACCGATCGCCTTGATCGCCATAGTGAAGGTGAATACCTTCGGCTGAACGACGTAGGCGACGTTGTCGGCCTCCAGCGAGTGGACCGGCTGGACCGGGACGTTGAAGGTCGGGTTGAACGAGTCGATGGGTGACACCGCATCGCCGTCCAGCATCACCGCAAGCCGGGTGTCCCACTTGGTGGCGTCGGCCATGGTCTCTCACTTCCCTGGGTGTCCCGCTCGGGTTCCGGTCAGGTTCCGGTCAGGTGAAGACCAGGTCGATCTTCAGCCGGTGGATGGCGCCGGCGTAGACGACCGAGACCATCATGGGGACCTCCCGCGAGCTCCGGGCGGTCTTGATCTTCAGTTGCTCCGCCCCGGACAGCTCCGCCTGGTCCTTGTCGAGCAGGGCCAGCAGTGGGATCACGATGGCGAAGTCCTCGATCACTTCCTGCTGGACCAGCGGGGAGAGCACCGACTCGACCATCGTCAGCACGGCGCGCAGGCCGATCCGGGAGATCCTGAGGCTGCCGATCGCCCTGATGAGCTGGGCTTTGATCCGGAAGTTGATGTCGTCGAGGGTACGGACGACGTCGATGTACTTCTTACCGTGGCTCTCATCGGCGGTGTAGCCCTCGCCCAGGTAGAGCGCGTGGCCGGGGAGAAGCACCGGGCTGGTGATCCAGTTGATCCGGCCGTCGTCGAGCTTGGTGATGTCGGCCTCGGCGAACAGCTCGGTCATCGCGATGTCGATCGGCTTCAGCAGCAGCGAGACGTGTGGTCGGTACCCGGCGATCACCCCCGCTGCCGCGGCCGCCACATCGTCCGGGGAGTGGTGGGCGACCAGCACCATCCGCTCGTTCTTCACGGGCGCCGAATTCTGTTTGACCATGTCCTCGGCGCTGAGAGTGCGGTCGATCATGGCCACGCCGATGCGTTCCTTGCCGTCCCCGTCGGCGTGCGTCACATGGTCCGCCAACAGGCCGAGGGTGGCCCTGTTCGTATCGTTGAGCGGCATGTTGGCGAGCGCCACGATCTGCACGTCGAGCCTGCCCACATCGTCGAGAGCCTCACCCCACAGGGGCGTGCCGAAGTCCACCTGGACGCCCCAGACCCTGGTGGGCGGGGGCGACTGGCGGAAGACCGTACGGACCGCCCGGAGGAGGTCGCTGTCCTGCTCCTCCAAGAGATCGGTACCGGCGGGGTGGGGCTGGTCGAGTGCCGTGTCCAGGGTGAGGGTGAAGTTCGTCCCCGCGGCCGCCGAGTCCTGGACGGTGCGGACCTCCGAGGTCGCCTCCGCGCCGATCCGCACGAGGGTGCCGACCGGTACGTCCACCGGGACGTCGACGGAGGAGGAGCCGCTGTCGACGGCGGCGACCAGCTTGGTCGCCCCGTGCGGGTACGCGCCCGCCGCATCCGCCGGCGAGGCGATGTCCACGGGCCGCGACTTCTTCGTGCCGAAGCCGCCCCTGCCGATGATCGCGATGTCTCCGAACGCCCTGACGGCGGGCGCGAACAGGTCGCTGCTGGCGGTGACATCGATGTACTTGACCGCCATCGACCGCTCCTTACGTGAGGTCTGACGGTGGGATAGTTGTGACGGTCCGTTGTCCGCGCATGCTCACGAGACGTCCACGAACGCGGTCACGAAGCCCTCGGCGGCCAGCAGGTCGGACACCTGCCGTTCGGTCCCGGGGGCGTTGGGGGACGGCAGCGCGGCGGCGGGGAAGACCGCCAGCCACGCACTGGCGGCGAGCAAGGCTCCACCGTCGTACTCGGCGGGTCGCGGGCACGAGTCGTCCAGCGCCCTCCGGCACCGGACGAGCCGACGCAGTGCGGCACCGAGGTCCAGTATGGGAAAGAACAGCACCGAGACACGCAGCTGGTACGTCCGGCCCGGCGCGGCCGGGTCGAACGGCGGCGGCTGCGCGTAGTGCAGGCGGTAGAGCCGGGGGAACTCCTCCTGCAGCTCCCTGAAGTCGGCGACCTTGGCGCGGCGCATCAGCTCCGCGAGGTCGATGAAGGAGAAGCGCTGGGCGAACTCCTCCTCGGTGAGAGTGGAGAGGTCCTCGGAGGCGATCGCGTCAAGCGCGCCCGAGGTCAGCTCGACCCGCGCGGTGACCAATGCCTCCAGCGCCAGGTCGATCCACTGCGGCGGCGCGATCCCCGGGACCTCCAGCGCGGCCCGCCCCTGAGCGATGTCCGGCAGTACCTTCTCCCAGCTCCCACGGACCGTCACGGGGGCTGCCACGGGCACCTGGAAGCCGGTCGCCTTGACCGTGACATCGTCCACCACGCGCACTTCCAGCAGGCTCGGCTCGTAGACGCTCGCCAGCAGGTCCCGTACCCGGCGCCGGTCGGTGTCCTCCTGCGGAGCCAGGAGCAGCTTGACCTGCTCCTCCGCCAGATACCGGATCATGAGTTGGTCGGCGAACCCGTTCATCTCACTTCCCCCGCGCGGCAAGGACTCCCACAAGGGCGGAGCAGTACGCGACACATCGGCAGGAGTCGGGGTCCATCGATTCACCAGCGTGTGATGCACCGCCGGTACACCGTCCGGAGGGCACAAATGGCGAACGATCCGGACCGGTTGTTCACTCCCTCCACACTACGCTGTTCGAGTGGGGACGGCACCCCAGCGCTGGACGCGTCCCGGCCCGACGCCGTGTTGCACCACGACATCCACGTCCGGGCCCACAGTAACGGCCCGACCGTCGTCCGTGTCCGCGGCGTGGGGTGGGGGGTTCCGGAAACTCAAGGGCCAGGTGCCCGCCCATGTCGGCGCAGACGGCGGGCGGCATGAACCCGTTCCGCGCGCGGCGGGGGCGGCTGCAGGCGGTGCTCTGTAGCGGGGTCTACCGGGGTAGCTTCGCGGTGCGTTCGGGGTGGGCCGCGGTGATGTACCGCATCGCGGTCTGAGAGGAGATGCCGAACAGGCGCATCAAGTGAAGGGGGTCGTCGACCTCGAATGCCTCGTCGCGGATCCGGTCCTGCCGCAGCGTTGGCATCGTGAGTCCGGTGGGCCGGAAGACGGCGGTGAACGTGGTGCCGATGGGCGAGCGAGTGGTGTCTACCGCGGTCCATCGGTCGATAAGCAGATGCGGGTTGGCCGTCACCGGCCAACGGCGGTGACGTTCACGGAGCCACGCGGAGGCGCAGCGGTAAGTTAGTTCGTCCAGGTAGATGATGTGCCGTTTGCCGGAACGCCGGACGATGAGCCGCTCACGGGACAGGTCGAGGTCGGTGAACAGCAGCCGGCGGATGTCGGTGCGCTGAGTGCATGGACGCAGACCAGCACCATCACGAAGCGCTGGAAGTCGTTCTGCGCATGGCTAAGGACGCCGGCCAGCCGGTCCGAGGGCACGGAAGGCGGGGTCTTGTTGATCCCGGCGAAGACGGGGCCGCGGGTGGGATCGCGGAAGATCACGCCCTCTCGGCGAAGGGCACGGAAGACATTCCGCAGGACGATGTGGATCGAGCGGGCCGGCGTCCCCTTGCGGGTGGCGATGGCCCTTTTGACGTCGTCGAGGGTGCCTTCGGCCGGGTTGATGGGTGTAGTTACTCCATACGAGTACGAGGGGGCCGCCGAGCTGCTGGTGGACCGAGTCCGGACGACAAGCGCCCCCAGGGCAGACCTTTAGGCCCGGGCCAACCGCAGAATTCGAGCCGCCCAGCCGCTCGGGCATGCGAGGCCACCCGCCTCCCGATTAAAGGCACACACTCGCCATACTGACACAGCATCAGTTTCAACTGACTAAGACGGCATCTCATTTGGGGTGCTCGATAGGCTCCAGGCGTGGGGATCGTTGAGCGGCTGGTGCCGGATGAGTTGTGGGAGTTGTTCCAGCGAGTGGTTCCGGAGGCGCCGAGTCGGCCTCAGGGAGGCGGCCGGCGCCGGCACGGCGACCGGGAGGTATTGGCTGCGATCGTGTTCGTGGCCACGTCGGGCTGCACGTGGCAGCAGCTGCCGTCCGCCTCGTTCGACCCTTCAGGGCCCACGGCTCACCGGCGCTTCGCCGAATGGTCGAAGGCCTGGGTGTGGGCGAAGCTCCATCGCCTGGTCCTTGACGAACTCGGCTCCCGCGGTGAACTGGACTGGTCTCGCTGCGCGATCGACTCGGTGAACATGCGGGCCCTGAAAAGGGGGACCTGGCAGGTCCGAATCCGGTGGATCGCGGCAAGTATGGCTCAAAGATCCACTTGATCACCGAGCGGACCGGGCTGCCCCTGTCCGTCGGGATATCCGGTGCCAACCTGCACGACAGCCAGGCCCTCGAACCGCTCGTGCGAGGCATCCCACCCATTCGCTCCCGGCGTGGACCGCGT
Organism: Streptomyces sp. NPDC053427; assembly: GCF_044544985.1. Taxonomy (NCBI): domain Bacteria; kingdom Bacillati; phylum Actinomycetota; class Actinomycetes; order Kitasatosporales; family Streptomycetaceae; genus Streptomyces; species Streptomyces sp. NPDC053427. The sequence goes on along the minus strand of NZ_JBITYA010000003.1, from coordinate 575,905 downwards.
CGGCGCCGGCCCGCCAAACTCCACGGCGACAAAGGCTACGACTACAACCACCTGCGCCGGTGGTTACGCAGCCGCGGTATCCGACACCGCATCGCCCGCAAAGGCATCGAGTCCTCCACACGGCTGGGCCGCCACCGCTGGACGATCGAACGCACCATGTCCTGGCTCGCCGGATGCCGCCGCCTCCACCGCCGCTACGAACGCAAAGCCGACCACTTCCTGGCCTTCACCAGCATCGCCTGCACCCTCATCTGCTACCGCAGACTCGCCAAATGAGATGACTTCTTAGGCCGTTGTAAAGTCTCTCCGCCGACCTCGAACTACAGCTGCCGTTTCCATTTGCGAGACACACCCAGAAAGCGCAGTGTAGTGGAGAGAGATGGCCCCTGATGCCGGAGATCAAGACAGCCGCCAGGGCCGGTGTCATCTCGTAGGGGTGTTCGTTGCGAGGCCAACACGGGCCTTCGCCGAACCACGGCCCGTCTGGACCTTGGCTATGCCACCCAATGCGTCCTGCGGCACCCGGTCTCGAAAGAAGGATTCGCCATGCCAGTTGCATTCTACGGCATTTACCCGAATGGCGACTTGCAGTGGTATCGCCACGACGGATGGAAGCAAGGCACGGCTCAATGGAAGGCTGGTGCCGGCGGGAACAAGGTCAGCGGCGGCTGGAACATCTACGACAAAGTCTTCAGCGGCGGCGAAGGCGTGATCTACGGCATTAAGCCGAATGGCGA